>CATLHC010000005.1 GCA_949948775.1 uncultured Oscillospiraceae bacterium
ATGGAGGCCAGCAGGAAGCCCAGGCTCCGCTTCACCGGCGCGGGGAGGGTTTCGCGGCCGCTGCCGTCGTCGCGGGCCAGATTCCATTCAGGATGCTTTTTCTCCAGCGCCCGGTTCTCCTCCGCCAGCCTGGGCTCCCGGATGGTGAACAGCAGCACCGCCACCGCCGCCACCATAATCAGGGACACGATGAGAAACAGCGGCTGGTAGTCCACGTGGCCCGCACTTCCGGTTTTGGAGGCGGGGTACAGAATTGCGCTCACCCCCAGGTAGAGCACGCCGCCCACCGCCCCCATCAGGTTGATGATGGCGTTGGCCTTGGAGCGCAGGGGCTTGGGGGTGACGTCGGGCATGAGGGCCACGGCGGGGGAGCGGTAGGTGCCCATGGCGATGAGCAGCAGGCCCAGCACAATGACAAAGCTCACCAGCTTGAAGGGGGCCGCCTGGGCGGCATAGCTGTTGTCCAGCGCGGGGAGCAGGTTCATCAGCACCACCGCCCCGGCGGTGCCCGCCAGGATGAAGGGGGTGCGCCGCCCCAGCTTCCCCGGCCTGCACCTGTCGGACAGGCCGCCGAACAGGGGCAGCAGGAACAGGGCCAGCACGTTGTCCGCCGCCATGATCATCCCGGTGAGGGACTCGTCCAGGGCAAAGGTGCGCCGGAGGATGAGGGGAATCAGGTTGTCATACATCTGCCAGAAGGAACAGATGGACAGGAAGGCCAGCCCCACTAAAATCGTGCGTTTGTTGTTCAGCTTCAGTTCGTTCATTCCTTCACGCTCTTTCCCGGGGCATCCCCCGCTTTTTGGAGCAAATCCCAACCGGCTCAGTCCGGGGCCTGTTTCCTACTCCTCCCCCGCCCAGGCCCGGTGGAGGGCGGCGATGTCCTCAAACACCCAGGTGGGGCACGCCCCGCCCCCCTCTAAATCCGCCCGCGTCCCCTCGCCGGACAGGACAAAGGCGGTGTCGATGCCGGCGTTCACCCCGGCGGCGATGTCGGTGTACAGCCGGTCTCCCACCATCACCGTGCGCTCCGGCGGGACCCCCGCCCGCTCCATGGCCAGTTTCGCCATGGCGGGCCGGGGCTTGCCGAGCACCCTCGGCCTGCGCCCGGTGGCCCGGAACAGCATCTCGCACACGCTGCCGCAGTCGGGCACCGAGCCGTACCAGGTGGGGCACACCCAGTCCGGGTTGGCGGCGACGAAGTCCACCCCCCGGTTCAGCAGGATGCACGCGTCCTCCAGCTTCTGAAAGGTCAGCTCGGTGTCAAAGCCGATGACCAGGCAGTCCACGCCTTCCTCCCGGCGATCGGTGACGGGGATGCCCGCCCCGCGCAGCTGGCCTTTGAAGCTCTTTGTGCCAAAGACGTAGCACAACCTGTAGGGCGGGCGGGACAGCAGGTCGGCGATGAGCGCGTCCACCGAGGTGACGAACTCCTCCCGCGCGGCGCGGATGCCCATCCCAGCCAGCTTATCAATATAGTCCTGCCCCGATTTGGAGGAGTTATTGGTGAGGAAACGGTATTTGCATCCCCTGACCTTGACGGCCTCTAAAAACGGGATGGTCCAGGGAAACAGGTCCCGGTCCAAATAAATCGTGCCGTCCATGTCCAGCAAAAACAGTTCCTTATCTCCCAGGCACGGCATCCCTTCTCACCCCTCTGCCTTCGGCCCAGCATGGGAAAAATTATCTCTATGCATGATATTTGAAACTTATTTTAGCATACATATTTTTCCCTGTCCATCCATTCCGTGAAATTTGGCCAAAACTTAAGTTCCGCATATGTCCCGACCGAGAAATTGACACTGCCCCGGCCATCTCAAGGGGGACTCCCACCATGCCCGCAGCACAGACGGCGCCCCTCCGGCTGTGCCGGCGGGGCGCCGTCCCACGCGCAAAATACCTTACCGCATGCGCAGCAGCCGCTCAATATGCTTATAGAGGAAAAACGTAATCACCGAGACCACCACGCCCTTCAGCAGATTAAACGGCACCACGGCAAACAAAACCAGGGTGGTCACGTCAACGATGGCCCCATTGACGGCAGTGCCCATGGCCACGATCTCCTCCAGTGGACTGCCGAACAACACGGAGAAGGCGGGGATCAGGTAGACGGCGTTGAACAGGCTGCCGAATACCGTCATGACGGCGGTGCCCACGCCCATGCCAACGATGGCGCCCATCTTGGTCTTCTTGGCAAAGTAGACCACCGAGGCGGGCAGGATGAAGGAACAGCCCACCACAAAATTGGCCAGGTCACCCACAAAAGCGGTGGTGGTCCCCTTAAGGAGCAGCTTCAGCACCACCTTCACGAACTCGCACACCACCCCGGCCACCGGCCCCAGGGAGAAGGAGCAAATCAGCACCGGCACCTCGCTGAAGTCGATCTCATAGAAAGCCGGAGCGAAGGGCAGCGGAAACTCCAAATACATAAGTACCGCGGCGATGGCGGCAAAAATGCCCACATAGGCCGCCCGACGGGCGGGAGACTGCTTTTCCGGCTTCAGCCACAGCCGCTCCAACAGCACCGCCGCCACAAAAATCCCCACAAACACCAGCAGGCAGGCCAGCAGGAACATCACGTTGTCCTGTACCGCCGTCCACAGCTTCTCCAATCCTTCCAACATAAAAAATCCTCCTCAAATAGTCTGAAACGCCCGAAAGACTGTCTTCCAGGCGCAACACTACTACCACAGGAGGGTTACGCGTCTTCTTCCATCCGGACTGTACCGTTGGTCCCGGAATCGCACCGGGTCAGCCGCCTGCGCGGGTCGCGGACTATACCGCCAGTGGGGAATCTCACCCCGCCCTGAAGACATTCATTCATTTGTTCCGCGTTTCATTATATGCCATACAGGCAGAGAATGCAAGTCCTCTTTTGTCGAATACTGTCGAGCAGTTTTTGAACGAATGTTTTATTTTCCCTTGACGTTTTGCCAAAGGTATAGTACTATTGTATCAATCTGTGACTGGAGGGAGCGCCATGGTTCTGGAAGAAAGCCGCACCTGCTGTTTCACCGGCCACCGGCCGGACAAGCTGCCCTGGGGGGATGACGAGAGCGATCCCCGCTGCGTCGCACTGAAGCGCAGCCTGGACCGGGAGCTGGAGCAGCTGTACCGGCGGGGCTTCCGGCACTTCATCTCCGGCATGGCCATGGGCTGCGACCTGTATTTTGCCGAGGCGGCATTGGCCTTGCGGGAGCGGCGCCCGGATCTGACGGTGGAGGGAGCGGTTCCCTGTCCCACCCAAGCGGACCACTGGCCGGAAGAATTGCGCCGCCGCTGGCGGGACATTCTGGACCGCTGCGACCTGGAGACGGTGGTGCAGCGCAATTACGACCGCTGGTGCATGCACCGCCGGGACCGGTACATGGTGGACCGCTCCTCCGCCGTGCTGGCCGTGTTTGACGGCACCCCGGGAGGCACTCAATACACTCTGAATTACGCCATGGACAAAAAGCGGGAGCTTCTGCTGCTGGACCCCGCCCGGCCGGAGGCGGACGCCGTCCACTTCATCATATGAAACGCCCCGCCGTGCAGGCGGGGCGTTCTCTCACATCTTCAGCGAGCCGTTGAAATGCTCCACAACCTCGCCCACGGCCTTGATGGCCCTGCCCGCCGCCTTTTGGGCGGAGTGCTTTTTCTTTTTGGGCATCATCATCAGGCCGATGGCCGCGCCCGCCGCCATGGTGGCCCCGGCGATGGGCAGCATGGACTTCTTTTCCAGCTTCATGTGTCATCACTCCTTCGCAGGGTCAGTTTGCCCGTTTTCCCGCGAAAAAGTGACGTACTCAACTGGAAACTATTTCAAAATCAGCGACACCGGACAGTGGTCGCTGCCCTGCACCTCCGGATGGATGGCGGCCTCCGTCACCCGCTCTCCCAGACGATCGGAGACAATGAAGTAGTCGATGCGCCATCCCGCGTTCTTCTCCCTGGCTTTGAAGCGGTAGCTCCACCAGGAATAGGCCCCCGTCTCCTCCGGGTGCAGCAGGCGGAAGGTGTCGGTGAAGCCCGAGCTGAGCAGCCGGGTCATGGCCCCGCGCTCCTGGTCGGAGAAGCCAGCATTGCCCCGGTTGGTCTTGGGATTTTTCAAATCGATCTCCTCATGCGCTACATTTAGGTCTCCGCAGTAGACCACAGGTTTGGTTTTGTCCAAGCTCTTGAGATAGTCCAGCAGGTCGTCCTCCCATTCCATGCGGTAGCCGATGCGGGCCAGCTCGTTCTGGGCGTTGGGGGTATAGCAGTTCACCAGCCAGAACTCAGGGTATTCCAGGGTGATAAGCCGTCCCTCGTGGTCGTGCTTGTCCAGGTCCATGCCGTAGGAAACGGAAACCGGCTCCTGCCGGGCGAAAACGGCTGTACCGGAGTAGCCCTTTTTCTCCGCCGAGTTCCAGAACTCGTGGTAGCCGGGCAGCTCCACCTCCGCCTGACCCCGCTCCATCTTGGTCTCTTGCAGGCAGATCAAATCGGCGTCCAGCGCCAATACAGACTCCACAAAGTTCTTTTTCAGACAGGCCCGCAGGCCGTTCACGTTCCAGGATACGAATTTCATGCCATTTCCCCCTTTGTACACTTCCAGATCTGTCCGACCAGCACATACATCGCAAAAATCAGCGCCGCCAGCATGGCCAACGCCTCCACCCCCATGACGAAGGTGTACTCGCCCAGCCGCAAAACAAAATTATATTCCAGCCGCAGATAGACGCAGTAGCTGGCCAGGGACGCTCCCGCCGCCAGCACCGCCGCCGGAACGCGGCGCACATTGGCACAGGCCCAACACAGCGTGAACACATCGGCCAAGAAAAAGTACCGCTCGTGCATGTGGGGCAGGAGGAACGGCACGCCGACACACAAAACCACCGCCATGGTCATAGCGGCGTCCCGGTCCAACCGGTCCCGGAGCCGGAACCCCAGCGCCAGCAGGATCAGCGCCAACACCCCCGCTGCGATAATGCCCAGCCTGGCCGCCAGGTTTTCATCCAGCGCAATGCCGTAGGGAATAAACTGGTATACCGACGGGGCGTTCAGCACCAGCCGGGGGTATTCCCCCATTTGATTGAAGTAGACGCCCAAAATATCGCTCAAAGGCTTACCCATCAGCAGCGCAGGGACGATAGTGGCAAAATAGGTCAGCGGAAACACCCACAGCTCTCGAAATTTTACCCTGCCGGCCAGCCACAGCACCCCCCACAGCGGCAGAATAAATACCGCCTGGAGCTTAAACGCGAAAGCCACCGCGATCAAGGCCACCGAGGTTTTGTTTTTCCCCTCCAGCACCAGAGCGGCGGCGTGTATACACAGCGCGCCGTAAATGGCGTCGCACTGGGCCCACAAGGCCCCGTTGAGCACCACTGTGGGCAGCAGAAGCGCCGTCCCAAAGGCAATCAGGGGAGCTCTGCTCCCCTGCCGTTCCCTGGTCAGGGAACGCACCAGCCGCAGACAACCCCAGGCCAGCGCCACGTCCCACAGGATGGAAAGCAGCTTGATGAGGTACAGGTCGGGCACGTTGAAATAGGAGATGGCGGCCATAAAATAGAGGTAAGGCACGTTGTAGTCCCCCACGCTGCCCGCCATGGCGGAAAAGCCGCCGTTGATTTTAAAATATTCGTACCAATGGCTCAGGAAGGTGTTGTAATCCCCACTGGCATAGTCCAAACACAGCACCCGGACCAGCATCGCCGCTCCAATAGGCGCCAGCATAATCATCACAGCCCTCTCACTGCGCGTCTCCAGCCAGACCAGGACCGCGGCCAGCGCCGCCATAGCCAGCAGGGCCAACACAATAAACGCGCAGTCGTCCCCTCCGGCCCGCTCCAGGCCGAAGCAGGACGCCACCGTCCCCGCCAGCAGCACCCCGCCCAGCGCAGCGCACAGGGGCGGCAGGCGTTTTGTCCAAAGCTTATCCATAAAAACCTCCGGCTGCCATTTTGTCCTAATCCACAGCCGCTTGTTATCATACCACAGCCTTCCGCATTTTTCCACCCTTGATTCCTATTCCAGCGTTTATGCCAAAAAACGCCAGCAAACCCCGGCGATATTCTCCTGTCAGCGGTTGACATTTTCTCTTTTTGGCTTTATTCTAAAGTGAAAACTTTTTTGCGAACACATCCGACGAACTGGAGGATTTCAATATGTGCGGTTTTACCGGCTTCGTCTCCCGCTCCGCCGCCCCCGACGAAAACGTCCTGCGGGCTATGGGGGACACCATCCGTCACCGGGGTCCCGACGGCGAGGGCCACTTTGTGGACCAGCACTGCGCCATCGCCCACCGGCGGCTGTCCATCATTGACCTGACCACGGGCGACCAGCCCATGTACAGCCCCGATGGGCGGTATGTGATTGCCTATAACGGCGAGGTATACAACTTCAAAATTCTGCGCGAGCAGCTGGCCGCCGCCGGCCACAGCTTTCAGACCACCTGTGACACCGAGGTGGTGCTCCACGGCTATATGGAGTGGGGCCCGGAAGTGCTGAAAAAGCTGCGGGGCATGTTCGCCTTCGTCATCTGGGACAGGGAAAAGCAGGAGCTGTTCGGCGCCCGGGACCCCTTCGGCATTAAGCCCTTTTATTACGCCGTCATGGGCGGCCTGTTCTTCTTCGGCTCCGAGTGCAAGAGCTTTCTTCCCCACCCCGGTTTCAAAAAGGAGCTGAACCCGGCGGCGCTGAAGCTCTACCTCACCTTCCAGTATTCCGCCCTCAACGAGTCTTTCTTCAAGGGCGTATACCGTCTGCTCCCCGGCCACTACCTTCTCCACCGGGATGGGCACACCGAGTTTGCCTCTTACAATTCCTTCTCTTTCGACCCGCAGCCCATGCCGCTGGAAAAGCGGGCGGAGCAGATCCGGGAAGTTGTCACCGAGTCGGTGGAGGCCCACCAGATCAGCGACGTAGAGGTGGGAGCTTTCCTGTCCGGCGGCATTGACTCCAGCGTCATCACCGCCCTGTCCCGGCCGGACAAGACCTACTCCGTGGGCTTCGACAACAAGGATTTTGACGAGACTGGCGAGGCCAAGGCGCTGTGTGAGGAGCTGGGACTGAAAAACATCTCCAAGACCATCTCCGCCGAGGAATTTTTTGACGCCCTGCCCTCCATCCAGTACTACGCCGACGAGCCAAACGCCAATCTGTCCACGGTGCCGCTGTATTTCCTCTCAAAATTGGCAGCCCAGGACGTAAAGGTGGTGCTGTCCGGCGAGGGGGCGGACGAGCTGTTCGGCGGCTATATCACCTATCATACCACCAAGCCCTACCGCATTTACCGCAAAACTCCCCTGGCACTGCGCAAAGCGGTGGCAAAGTGGGCGGCAAAGCGTCCTCCCTTTCACGGCCAGGGCTTTCTCACCAAGGCGGCCAAGGGCATCGACCAGACCTTCGTAGGTCAGGCATTCATTTTCGACAACGATGAGGCCGAGCGGGTGCTCACTCCCGCCTACCGCTCCGAGCTGACCTGGCACGACGTCACCGAGCCCTATTTTGAAGCGGTGGAGGGCGCCGACGACTTGACCAAGATGCAGTATCTGGACCTCCACCTCTGGCAGCCTCTGGACATTCTGCGCAAAGCCGACCGCATGACCATGGCCAGCTCTCTAGAGCTGCGGGTACCTTATCTGGACCGGGAGGTGTGGGCGGTCGCCCGAGCCATCCCCAGCAGCCAGAAGATGCGGGGCAAGACCATGACCAAGTGGCCCCTGCGCATGGCCGCCGTCCCCCTGCTTCCCGACGACTGGGTGCACCGGGACAAGAAGGGCTTCCCCGTCCCCTTCATCGCCTGGCTGCGCCAGGACAAGTATTACAACTGGGCAAAGGACCTTATCACACAAGACTATGCGGCCGAGTTTTTCGACCAGAAGTATCTGCTGGAACTGCTGGAACAGCATCGCTCCGGCAAAGCTAAAACCCACCGCAAGCTGTACACGGTGCTGTCCTTCCTGATCTGGTACCAGGTCTACTTCCCCGAACGCTGCGGCGCACAGCCCTTTACCCCCAGCAAATGACAAACGGACCGTTGTGAATTTCACAGCGGTCCGTTTTTGTCGAATTGCGGCAAAACCGTCTAAATATACTATTGAAAAAAGCCTATCAGTTCTATATAATATCTAGCTGAACCGCTGTAAATATTTCAAGACCGCCTCCCGCCCCCACGGCACGGAGCTTTCCGGTCCTTGATGATTGTTAATGGAGGACACTATGATTCTGCGCGTTGGCATCGACATCGGTTCCACCACCGTCAAGGTCGTGGTGCTGGATGAGGATAACAAGCTGCTGTTCCGCTCTTACGAGCGGCATTATTCCAAAGCCCGGGAGCGGGCCTGTGAGACCCTGCGCTCCATTGAGGACATGCTGAAGGGAAGGGACGTGCGCCTGGTGGTCACCGGCTCCGCCGGGCTGGGCGTAGCCAAGACCGCGGGATTGGACTTCGTCCAGGAGGTATACGCCACCGCCGCCGCCGTGAATACGTATATTCCGGACACGGACGCCGTCATCGAGCTGGGCGGCGAGGACGCCAAAATTATCTTCTTCGGCGGGGCGCTGGAGGAGCGGATGAACGGCTCCTGCGCCGGGGGCACCGGGGCGTTCATCGACCAGATGGCCACGCTGATGAACGTCACGGTCAACGAGTTGGACGAATTGTCCCTGAAGCACGAGAAAATCTACCCCATCGCCTCCCGCTGCGGCGTGTTTGCCAAGAGCGACATCCAGCCCATTTTGAATCAGGGCGGGCGGAAGGAGGACGTGGCCGCCTCCATCTTTCAGGCCGTGGTGGACCAGACGGTGGCTGGGCTCACCCAAGGCCGTGAGTTAAAGGGCAAGCTGGTATTCTTGGGCGGACCACTCCACTTCCTCATGGGCCTGCGGGAGCGGTTCGTGGATACGCTCCAGCTGGACGAGGACCACGCCGTCTTCCCCGAGGACGGCGACTGCTTTGCCGCCATGGGGGCGGCGCTGTGCGCGTCGGACTATGAGGCGCGGCCCTTTGACGACCTTCTGCGGCTGCTGGAGGAGAGCCGCGCCGCCACGTCGGTGGTGGACACCATGCCGCCGCTGTTCGAGAACCAGGCGGACTATGACGCCTTCACCGCCCGGCACAACGCCTCCACCCCGCCCCAGCTGGACATCCATACTTACGAGGGCGACGCGTACTTAGGCATCGACGCCGGGTCCACCACCACCAAGATTGTGCTGATCGCCCCGGACGGCGGGCTGCTGTACGATTACTACCACTCCAACCTGGGCAATCCGGTGGCCATCGTGCTGGAACAGCTGAAGGAAATTTACAAGCTGTGCGGAAACCGTATTCACATCAAGGGCTCCGCCGTCACCGGCTACGGCGAGGACCTAATCAAAAACGCCTTTTCCTGCGACCTGGGTTTGGTGGAGACGGTGGCCCACTACCGCGCCGCCGCCCATTTCAATCCCGACGTGGATTTCATCATCGACATCGGCGGGCAGGACATGAAGTGCTTCAAGATCCGCAACGGCGCGGTGGACTCCATCATGCTCAACGAGGCCTGCTCCTCCGGCTGCGGCTCCTTCATCGAGACCTTCGCCAAGGCGCTGGGCTACGACATCGCCGACTTTGCCAAGCTGGGCCTGTTCACCCGGAAGCCGGTGAACCTGGGCTCCCGATGCACGGTGTTCATGAACTCCTCCGTCAAGCAGGCGCAAAAAGACGGGGCCAGCGTAGAGGACATCAGCGCAGGGCTTTCCATTTCCATCGTGAAGAACGCCATCTATAAGGTCATCCGCGCCGCCAGCGCCGATGACCTAGGCCAACACATCGTGGTCCAGGGCGGCACCTTCCACAACGACGCGGTGCTCCGGGCCTTTGAGCAGGAGCTGGGCCGGGAGGTCACCCGCCCCACCATCGCGGGCATTATGGGCGCCTTCGGCGCGGCGCTGGCCGCGCGGGATTTGAAATTGGAGCAGTCCTCCTTATTAGGCGAAACCGCCTTACAGTCCTTTACCCATACCGCAAAGCCCGTCACCTGCAACCTGTGCACCAACCACTGCTCCCTTACGGTGAACAGCTTCGACGGCGGACGGCGGTTCATCTCAGGCAACCGATGCTCCCGGCCCTTGGGCAAGGAAAAGGCGGAGCTGCCCAATTTAATGCGCTACAAATACCACTCCCTGCGCACCACCTACTCCGGCAAGGGCCAGGGGGACGGCTCCCGGGGGCGGATCGGCATCCCCTTCGGCCTCAATATGTATGAGAACCTCCCCTTCTGGTTCGGCTTCTTTACCGCGCTGAACTTCGAGGTGGTGCTCTCCCCCGAATCCTCCCGGAAGCTGTATATCAAGGGCCAGCGCACCATTCCGTCGGATACGGTGTGCTACCCCGCCAAGCTGCTCCACGGCCACGTGGAGGCCCTGGTGGAGATGGGAGTTGACGCTATCTGGTACCCCTGCATGTCCTACAACAATGACGAGGGCATCGGGGACAACCACTATAACTGCCCGGTGGTAGCTTACTACCCTGAGCTGTTGGCCGCCAACGTGCCCAGCCTGAAAACCACCCGCTTCCTCAACCCCTATGTCGGCCTGTGGCGGCGGAAGGACTTCACCAAGCGCATTGTAAAAATGATGGAGCAGGAGTTCTCTATCCCCTGGAAGGAGACTAGGGCTGCCGTGGACAACGCCTATGACGAGTACCACTCCTATATCTGGGACGTACACACCATGGGCCAGCAGTACATCGACCACGCCAGGGAGCACGGCCTGCCCATCGTGGTGGTGTGCGGCCGCCCCTACCACATCGACCCGGAGATCAACCACGGCATCGACGAGCTGCTCACCTCCTTCGGCTTCGTGGTACTCACGGAGGACGCGCTGAGCTACCGAGAAGGCTACGCCCCCCGGAAGGTACTCAACCAGTGGACGTTCCAGAGCCGGATGTACAACGCCGCCCGGTACGTATGCACCCAGCCCGACATGCAGGTGGTGCAGCTGGTGAGCTTCGGCTGCGGCACCGACGCCATTACCACCGATGAGATGCGTTCCATTCTGGAACAAGGGGGTAAGCTTTATACCCAGCTCAAAATCGACGATATCAGCAATCTAGGGGCAGTCAAAATCCGCATCCGTTCGCTGATGGCCGCCATGGAGGAGAGGAAGCGCCGTGAACACTGACCTATCCGTCTGCCAAGAGGCGCTGAACCGGGACCCGGTGCTGTACCTTGATCTCACTGAGGCCGTCCGCCGGGGAGATGGCCGGGTGCTGGGCGCTGAGCCCCGCGGAGCGCTGGTGGCCTTTACCAACCCCGCCGACGGCTCGGACTACGGCTACACCATGTTTGCCGACGACGAGCGGACCGCCCGGATGCTGTGCGCGATGATTCCACCCGACCCCGGCTTTATCACCGTTCACGAGCAAATTTACCGCGATCTGCTGCAAAAATGCTTCGGTTTTTCCGAACTCAACGCCTGCTGGCAAATGGGATGGCTGCGCACCACGGCCCCTCCCCTGCCGGAGACGGAGGTGGAGATCCGCCCGTTGACGGCGGCCCATCTGCCCACTGTCTGCGCCAATTATCAGATGGAAGGCGAGGCGTATCTGTCCCGGCTTATCCGGCGGGGTGAGCTGTATGGAGCCTTTGACGCGGACACCCTCATGGCCTTTATTGGGCGGCACGCAGAGGGTTCCATAGGGCTTTTGGAGGTGCTTCCCCCCTACCGCCGCCGGGGACTGGGCAGGCTGCTCCAGTCCTATATGATCGGCCTTGAGCTGTCCCGGGGACACGTTCCCTATGGGCAGGTGTTCCTCGGCAACGAACCCTCCCTGGCCCTCCAGCAGTCTATGGGTATGACACGGTCTATAGGCCGGGTCTACTGGGCCGTCAGGGACGACTAACCCCCCGCGAAAGGAGTTTTTTCCATGGCTGAATTAAAATACGACAAGGACGGGCGGCTCCTTTTTACAAAAGAGATGAAGGAGGAGTACACCATCCTCATGCCCCAGATGCTTCCCGTCCATTTCGGCATGTTCCGCCAGCTGCTGGTGCTGGAGGGCTATAAGGTGGACATGCTCACCACCAACCACCGAGGCATCGTGGACGAGGGGCTGAAATACGTCCACAACGATACCTGCTATCCCGCCCTGCTGGTCATCGGCCAGCTTATCGACGCCATCAAGCACGGGGGTTATGACCCCCACAAGGTGGCGCTGTTCATCACCCAAACCGGGGGCGGCTGCCGGGCGTCCAACTACATCCACCTGCTGCGCAAGGCCCTGGAAAAGGCGGGGCTGGAGTTTGTACCCGTCATCTCGGTGAATCTGTCCGGGCTGGAGAAAAACCCCGGCTTCTCCCTCACCCTGTCCCTGGTGCGTAAGCTCATCTACGCCATGCTGTACGGCGACCTGCTGGTGAACGCCGCCAATCAGGTCCGGCCCTACGAGCTGACCCCCGGCGATACCGACAAAATGCTGGACGGCTGGCAGAGCAGGCTGATCGACGGCTTCCAGGCGGGAAAGGGCATGAGCCGGAAGCAGATGCGCCGGAATTTCGACGCCATCCTGGCCGACTTTGAGACCATCCCCGTCTCCCATGAGGAGAAGGTGCGGGTGGGGGTCGTGGGTGAGATCTATGTGAAGTTCTCCCCCCTGGGCAACAACAATTTGGAGGATTTCCTGCTCTCCGAGGGGGCGGAGCCCGTCGTTCCCGGCCTCACCGATTTCATGATCTTCAAAATCTTCAACCGAGAGGTTGACGTGAACATCTACGGCGGGCTGTGGGCCAAAAAGAAGTTCTGCCAACTCTTCAAGGGATACATCGAGGCCTGCCAGCGGGATATGATCGCCGCCCTGAAGAAGACCCGATTCCAGGCCCCCGGCACCTTTGAGAACATGCACCGGCTGGTCCAGGGCTATCTGGGGGACGGCAACAAGATGGGCGAGGGCTGGCTGCTCACCGGCGAGATGCTGGAGCTCATCCACTCCGGTGTGCCCAACATCGTTTGCACCCAACCCTTCGGCTGCCTGCCCAACCACATCGTGGGTAAGGGCATGATCCGCAAGCTGAAGGACGACTACCCCTATTCCAATATCGTGGCCATCGACTACGATCCCGGGGCGACGAAGATCAATCAGGAGAACCGCATCAAGCTGATGCTGGCTAATGCCAAAGCTCTGGCTAAGCAGGAAAAAGAGCTCGCAGGCTCCGGTGTATAAAGGAGGAATACCCGTCATGAAATTAGCGGAAGCCTTACAAGAACGGGCGGATCTGGACCGCCGCATCCAGCAGCTCCAGCAGCGGCTGGCCAACAACGCCATCGTGCAGGAGGGGGAAGCCCCCGCCGAAGACCCTGCGGAGCTGCTGACCGAGCTGGATGGCTGCATGGACAATCTGGAGCAGCTTATCGCCCGGATCAATCTGACCAACTGCCGCACCATGCTGGAGGGCAAAAGCCTGACCGAGTGCCTGGCCCGGCGGGATGTGCTCAAGTGGAAACTCGGCGCTTACCGGGAGATGGCCAATATCGCCAGTCAGGCGGGGCATCGAGCCACCCGCACCGAGATCAAGCTGCTCAGCACGGTTGATGTCAAGGGTCTGCAAAAGCAAGCGGATCAAATGGCCAGGGAACTGCGGCTTTTGGACAACGCCGTTCAGGCCGCCAACTGGACCACGGATCTGATGTAAAACGGCGGCGGTTTGGTAGCTTTCAGGGCGAACGCGATCTCCCCGGCTGAGAATGAGCCGGACTGGGTGGCAGCATCGACGGACCGGTGCGGAGGTTCAAATCCTCCATATGACTGTAATGTCCCGACCGCATACACCTGCACTGTTACGGGCCTTGGCCCTCATTGACATCGTATTACCGCAAGTGTTGACTGAAAGCGAGGGCGGGCAGGGGGAACTGCCGCCATAATAAGAGGCCGTCCGAGCTGGACGGCCTTTGTGTTTAGGAGGTTTTATGGACGAATTGAGATTTGTGGACGCCCGCACTGAGGAGCATTTCCGCGCCATGTCCCTCATTCACGCCCTAGGCTGGCGGGACACCTATGTGGACGCGGTGCCCGCCGACTACATGGCCCGGGAGATCACCGACGACCGCTGGGTGGAGGTGTTCCGCGCCAATTATGAGACGCAAAACGGCGTGCGCGGCCTGCTGCTCTATCGGGGAGACCAGCCGGTGTCCTGCCTCAACTACTGCAGGGCCCGGACGGTGAACTATAACCCCGGCGACATCTGCACCTTCGACAACGCCGCCTATGCCGACTGGGGGGAAATCGCCTCCTTTTATACCCATCCCCAGGAGCGGGGCCGGGGCTATGGCGGGCTGCTGTTCGAGGAGGCCTGTCGACGGATGAGGGAGGCGGGCTTTCAAAACGCCTTTGTGTTCGTTCTGCGGGAGAACGAACAGGCCCGGCGGTTTTACGCCGCCCACGGCTTTGCCTGGGACGGCACCCATGCCGACATTCCCTTCCCCCACCACACCGTCTGCGTGGACCTGCGGTATGTAAAAGAGCTGTGACGGCAAGTGACCGGGAATCCAAAGATTTCCTGTCGTCTGCGTTGCCCGCCCTCCCCTTTTGCGCATATACTGCGGCAGGGGGGTGGATACGGTGAGACGCTGCTGCTGCGGTTCCCAGGGACAGGGCGGTGATCTGATTGCCGCGGCGGCGGCGCTGTCAATTGCCATCGCCCAGGGGAAAACGGCGGAGGAGCTGGGACTGCTGGCTACTCTATTTAACGTCATCGGCGATAACCTGGCCCTATTGGCACTGAAAGCGCCCGGCGAAGAGGATTGCCGCTGCCGGGGAGAACCCCAGACAGAAACCCGGGACCGCTGCTGACTGCGGTCCCGGGCTTTATTACGTTTTACGAATTCTTTTCCCGGTCCCGCTGTATGAGCAGCTTTACCGCCTCGATCCCTACCCGGATGGCGGATTCCGTATCCTCATCTCGAGTCTGGTCCAGCCCGGCGGCGTTGCGCTCTTGGTTCCAAATCACATGGAAGGCCGAGCCGCACCGCACACCCCGGTGGGCGGCCACGGTGAACAGCGCCGCGCTCTCCATCTCGGAGGCCAGCACCCCCAGCCGCTTCCACGCCTCCCACTTGCTCTGCAGCTCATAGGCCACCGGCATAACCTGGGGCGAGTGCTGGCCGTAGAAGGAGTCCTTACACTGCACCACCCCGACGTGCCAGCGGCGGCCCGACGCCTTCGCCGCGTCCACCAGAGCGGTGAGCACCTCATAGTCCGCCACGGCGGGGAACTCAATGGGCGCGTACTCCCGGCTGGCGCCCTCCATACGCACCGCCCCGGTGGTGATGACGATATCGCCGCTGGTGACCTCCAGCTTAATACCGCCGCAGGTCCCCACCCGGACGAAGGTGTCCGCCCCGATATTGGCCAGCTCCTCCATGGCGATGGATGCCGACGGCCCGCCGATGCCGGTGGAGGTGACACTCACCCTCTCCCCCAGCAGCGTGCCCGTATAGGTGACATACTCCCGGTTGGTCATCACATGGACGGGATTGTCAAAGTACCGGGCGATCTTCTCGCACCGCCCCGGGTCACCAGGGAGCAGGCAGTACCGCCCCACGTCGCCCTGCTTGCAGTTGATGTGGAACTGCCGTTCCGACGCAATCATGGCCGCACCTCTTTTCTCTTGATTTGCCTTTATTATACCGCTATAAAAGGCAAAAAGCAAGACCGGCTCTGCCCGGCCAGCAAAAGCTCACCCGTCTTTGTCCCTCAGCGCCATTGCGCAAAAAAGTACGCCGCCCACAGCGGCCGCTATGCTGATCCCAAGCGGCAAATTCAGCCCGCCCCCATTTATGCGCCAGTCATTTGCGGTAAAAATGGTATCCATAATTCTCTGTGTCGAAATGCCGATCGTTCCTACAATCAACAGCCCAATCCCAATAACCGCTTTCTTCAAAACCGGTCCTCTCCTTCCGCAAAGTTCAATATTCAGCCTTTATCATCCAGCAGGGGTCCCTCTCCCCAGGCGATGGGGTCCCTCCCCCGGACCAGGGGACCATGGTACTCATAAATATCGTAGGAGGTCTCCATCCAGGTCCACGCGCCCTGGACCACCCTCCGGCCCTGATAGGCGCCCACCGTCTCGCCGGGTCCCAGGCACCATGCCCCGCCCAGGACAGTACCCACCAGCATGGCGCTGGCCAGACACAGACCGGACAGGCTCACCACAGCTCTCCCCCACCCCCTGCGCCACTCCAGGAGCCAGCTTCTGCCATACAGCACTGTCATCGTCCCGGTGGTCAGGCCGATCACCCACAAAGTTGCGCTCATGCCCTCCTGCACCCAGGTACGCCACGCCAGCCTGTACCGCCCCAGTACCGCCGCCCCGCCGAACAGCACCGCCGCCAGCCCAAGCATTACCACGAACAGCGGGAACAGCCCACGCCTCCGCCGGGGCTCCAGCTTGTCCAGAGTGACCACACACACTCCCGCCAGCACCAGCAGCGGACCCCACAGGAACAGGAACAGCTGCAATTTCGCCCTCATGTTCAGATAGCCGTACATGGTCACACCTCGTCCGGGTCCGGCAGCTGGGTGCTGGTGAAGAGGACCAGGCCCTCCGCCCCGTCCCGGGCGGTGACGTACCAGCGCTCCCCCTGGGGCAGCGCCTCCCGAATGGTGACCTGGGCCAGCGCCCCCTCCGCCACATTTCCCACGGCTTTGTCGTACACGTACACCGTCACCGGGTACTCCCCCGCCTCAAAGCCGAAGGTCTCTCCCCGGCGCAAAGGGGAGCTATCGGCGTTCCGGCTTCCCCCGCTCCGGTCCTGGAACTCCACCACCACCTCCACGATGGTCACGCCCGACTGGTTGACAAACACCAGGTCGGCCTCCTCTCCCCCGCCGCGGTTGCAGCCAGGCAAGGCGCACAATATCACGCAGACGATCAGCATAAAGGTCAAAAAGCGCTTCATAATATGTTCTCCTTTCTAAAACTGGGCCGCAAAAAACCGCCCCCATGGCCGGAGGCGGTCACGCGGTCGATTTTTGTTCTATTGTCAGGTCATCCGGCGCTTTGTTTCCACAATCGGAAGATCAGCGCGGCGGCGTTCAGCACCAGCGTCACCGCCGTCAGCACCCCGGCGCACATTGCCGCCGCGTTCGCCGTGTCTAAAAACGCGGCGACGTCCTCAACATTCGCCAGATGTGCTTGATACCATAATTCCAGGCACAGCGAGCCGGAGCAGGCGGCAAAGCTCCCCGCGCTGTACAGCGGTCCACGCCCCCCTTTCCGCTGAAACGCCGCCGCTGCCAACCCCCACGCCGCCAAGCCCAAGGCCAGTGCGCCTGCGTTCATCCAATATGCTCCCCTCATATCAGGTCCCTCCATGTTCCGCATCGTTGTCGGGCACAAACTCCAGAATGTCCCCCGGCTGGCAGTCCAGCGCCTTACAGATGGCCTCCAGCGTGGAAAAGCGCACCGCCTTGGCCTTGTTGTTCTTCAAAATGGACAGGTTGGCCATGGTGACGTCTACCCTCTGGGACAGTTCCCCCAGGGACATCTTCCGCTTGGCCATCATCACGTCCAGGTTCACTATGATCGCCATACGCCGCCCTCCTTGAAGGCGCTCCGCCCCCGAAGGGGGCGGAGACACAGGATATCCACCATACGCCGCCCCCTAGATGGTCAGATCGTTTTCCGCCTTGAGCTCCGCCGCCTGGCGGAACAGCGCGGACATGACCATGAACAGCAGCCCGCCCATCAGAAAGATCGGGACAAACAGGGCGTTGTAGGTGAACAGCGGGGCGATGCTTTGGTAGTATATGAATCCCCATATCAGCCGCGCCAACGCCGCCCCGGAGATCACAAAACAGCATACCGCCGCCCGTTTCAGGCTTTTCGCGTTATCCAGCACAAAGGGATTTCCTTTTAGAATCGTACCCAGCACCCTTTTCCCCTGCCAGAGAATGGTAGCGGTGCACACGCCGCACACCCAGAGAAATATCGTGAGCACACCCATAAACTCGTCTGTCCACACCACGATCCAAGCATAAAAAAACATCATGGTAAACGGAAAATAGTCTCTCGGTGTACTCTCCATTTCAAACAGATAGGACAGGCCATCCATACCCCAATCTATCATTTCGCCGACAGACAACTCCCCGTACATAGATACCAGCATAGGAATCATAAGCAGCGCGATAAGATTGCACACAAATGTAATAATGACCAGCACCCGCAATACCCGGGCCAGCCTCTGTACGGAAGCCTGTTCCATTTCTAACCACCTCTTGTCCCACAGCTTATCACCCGTCATATCGTTTGTCAAGTATTTTTTATTGTTTATCGATAAATTCATGGCATGAAGAGGCCCTCCGCCAGTGGCGGAGGGCCTCTTAGCGCTAAGCCTCCCAGGGGTCGAACTCATACATGCCGGGAGCCATGGGCAGGACCTGGGCCACCGCCTTGGGCGCCCGCCGGAACAGCTTCCTGATCCCCTTCCGGTCCAGGATGGGCAGGACGACAGCCAGCACCAGCAATACACCCATAGCGATGAGCAGCTCCGTCCCCGCCTCGCTCTCCGGCACCAGATCCAGGACCTGACCGATGCTGTTGAACGCCATATGCGCCAGGATCGAAGGCCAGATGGAACCTGCCCGCATATCCAAAAATCCGAAAAACAGCCCCAACGGGAAGGCGTAGCCAAACCACACCGGGTCCCCATGGCAAGCCCCGAAAATAACGGCGGACAGCACCACCGCCAGCCAACCCGGCATAGCCCGGCTCAGCCGGGTCATGATAAGCCCTCGGAAAATGACCTCCTCCACGACGGGCGCGGCGGCCGCCACCGCCAGAACGCCCACTACGCCGCCGGTGGTGATGCCGGAGGACGCCTCGTTGTAGTGCTCCATCCACGGCTCGGGCAGGATCAGCAATACCAGACTCACCGTCAGATACAGCGCCGGAGTCAAAGACGCCCCCGCCCACAGGGTGGGCCCGTCCACCCGCCGCAGCCACAGGGCTTCGCTGAATTTTTTCCGGCGGATGAGATAGAAGGCCATCACGACGAACAGGGTGAGCATATTGGCTATCAAGGAAAAGGCCATGGAACTGTCCATCAACTGCTGATAGAGCAGTTCCTCATCCACACCGCCTCCCATCATCATCCGGAACACGGAGGCGATGACCACCGGCAGCATCACCAGAACCTGCGCCCCAAGAAACAGGGCCAGGTAGCACAGGGCTTTCAGCAGGGCCAGCAGGAGCTGGGCCACCCGCTCCCCAGCGCCGGGCTTCACAGCGCAATCCCTCCCAGCACCTTGCCGATGGAGTCGTGGATCACCAAATCGGCCTGACCGTCGTAGGGGGTGGGGTCTCGGTTGATGAGCACCAGCTTATTCCCCCGGTAATAGTTGATGAGTCCCGCCGCCGGGTACACCACCAGGGAGGTGCCGCCTACGATGAGCACGTCGGCCTTGGCGATGGCCCGCACCGCGCCCTCGATGGTATCCTGGTCCAACCCCTCCTCATAGAGCACCACGTCCGGCTTCACCAGTCCGCCGCACACCGGGCAGCAGGGCACGTCCTTCCCCTCCATGATGAAGTCCACACCGTAGAAGCTCCGGCACTTGGTGCAGTAGTTGCGGTGGACCGAGCCGTGGAGCTCATACACCGTCCGGCTCCCCGCCAGCTGGTGGAGGCCGTCGATGTTTTGGGTGACCACCGCCTTCAGCTTGCCCGCCCGCTCCAGCTCTGCCAGCTTCAAATGGGCGGCGTTGGGCTTGGCGTCCAGGCAGAGCATTTTATCCCGGTAGAAACGGTAAAATTCTTTGGTATTCCGGGCAAAGTAGGTGTGGCTCAGGATGGTCTCCGGCGGCTGGTCGTACTTCTGGTTGTACAGACCGTCCACGCTGCGAAAGTCCGGGATGCCGCTCTCGGTGGACACCCCCGCCCCGCCAAAGAAAACAATATTATCGCTGTCCTGAATCCATTGCTGCAATTGCTCCTGCGGCGTCATGGCTGTTCCCTCCTTTGTGTGGATTATAGCACACGGCGCCCAAAAAGAAAAGCCCTCTCCACGGAGAAGAGGGCTCTTTATTCCTTTTCTTTGAAAAGAAAAGGAACCGAAAAGAAACTTTTAACAGCAAAACTCCGTTTCGCTTTATCATATCGCAAAATGTGCGTCACCGGGCGGCAATTCTTCGATTACTACCCTGGCTGTAGCGGTCTAAAGTTCTTTTTGCCTACTTTTTCTTTCAAGAAAAAGTAGGTCAGTCCTTCATCAGCAGGTACAAGACCGCCTTCTGGGCGTGGAGCCGGTTCTCCGCCTCCTCGAAGATCTCGTCGGCGTGGTCCTCGAACACCTGGGCGCTGATCTCCTCCCCCTTGTGGGCGGGCAGGCAGTGCTGGACCATGCAGCCGGGGTGGGTGAGCTTCATCAATTTCTCGTCAATGCAGTAGCCCGCGAAGGCTTTGGCCCGGACGGCCCGCTCCTCCTCCTGGCCCATGGAGGCCCACACGTCGGTGACCACCACGTCGGAGTCCACCACGGCGTCCGCAGGGGTCCGGACCAGCTCAAATTTGCGGTCCGTCACGGTCTTGGCGAAGTCCAGCACCACCGGGTCCGGGTCGTACCCCTCCGGGCAGGCCACGGACACGTCCATGCCGCACTTCAGCCCGCCCACGATGAGGGAGTTGGCCATGTTGTTGCCGTCCCCAACAAAGGCCAGCTTCAGCCCCTCCAGCCGGGTCATCTTCTCCCGGACGGTCATCAGGTCGGCCAGCACCTGGCAGGGGTGGGCGAAGTCGGTGAGGCCGTTGATGACGGGGATGGACGCCTTTTTCGCCAGCTCCTCCACCTCCGCCTGGGCGAAGGTGCGGATCATGATGCCGTCGCAGTACCGGGCCAGTACCCGGGCAGTGTCCTCCACCGGCTCTCCCCTGCCGATCTGGCTCTCATGGCCGGACAGGAACAGGGCGTGGCCCCCCAGCTGGTACATGCCCACCTCAAAGGACACCCGGGTCCGGGTGGAGTTCTTCTCGAAAATCATCGCCAGGGTCTTGCCTTTGAGATGGTCATGGGTGATGTGGTGCTTCTGGCTGAACTTCATCTGGTCCGCCGTGTCCAGGATCTCGTGGATGTCCTCCCGGGACAGGTCCAGCAGCTTGAGCAAATCTTTTTTCATGGGTATCTCCTCCGCTCAGGAAAGCGTTTCTTTCAAAATGGCCAGCCCCTTGTCCATCTCCTCGCGGGTGACAGTCAGCGGCGGCAGGAACCGGAGCCCCGGCCCGGCGGTGAGGGACAGCAGGCCCGCCTGGTTCAGCTTGGCGCACAGCTCCTTGTTGGAAAAGCCCTCCGCCACCTCCACGCCGATCATCAAGCCCATGCCCCGGGTCTTGCCCAGGCAGGGCAGGCCCATGGCCTCGATGGCATCCCGAAGGTACTTGCCCTTCTCTTTCACCTGGGCGATGGCCTCGTCGTCCAGAATGTCCAGCACCGCGCAGGCCGCGGCGGCGGACACCGGGTTGCCGCCAAAGGTGGAGGCGTGGTCGCCGGGGCCAAACACCTTCCGGCACCGCTCGTTCACCAGGAAGCCGCCCATGGGCAGTCCCCCGGCGATGCCCTTGGCAAAGGACGCCGCGTCGGGCTGGACCCCGTACTGCTGGAAGCAGAACAGGGAGCCGGTGCGGCCGATGCCGGTCTGCACCTCGTCCACCAGGAACAACCAGTCCCGGTCCTCACACAGCTTCACCAGGCTCTGTACGAATGCAGGGTCCAGGGGCAGCACACCCCCCTCGCCCTGGACCAGCTCCACCAGCACGGCGCACACGTCATGGCCCGCCGCCTGCTTCACACTGTCCAGGTCGGGGTCCGCCCGGCGGAAGCCCTCGGTGAAGGGGAAGAAATATTTGTGGAACACATCCTGGCCGGTGGCGGCCAGGGTGGTGATGGTGCGGCCGTGGAAGGAGCGGTTCAGGGTGATGATGGTGCCCCGCCCCTCGCCGTACTTCTCCCAGGACCACTTCCGGGCCAGCTTGATGAGGCCCTCATTGGCCTCCGCCCCGGAGTTGCCGAAGAAGGCCGCCGCCATGCCGGACCGGATGCACAGCTTTTCCGCCAGCTTCACATAGGGCATGGAGTAGTACAGATTGGAGATGTGGCCCAGTTTCCCGGCCTGCTCGGCGATGGCCGCCTGCCATTGGGGGTTGGCGGTACCCACCGACAGCACTCCGATACCGGAGGCGAAGTCGATATATTCTTTGCCGTCCAGATCGTACAGCGTGGCCCCCCCACCGTGGTCGACGGCGATGGGACTGCGGCCATAGCTCTGAATCACGTATTGGCTGTCCAGCTCTTTCAATTCCGCAAAAGTCATGTCAAAATTCTCCCCCCTCAGACCGTTATCATCGTTCCAACCCCGGCGTCGCTGAGCAGCTCAATGAGAATGGAGTGCGGGATGCGCCCATCCAGAATCACGGTGCTCTTCACACCGGAACGCACCGCCTCCACCGCGCAGTCGATTTTGGGGATCATGCCGCCCCGGATAACGCCGTCCTTCACCAGCCCCGGAATCTCAGAGGCCCGGGCCACGGGGATCAGGGTGTCCTCGTTATTGGCGTCGGTGAGCAGCCCCCGCACATCGGTGAGCAGCAGCAGCTTCTCCGCCCCCATGGCAATGGCCAGCTTGGCCGCGGCGGTGTCGGCGTTCACATTATAGGCGGTGGGTCCGTCGGTGCCCATGGCCACGGTGGAGATCACAGGAATATAGCCGTTGTGGAGCGCGTCCTCCACCACCTCCGGCGCCACCTTCTGGATGGAACCCACCAGACCGTACTTCTCGTCCAGCCGGACGGCCTGAAACAGATCGGCGTCCATGCCGCACAGGCCGACGGCCCGACCGCCCTGGCCGTTGATGAGCGCCACAAGGTCCTTGTTCACCTTGCCGCACAGCACCTGCTGGACCACCTCCATGGTCTCCTCGTCCGTGTAGCGCAGGCCGTCCACGAATTTGGACTGGTGTCCCAGGCGTTTGAGCATATCGCTGATCTCCGGTCCGCCGCCGTGGACCACCACCACCCGGACCCCTACCAGGGAGAGCAGGATGAGGTCGGAGATCACCGCCCGGCGCAGCTCCTCCGAGATCATGGCGTTGCCGCCGTATTTCACCACCACGGTCTTGCCGTTGTATTTTTGGATGTAGGGCATGGCCTCGGCCAGCACCTGGGCGCGGTCAATGAGGGAAGACATGGTTAAAACCACCTTTAATGATAAGAATTGCAGATTTCACAGCCCCGTCTTTTCAGACCGGACCGTGAAATCCTCTTTTAAGTCCTGTAATCGCCGTTGATTTTTACATATTCATAGGTCAGGTCACAGCCCCAGCAGGTGGCCTCGCTGCTCCCCTCGTTCAAGGACACCTCAATGACAACCTCGTCCTGAGTGAGAATCTTTTTCGCCAATTCCTCGTCGAAGTCCAAGCCGGTACCCTTCTCACACACCAGGATGCTCCCCTGGATGGAGGAAAAGCCGATGTCCACATACTCCGGGCGGAAGGGGGCCTTGGAGTAGCCCATGGCGCACAGTACCCGACCCCAGTTGGCGTCCGCGCCGAACAGCGCCGCCTTCACCAGAGAGGAACCAACTACCGCCTTGGCCAGCCGCTCGGCGCTCTCCTCGCTCCGGGCGGAGCGGACGGTACAGGTCACCAGCCGGGAAGCGCCTTCGCCGTCAGCGGCGATGGCGCGGGCCATAGTCTCGCACACCTGGTGGAGCGCTTTGTAGAAGACGGTATAATGATCGTCCTTCCACTCGATCTGCTCGTTGCCCGCCATGCCGTTGGCCAACACCACGCACATGTCGTTGGTGGAGGTGTCTCCATCCACGGTGACCCGGTTAAAGGTGCGGGGGACGATTTCGTGGAGCGCGTCCTGAAGCACGTCCTGGGTGATGGCACAGTCCGTGGTGATGAAGCACAGCATAGTACCCATATTGGGGTGGATCATACCGGAACCTTTGGCAATGGCCCCGATGGTGACGGTCTTTCCGCCGATGGTGACGGCCACGGCTGTCTCCTTTTTCACCGTGTCGGTGGTCATGACGGCGTGAGCGGCCGCGTCGGAGCCGTCGCCGCTCAGCGCGGAAACCAAGGCGGGCATCCCCTTCTCAATGGCGGAGATGTTCAGCTCCTGCCCGATGACGCCGGTGGAGGCCACCACAAAGTCATTCACCTTCAGCCCGGTGGCCTTAGCCGCCAGAGCGCACATCTGCTCCGCGTTTTCATGGCTCATGGGGGCGCAGGCGTTGGCGTTTCCGCTGTTGGCGATGACGCCCCGGCACACCCCGTCCTCCAGGTGGCCCATGGTCACATAGATGGGCGCAGCTTTTACCCGGTTCAGGGTGTAGACTGCCGCAGCGGCGCACTCCCGCTCTGACAGGATCATGGCCAAGTCATTTTTGTCCGGACTGCTTCCCGCCTTCACACCACAGTGGACGCCTCCGGCGGTGAAGCCCTTGGCGGCACACACGCCGCCCGCTATCTCTTTTAACATGATCGCAACTCCTTTTCGGTGTGTTCTTTTTCTTTGAAAAGAAAAAGAACCAAAAAGAAACTTTTAGCCGCGAAACTGCGTTTCGCTCACTCTTTTCAAATGTCTAAATTTAGGCCCTTGGTCTCCTCAAGACCCAGCATCAGATTCATGTTTTGGACGGCCGCGCCGGAGGCGCCTTTGCCCAGGTTGTCGAACTGAGCGGTGATGGTGAACCGCTCCTCATTTCCGGCCACGGCAAGCACCAGCACATCCCGCCCGGCCATCTCATTGGCATAGAATTTGGAATCCGGCTCGATGCCGCCCTCCTCGTCGGTGGGGTCGCCGTATACCCAGACCAGCCGTTTTCCATCGTAGGTTCCATAGTAGTCCGCCAGCGCCCTCCATACATCTTGGAGGCCGGACACGCCCGTCATCTGGCTCATGTGGAACGGCACCGTGGAGGCCATCCCCTTGTAGTAGTCGTCCACGATGGGGCAGAACACCGGCTTCTCCGCCAGGCCGCAGACCATCTGCATCTCCGGCAGGTGCTTGTGGCTCTGCCGGACGGCGTAAATCGCGGGGCTGTCCATGTAAAGGGACTTGTCCGACTCATACTGGGCGATCATTTTCTTGCCCCCGCCGGAGTAGCCGGTGAGAGAGAAGCAGGACAGCGCCGCCTCACGGGGCAGCAGCTCCAGTTCCACTAGCGGGCGGACGATGGAGCTGAATCCCGTGGCGTGGCAGCCCGGATTGGCTACCCGCTTGGCCGATGCAATTTTCTCCCGCTGTCCGTGGAGTTCCGGGAAGCCGTACACCCAGCCCTGGGCCGTGCGGTGGGCGGTGGAACAGTCAATGATCCTGGTATGCTCATTGGCGACAAGGGGAACCGCTTCACGGGCTGCGGCATCCGGTAAGCACAGGAACACCAGGTCGGCGGCATTCAGCAGCTTGCGCCGCTCCTCCACATCCTTCCGCTTTTCCTCGTCAATCAGAAGCAGCTCGATGTCGTCCCGCTCCCCCAGCCGCTCATAGATTTGCAGGCCGGTGGTGCCCTCTTTCCCGTCGATGTAAATTTTTGGTCTGCTCATTTCTGGTCACGTCCTACGCCGTGTTACGGCTTAAAATCGTACAGCTTCATGGTCTCCCGGTTTCGGTATTCGTGCTTTTCATAGTAGCCGGTCAGCTTCCCGCTGTCGTCCCGCAGGGCTACCATATAGACATCTTTGTTTTCCTCGTCATTGCGGAATGTGTAGATCAGATTGTGCGCCTGGTCCGCCTGGAACCACTCCACCACACGGTAAATCATCTCATTGGCCTGGGGCGGATGACACTTCAAAATACTCTGCCCCACCAACGCCATACCGCCGCTTTTGGCGTATCGCTTTCCCGCCGCCGGATTCATATAGATGATGGTGTGTTCCAAATCGCACAGGACTACGGCGCTTCGGTCCTGCTCCAGCACGCTTTTAAAAAACGGAAACAGTTCCATGTTACGCCTCCGCCTTGCGCTGGGCCACGAACGCCTCAATCAGCTCAATCTGCTTCTTCACGCTCTCCTCCGACGGGCCTCCGTATACCTTGCGCTCGTTGACGCAGGTCTTGAGCTGGAGGGCGTCGTATACGCTCTCATCGAACAGGCCGGAGATAGCGCGGAAGTCCTTCAGCGGCAGGGTGTCAAGGCTTTCCCCAGTCCGGATACACATATGGACCAGACGGCCCACGATCATGTAGGCTTCCCGGAAGGGCATCCCCTTCTTCACCAAGTAGTCGGCGCAGTCGGTGGCGTTGATGAAGCCCACCGACGCCGCCCAGGCCATGTTTTTGTCCTTCACCGTCAGCGTATCCAGCATAGCGGTAAATACGGGGACGCACAGCTCCACGGTGTCGATGGCGTCGAACACCGGCTCCTTGTCCTCCTGCATATCCTTATTGTAGGCCAGCGGCAGGCCCTTCATCACCGTGAGCAGGGTAATAAGGGAGCCGTACACCCGGCCGGTCTTGCCCCGGACCAGCTCGGCCACATCGGGGTTCTTCTTCTGGGGCATGATGGACGAGCCGGTGGAATATGCGTCGTCCAGCTCCACGAATTTGAACTCCCAGGAGCACCACAGGATGATCTCCTCGGAGAACCGGGACAGGTGCATCATGAGGATAGACAGCGCGGATAGCAGCTCGATGGCGTAGTCCCGGTCGGCCACCGAGTCCATGGAGTTGTCGGTTGGTTTGGCAAAACCCAGGGCGGCGGCGGTCTGGAACCGGTCCACAGGATAGGTGGAGGTGGCCAGTGCGCCGGAGCCCAAGGGACACTCGTCCATCCGCTCCAAACAGTCCTCCAGCCGGGTAACGTCCCTCTTGAGCATATTGGCGTAGGCCATCATATAGTGTCCAAAGGTGGTGGGCTGGGCGCGCTGGAGATGGGTATAGCCCGGCATGACGGTGGACAGATTGGCCTTGGCCTTCTTCACCAGCACCTTTTCCAGATCCAGCACCAGGCTGATGATGTGGGGGATCTCCTCCTTCACATACAGCCGGAAATCGGTGGCAACCTGATCGTTGCGGGACCGGGCGGTGTGCAGCCGCTTGCCCGTCTGACCAATGCGCTCGGTGAGAAGGGCCTCAATGTTCATGTGGATGTCCTCGTTGTCCAGGGAAAACTCCACCTGATCGGCCTCAATGTCCGCCAGGATGGCCCGAAGGCCCTCCACGATTTTTTCCGCCTCGTGCTCCTCGATGACTCCGGTCTTGCCCAGCATGGCGGCGTGGGCCATGGAGCCCCGGATGTCCTGCTCATACAGTCGGGCGTCAAAGCCGATGGACGAGTTGAAGTCGTTGACCAGGGTGTCGGTCTCCTTCTGGAAACGGCCCGCCCAGAGTTTCATATAAATCGCTCCTTAATTTGGGACATTTTTGTAAAGGCGCACACCGTGCGCCCGCAGGTTATGCGGGAAGGCGGGCGCGCGATGCGCGCCCCTGCCGCTCAGAGCCTGCCCTGCTCCCGCAGCGCCTGCACCTTGTCGGGCAGGCCCCACAGATTGATAAACCCGGTGGCGTCGTCCTGGTTATAGTCGCTCTCCTCAAAGGTCACCAGATTTTCGGAGTACAGCGTCTCCGGGGAGGTGACGGAGGAGGTGATGATGTTGCCCTTGTACAGCTTCAGCTTCACGGTGCCGGTGACGTGCTTCTGGGTGTCCACGGCGAAAGCCTGGAGGGCCTCCCGGAGCGGGGTGAACCATTTGCCGTTGTACACCAGGTCGGCGAAGTCCACCGCCAGCTTGGACTTCATGTGCTTGGTGTCCTTGTCCACGGTAATCATCTCCAGCACCTCGTGGGCCCGGTAGAGGATGGAGCCGCCCGGCGTCTCATACACGCCCCGGTCCTTCATGCCCACCAGGCGGTTTTCTACGATGTCCAACAGGCCGATGCCGTTGTCCCCGCCCAGCTTATTCAGCTTGCGGATGATATCGGACGCCTTCATTTTCTCCCCGTCGATGGCCACGGGCCAGCCCTTTTCAAAGTCCAGGGTGACATAGGCGGGCGCGTCGGGGGCCATGGCGGGCGAAACACCCATCTCCAGAAAGCCGGGCTTGTCGTACAGCGGCTCGTTGGCGGGGTCCTCCAGATCCAGGCCCTCGTGGGACAGGTGCCACAGGTTCTTGTCCTTGGAGTAGTTGGTTTCCCGGTTGATCTTCAGGGGCACGTTGTGGGCCTCGGCGTAGTCGATCTCCTCGTCCCGGCCCTTGATGGACCACTCCCGCCAGGGGGCGATGATGCGCATTTCCGGGGCGAAGCGCTTGATGGCCAGCTCGAAACGGACCTGGTCGTTGCCCTTGCCGGTGCAGCCGTGGCAGATGGCGTCGGCCCCTTCCTTCTTGGCGATCTCCACTAGGCGGCGGGCAATGACGGGCCGGGCAAAGGCGGTGCCCAACAGATAGTCCTCGTACTTAGCTCCCATCATCATGGAGGGGATAATGACCTCGTCCACCATGATATCGGTGAGGTCCTCAATGTACAGCTTGGACGCGCCGGTCTTGATGGCCTTCTCCTCCAGGCCGTCCAGCTCGTCCCCCTGGCCCACGTCGGCGGATACGGCGACGATCTCAGGGTCATTGTAATTTTCCTTCAGCCAGGGGATAATAATGGATGTATCCAACCCACCGGAATAGGCAAGCACTACTTTTTTCACGTCAGTCACGGTGATTCCCTCCGTTTTTCCATTGTTAAAGAGCACATTTCTGTATCGCTTGTAAGAGTATACTACCCTGTCCGCCAGTTGGCAAGTGATTTTTTGCATAGTTATCCGAATTCCTCCCGGCTTTTCTGGGCAATATTCCACATATTCGGATAAATATTCACAATATTTATGGATAGTCACTGTATTTATTCAATTCTCCGTCTACTGTCGAAAGAAGAATTTCTACAATTCCTATTGACAATGTATGCTTTTTACGGTATGATTTGGGCGAAACAAAAAATCAGTCCCCTTTTCACGGACTTCAAGGAGATGGAACAAGCCATGATATACGCGGACAACGCCGCGACCACAAAGACCAGCGCCGCCGCACAAAAAGCCATGCTGGACGCTATGGAGCGCTTCTGGGGCAATCCCTCCAGCCTCCACTCTCCCGGCCAGCAGGCCAAGGAGGCCCTGCAGTCTGCTCGGGAGGCGGTGGCCAAGGCCATCGGCGCCCAGACCCGGGAGATTTACTTCACCTCCGGCGGCAGCGAGGCGGACAACCAGGCCATCGTCAGCGCCGCTAAAATGGGCGCGCGCAAGGGCAGAAAGCACCTCATCACCACCGCCATCGAGCACCACGCCGTCCTCCACACCATGGATGAGCTGGCCAAAGAGGGCTTCGAGGTCACGCTGATCGGCGTAGATGAGAACGGCATCGTCAAAGTGGAGGACGTGGCCGCCGCCATCCGGGCGGACACCGCCCTGGTATCCGTCATGTTCGCCAACAACGAGATCGGCACTATCCAGCCCATCGCTGAAATCGGAGCGCTGTGCCGGGAGAAAGGCGTCCCCTTCCATGTGGACGCCGTCCAGGCCGTGGGCCACCTGCCCATCGACGTGAACGCCCAGAACATCGACATGCTGTCCCTGTCCGGGCACAAGTTCCACGGTCCTCGCGGCGTGGGCGCGCTGTATGTGCGCCGGGGCATTCCCCTGCTCACCTTCATCCACGGCGGCGCTCAGGAGTCCGGCCGCCGGGCGGGCACGGAAAACCTCCCCGCCATCATGGGTATGGCCGCGGCGCTGGAGGACTCCTGCGCCCATATGGAGGAAAACGCTGCCCACGCGGCAAAGCTGCGCGACGCCCTCATCGACGGCCTGTCCAAAATCCCTCATTCCGCCCTCAACGGTGACCGGGAACAGCGGCTGCCCGGCAACGTGAACTTCTGCTTCGAGGGCATCGAGGGCGAGTCCCTGCTGCTGCTGCTGGACGACAAGGGCATCGCCGCCTCCTCCGGCTCCGCCTGCACCTCCGGCTCCCTGGACCCCAGCCACGTGCTGCTGGCCATCGGCCGGCCCCACGAGGTGGCCCACGGCTCCCTGCGCCTCACCCTAGACCGGGAAAACACCATGGAGGACGTGGAGAATATCATCAAAGCGACCACTGAGGTCGTGAATTATCTCCGGGATATGTCTCCCGTTTGGAAAGCATTACAGAGAGGAGAGCGCAATTATGTTATACAGTGAAAAGGTGATGGACCACTTCCGCAACCCCCGCAACGTGGGCGAGATCGAAAACGCCGACGGCGTGGGCGAGGTGGGCAACGCCAAGTGCGGCGACATCATGAAGATGTACCTCAAAATCGAGAACGGCATCATCACGGATGTGAAGTTTGAGACCTTCGGCTGCGGCAGCGCCATCGCCACTAGCTCCATGGCCACTGAGCTCATCAAGGGCAAGAAGGTGGAGGACGCCCTGTCTCTTACCAACCAGGCGGTGGTGGAGGCGCTGGACGGCCTGCCCGCTCATAAGATCCACTGCTCCGTGCTGGCGGAGGAGGCGGTGCGCGCCGCCATCAAAGACTATTACGATAAAAACGGAATCGCCTATGAGCCGGACCAATTCTGCTCCGGCGACTGCTCCTGCTGCCATGAGCACGACCACCAGGAACCCGCGGAGTAACACATCGAACCGCAAAAAAGCGAGGACTCACCGAAACGGCGAGTCCTCGCTTTTATTTCCGCGATTCACCGATTGCGGGCCGCGCCTCGTTTTCCTCCTGATCTGCCAAATCTCTGTCTGCACGCGGCCATCAGCAGCTCGATCAGCTCCAATCCCCGCTCAAACGCAAAGATCACCGACGGGGTGAGCATGAGGAACACCACAATCACCAGCCCCGCCTGGAAATCCAGCGAGGTCAGCTCAAACATGTCCCCAAAGTACAGCACAGCAACCACAAAGGCCGCCGACATGGCTCCCAGCAGCGTTCGCCGCTTCCAGTCCAGCGGCCGGGAGATGTAATACAGCACCAGCAGACCCACCTCGCCCATGATAACGGTGGACAGAGTAGACAGGGTGACCCGCTCAAAGTCGAAGGCGAAGGTGAACAGCTCAATGAGAACCAGCAAAACGATATTGGCCAGCCCTCCCGGCAGCGCCCGCCGGAGAACGTTGGTCATAAACCGCCCTTTTACAATCTCGTGGTTGGGTTCCAGCGCCAGCACAAAGGAGGGCGCGCCGATGGTCAAAGCGCTGATCAGCGTAAGCTGGATGGGCACAAAGGGATAAGGGAATCCGGCGAACAGGTTGAAAATAGACAGGAATAGGGACATGATATTCTTTACCAGGTAGAGCGCCGCCGCCCGCTGGATGTTGTTGATCACCCGCCGCCCCTCCTGCACCACCTCGGGCATGGAGGCAAAGTTGGAGTCCAGCAGCACCACCTGAGCCACCTGACAGGCCGCCTCGGAGCCGGAGGCCATGGCAATGCCGCAGTCGGCGTCCTTGAGAGCCAGCACATCGTTGACGCCGTCGCCGGTCATGGCCACGGTGTGGCCCGATCGCTGCAGCGCCTTCACCAGCTTGCGCTTCTGGTCCGGGGTGACCCGGCCAAACACGTTGTAATCCCGCACGGCCCGGGCGTAGTCGGACGGTTCCTTCAGCGTGGCGGCGTCCACAAAGCGGTCCGCTCCGGCAATGCCCGCCTGCATGGCCACACTGGACACGGTGGACGGGTTGTCGCCGGAGATCACCTTCACCGTCACGCCCTGCTCAGCAAAATACCGGAAGGTCTTGGGAGCCTCCTCCCGGATGGGGTTGTTGATGACCGCTAAGGCCAGCGGCTCTACCGGGCCAGACAGCCCTCCGTCCATCGTGGCATTCCCGCATTTGGCCAGCAGGAGCACCCGGCAGCCCTGCTCCTGATAGGGTGTGACCATGTGCTGCAAATCCGCGTACCGGGCCTTCATGATAAACTCCGGCGCACCCACCACATAGGCGCCGTAGGATTTGAATACTACCGCCGACCACTTGTTGGCCGAGGTGAACGGCACTGTGCGCTCCACCTGCCAGATGGAGGACTTGTTGAAGCGCTCCGCCATGGCACGGGCGGTGTCGTTATCCGCGTCGATGGCGCGGTAATAGGCATTGAAAATCTCTTCCACTTTCCCGGCGGGACAGCGGTCCTCATCCAAGGGAACCACCTCCCGCACCGTCATCTCCGGCTGGGTGATGGTGCCCGTCTTATCCACACAAAGCACGTCCACGTGGGCCAGCGTCTCCACGGCGGACAGCTCGTGAACCAGGGTCTTGCGCTGGGCCAGCCGCATGACGGACACCGCCAGCGCCACGCTGGTCAGCAGGTACAGCCCCTCGGGGATCATACCGATCAGGGCCGCTACCACGGCGGGAACGGCCTCGGAAAAGACGTTCTCCTGGACCATCAACTCGTTATAGAACAGCGCCGCCCCGATAGGGATCAGCGCAAAGCCGATAAACCGAATCAGCTTGTCCAGCGATTTCATCATCTCCGAGCGCCCCACCCCCTGGTCAGCCTTGGCCTCCAGGGACAGCCGGGCGGCGTAGCTGGACTTGCCCACCCGGTCCAGCCGGGCCCGGCACTTGCCGGACACCACGAAGCTGCCGCTCAAGAGCTCGTCTCCGGGGTCTTTGGTGATGGGGTCGGCCTCGCCGGTGATAAGGGCCTCGTTCACTGTGACCTGGCCGGACATCACCGGGCCGTCGGCGGGGATCTGATCTCCCGCCCCCAGCTCCACGATGTCCTCCCGCACCAGCTTATGGACGGGCACGGTGCCCAGCTGTCCGTCCCGCACCACCTTCACCCGCGTCTCGCTGATGAGGGAAAGTTTCTCCAGTGTGGCCCGGGAGCGCAGCTGCTGAATGATGCCGATGATCGAATTGACGGCGGCAATACCCAGGAACATCATGTCCTTGAAATCCCCGGCCAGCACCAGCAGGGCCGCCAGCACCACAAATACCAGGTTGAAAAAGGTCAAGGTGTTCTCCCGAATAATCTCCCCTGTGGTCTTGGCGTTGGACTCCACCGCCTCATTGCCCAGGCCCTGCTCCAAAAATTCCGCCGCCTGAGCTGTGGTGAGTCCCACCTTAGGATCCGGGAAAACACGCTCCGGCTCTCGGATGGAATGGACCTGGCGCTCCTCCCTTCGCCGAGATGCAGGACCGTCCTGCCGCCGCTTTGGGGGCGGGGCCTGCTGAAATTGTGCGGATTGCTGAGCCATGGTACCAGCTCCTCCGTGTCATAGTTTGGAGAATCTGGGCTTATCATACCACGTTAAAGGGCTGGCGTAAAGCGCCAACCCTTTAACAATATATTAAATTAGACAAGGCCGCATCCCCAGGACCTCCACAGCGGTGCTCAGACGCTCCACCGCACCTCGATGGTAAACACCCCGTCCTCCCAGCGGGCACAGGCGGCATGGCCCATCCGCTCGGCCAGGGCCTTGACGATGGCCAGCCCCAGGCCGGTGGACTGGCCCGTGCGCATCTTGTCGGCGGTATAAAAACGCTCGAACACGTGGGCAGCGTCCTCAGCGGTGAGGTCCGGCGCCCGGTTGGCGAAGGCGGACACGATGGTGTTCCTCTCCCGGTACAGCCGGACGGTCAGCGCGTCCTCCCCGTGGCGCAGGGCGTTGGTGAGCAGGTTGGAAAAGATCCGGGTCACCGCCCCGCCGTCCGCCCACACCGGGGGCAAACTGGGGGCGATGTCCACCTCCACGGCCAGCCCCGCCTCCTCAATCTGCTCATAGGCCGCCGCCAGCTGGTCGGACAGCGCCCGGCCCAGGTCCACCTTCTCCCGCTCCAGGGGCAGCTCGCCCCCTTCGATGCGGGACAGGTCATAAAACGTGGCGATAAAGACCTGGAGCGTTCTGGCCCGGCCCTCGATGACCTGAAAATACTCCCGCCGCTTCTCCGGGGACAGCTCCTCCTGCTCCAACAGTTGGAGATAGCCCAGGATGGAGGTCAGCGGCGTGCGCAGGTCGTGGGACACGTTGGCAATCTGTTGGCGCAGCTCCTGCTCCTTCCGGCGGTAGACCGCCCGCTCCTCCTGCCGCAGCTCCAACAGGTCGTTGAGACAGACCAACAGCTCCTCCGCCCCGGCGCTGGGACAGGGCAGCGCCAGCCGGGCGGTGGTCTCGTCGGCCATCTGCTCCCGCATCCGGCGGGCGGCCCGGCGCAGCCCCCGCTCCATGGTGACCTGCCGCCCGATGAGGACGGCGCACGCCAGGGTCAGCGCGACGATCAGGACAGTTTTCATCGGTAAAAGCCCCCTTTCTCCGTCACAGCCAGCCCAGCATGATAAGCAGCAGAATCGCCAGAGCGGCCAGCAGCGCCGCCTTGACATACCAGGGGGAACGGCCGTCCCGGCCCATCCAAAGCCCCAGCAGCACCAGCAGGATGGGTCCAAGAATGCCCAAAGGTCCTCCCGCAAGAATCAAAAACCATTCCATCCGAATATGACCATGTAGAGAAGCAAAAGGAACACAACAACAGGAATTTTCATCACGAACACCCCGCAAACGGCTTTTGCCGGGCCTTTCGGCCCGGCGGAAAACCGGCTTATTTTTTCGGCTTCTGAAGAATCAGGCTGAGTCCTCCCACAAATGCCGCCGCAATGGCGATCCAAAGCGCCACATTCATCCGTTTTCTCCTTTTCATGTCTTATTTGATCTCCTTTCTGCGAAAGCCATACAGACCGATGACTGTGAAGGCTGCCACCCAGAACAGCCCCACCAGCCACGCCTTGCCCAGAAACACCGGATTGCCCACCACACTGGGGGCGGTGGAGAGCATGGAGGCGGGCATATGCTTAGAAATCTGAATCAGCACATCCCCCGCAGGGCCTGGGGTGAGGATGCCCGCCAGTTCCACGACGGTGTGGAACATCATCGTGAGGAACACGGCGGCGAAGGACGCGCCGATGTCGCTGGCCAGGAGGAACAGGCACGCGCAGGTGGCCGCCTGCCCGCCCACCCACAGCGGGAAGCCCACCGCCAGGTAATATCCCACGATCCGCAGCGCGCCCGAGTCCCCCGTATATCCCGCCGGTATGACGATATCCGGGCTGGTGATAGCCACGTTGGGGTCGTGGGGCAGGAGGATGGCGCACAAGCCGATGAAGAAGCCCATCATAACCACCAGATATGCGATGGACAGCAGGGTCTGCGCGATGAGCTTGCCCAGGTAGATGCGGGTGCGGCTCAGGCCGAAGGACACCTCGTTTTTCAGGGTGGAGTTCTTATACTGTCCCGCGAATACCATGTCCCCGGTGAGCAGGCAGGTGCAGAAGCCAATGGTGCCCATGCTCACAATAAACGTAATGGCCTGGGCAAAGTACGTGGGATACGAGTGGGAGTTGTGGAAGACAAAGCCCGCGATCAGAAGCCCTTCCAGCGCCAAGAAGATCCCCAAGGCGATATAGGTGTACTTGCGGTGAAGCAGCTTGTAGATCTCAGCGCGGATGTAGTTAAGCATGGCGGCCACCTCCGATCAGGTTGAGGAAGTACGCTTCCAGGTCCGCGCCCTTCTGCTCCATAGCCAGCAGGGCCACCCCGTTCTGAGCCAGAGCGTAGGACGCCCGCTTGGGGTCATCCAGATAGTCATAGAGCTGGACCACATTGCCGGGGAGCACCTCGAATCTGTCGGTGCCCAGTTGGATCTGGAGGACGGCGGCGGCCTTGGCCGCATCGTCCACCTCCAGCCGCAGGCAGGTGCGGCACTTGTCGTGTAGGGCCTCGGCGGATATCTCTTCCAGAATTCTGCCCTGCTCCATGAAGCCGTACCGGGTGGCCACGTTGGACAGCTCAGACAGGATGTGGCTGGAGATCAAAATAGTGGTCTCCCGCTCCCGGTTGAGCTGGCGGAGGATCTGCCGGAACTCCGCCACCCCCTCCGGGTCCAGGCCGTTGATGGGCTCGTCCAGGATGAGCAGGTCTGGGTGGTTCATCAGCGCCAGGGCCAGCCCCAGCCGCTGCTTCATGCCCAGGGAGAAGGATTTGAACTTCTTCTTGCCTGTGTCCGTCAGATCCACCTGCTCCAGCACCTCGTCCACCGCCTGCCTGCCGGGGATGCCCCGCTGGAGGCGGTAGTATTCCAGGTTCTCCCGGGCCGTCAAGAACGGGGAAAAAGAGGGGATCTCGATCATGGCCCCGGTGCGGGAGCGCTGGCCCCTCATGTCCTTTCCCGACGCGCCGAACAGCTCCATCTCGCCCCCGGTGGGCTGGGACTGGCCGGTCACCAGGCGCATGAGGGTGGTCTTGCCCGCCCCGTTGCGGCCCACCAGGCCGTAGACGTCCCCCCGGCGCACCTGCATGTTCACCCCGTCCAGGGCCATACACGCGCCATAGGCTTTTTTCAGGCCGTAGGCCGCCATGACAGCCGTATTGTCGTTCATAGCGTTTCCGCCTTTCTGTTTGAGTTGAGCATATCATATCGCGGAAAAGCCAAAACTCTTCAAAGGAAATCTAAAGAAATCCTAAATATCAGCCAATTTGAAGCCGATCCCCCAGACGGTTTTGATATAACTCCGATCGGGATCCGCCTTGGCCAGTTTGGAGCGCAGGTTGCTGACATGGACGTTCACCGTGTTCTCGTCCCCCAAAAAGTCCTCCCCCCACACCGCCTCATAAATCTGCGCACGGGAAAAGGCCCGCCGGGGATTGGCCATGAGCAGGGCCAAAATGTCAAACTCCCGGCCCGTCAGGGACAGCTCCTCCCCGTCCACCGACACGGTGTGGCTGTCCCGGTCCAGGGTGAGGGGACCCACGATGAGCACATCCGCCTTGGCGGCGGCAAACTCCCGGCTGCGGCGCAGCTGGGCCTCCACCCTGGCCAGCACCTCGGCGTTGTCGAAGGGCTTGGGGATGAAGTCGTCCGCCCCCAGCTTGAGCACGTTCACCCGGTCGGACACCCCAACCTTGGCGGAGGCCACGATGATGGGCATGGTCTTGCCCCGGCGGATGCGGGCGATAAGCTCCTCCCCCGTCACGCCGGGGAGCATCAAATCCAGTACGATGAGGTCATAGTCGTATTTCTCCGCCCATAGCAGGGCCTCGCTGCCGGAAAAGGCGGAGCGGCAGGTGTAGCCCGCGCTCTCCAAAATGGTGCACAGCAGGCGGTTGATGTCCACATCGTCCTCTACCACGAGAATGTTGGCGGCGTCCATGACAATTCCTCCCAGCCATATGATCTGGAATAGTATAGCACAAAGACCCCCGGCGTTTCCATACGCCGGGGGCAGTCTTTAGCTTTTTTTAAGATTTCCCGTTTTTCAGCAAAATGCCCTTTCGCCGCCGGGCAGAAGCTTAACATCCACCGCCTCTTCGGAAACGGGCCAAAAGTTCTTTTTCGGTTCCTTTTTCTTACAAGAAAAAGGAACTTATCCCGTAATGGTGGGCGCCTGGTTGGTGAACTTCTGCTCCGCCTGGGCGATCATCTGGGGCTGAGCCTGTTCCACCTTGTACCAGCCTTTCTGCTTTGCGGTCTCAAACAATTGGGTCTGCGTCTTGTGGCCTTGAGTGAGCAGGTTGACAAAAGCGTCCCGCAGCTGCACATTGGTGCACTCGGAGGCGAACAGGTTGTAGTTGGTGCTCATCTTCTTCTCGGTGAGCAGCAGGTCGGTGATGATCTCATTTTCCTTCATAGTCCGTTTCCTCCTTACTTCAAAAAGCCCAGCAGGGTATCATAGTTCTGCTTGTGTTGGGCGGCGTACTGGTTGTAGCAGGTTTTCAGCTCGGCTTCCTGGGTGGCCTGGGCGGCGTCCTGGTACTTGCAGCACAGCATTCGCTCAAAGCCCAGCTGGTCCTCCAGGGCGGACAGCTCTTTGGTGCTCAAGTTCGACATGGGTTTGTTCCTCCTTTACATTGGTGCCGTTAGTATGGCCCCCGGAAGGAAAAATATGCAAAATATCCCATGCCTGAACATCAGGCGTGGGATATTAAAGATTACTTTTTCTTCAGCTTCAAAACGTCCTTGTAGAAGGTGTCCAGCCCCCTCTTGGCGGGGAAGATCGCCACATACATCTGGTTGCCCATGGCGTCGGACAGCACATCCGGGATGCGGCCCACCATCTTGATGCGCTCACCATACTTCTCCATCACGGCCTTGTGGTCCATGGCGAAGGGCTTGCCGTCCCGGCGGCCCGCGTAGGCGCAGAAGAAGTGCTCCCCGGTCTCCAGGGTGGACTGGTCAAAGGCGATCATGTCCGCCCAGATCTTATATACATTGGTGGAGTTGGCAAAGTTCATCATGTCCGGGCTGAACCCGCCGCAGGGGCGCATGTTCACCTCCAGGGCCACCACATCGCCCTTCTTGCCCATACCCTCCTGGTCCTCGGTCAGACGGAAAAACTCAAAATGGACGAACCGGCTCTTGACGCCGAAGCTTTTTACCGTGGCCCGCCCCGCCTTCTTGGTGTCGGCGGGAAGGTCTTTGACGATGTAATAGATGGAGTTGTCCTCCTCGTTGACGATATCCATGATAGACATGGGCGTGACGTTGCCCGTCTCGAAAATAGGCTTGCCCTGGGAGTCGATAATGGCGTCGTAGGAGTTGACCTCGGCGTGAATAAACTCCTCCATGATATAGGTAATATCGCGCTTTGTCTCCAGGAACCGCTTCAGGTCATTCTCATTGGAGAGCTTGTGGGTATCGGAGGCGCCCACGCCGTTGTCCGGCTTGACCACCACAGGCCAGCCCACCTTCTTGATAAAGGCCAGGCATCCCTCCAGGTCGTCCACCAGATGATAGCGCGCCACGGGAATGCCCGCCTTCTCATAGAATTCCTTCATCTTGGACTTATACTTAATGCGGGGGATGTCGTCGGTCTGGAAGCCGGAGGTGATATGAAAGTCGGTGCGCAACTGGGCGTCCCGCTCCAGCCAGTACTCGTTGTTGGACTCCAGCCAGTCGATACGCCCGTGCTTGAAGGTGAGGAAAGCCACGGCACGGTATACCTCGTCGTAGTTCTCCAGGCTGCTCACCTTATAATACTCGTTCAGGCTGCCCCGCAGCTCTTCTGTCAGCCCCTCATAGGGCGCGTCGCCGATACCCAGCACGTTCATACCGTTGCTCTTCAGCTCATGACAGAACTGCCAGTAGTTGGTGGGAAAATTGGGGGAAATAAAGATCACGTTTTTCATAGAAATCTCCTTCTCTCTTTTCTCTCGCGCTGCCTTGACCGCACCGGTCCGCCGCTGGGCGGGAGCCCTCCCCGACTTCGCTCCGCCGTCGGACCAAAGCTTGTTTCGCCCGCTTTTAATGCGGCTCAGGTCTGATCCAGCAGGTAGGGCACAAAGTAGGCCACCTGCTTGTACCACCAATCCCAGTCGTGAGCCACATCATAGCCCCAGATGTCCACCCAAATGTGAATGTTCTTCTCCCGGAAAATATCCGCCAGCCACATGGTGGTGCCGGGAATCTCCCAGGGCCCGCGGCCCACGCAGACAACCCCCTTCTTCTGGTTGTAAAGATCAATAAACGGGTGGTCTTTGGGCATGTCAGACAGATAGTGGACGGGAGAGTTGCGGTACACCACCTCATCCATATAGCTGTCAAAGCCGTAATCCGCGCTGTAAACGCCGCTGAGGGCCAGCACCCGGTCAAACAGGTCCGGACGGCGGAAAAACAGGTTGGCGGCGTGGGTAGCCCCCAGGCTGGCCCCAAACGCCATCACCCCGGCCTCTCCGGTCCATCCGTTTCGATCGTTCACCATGGCGCGCATAAAGGGCACGAACTCGTCGGTGATATAGTTGATCCACTGCTCATACCGCCGGATGCGCCAATAGGGGTCGTCGCCCTTATTGGACCAGCTCTCCGTGTCCATGGTGTCAACGGAAAACACCATCACCTGGCCCGATTCGATCCAAGGCGCCCAGGCGTCGGTCATGTGAAAATTTTCGAAGTCGAAAAACCGCCCGTCCTGGCAGGGGATGAACAGCACGGGACGGCCCGCATGACCGTACACCTTGCATTCCATGTCCCGGCCCAGGGCGGGGCTGTAATCTTTAAAATACTGTGTCTCCATATTCTCTCCTCGGTTCTCCTGTTTATTGGCCCTCCCGCCCATAGAGCAGGGTATTCATGAAAAATGGAATCTGCCGCTCCCAGCTGGCCTCGCTATGATCGCCGCCGGGGACAATGCGGAAGTCCAGCAAAACGTGCCGGTCCAGCAGCGCCGACGCCGCCCGGCCCAGCAGTTTAAAGGTCTGGGCATGGTTGGACAGCTCCCGTGAGCCGTAATCCATATACAGCACCGTATTGGGGTTGATCCTAGCCGTGCGGATCAGGGTGTCCACCTTCCCCGGCGCCACCCACAGGGACGGAGATAGCGCCGCCCCCCGGGAAAAATAGCGGTTATACTCCAACACGGCGTACAGGGTCATGAGTCCGCCCATGGAGCTGCCGGCAATAAAAGTGTTCTCCCGGTCGGGAAGCGTGGGGAATTCCCGGTCAATCGACTGCTTGAAGGCATGGACCAGCCACTCCATGGTGGTTCTCCCCCGCCCCGTCACGCGGCCAAGGCCGCCGGTGTAGAAGGACCAGGGCGAGTATTCGGACAGCCGCCCGTTGTCGGGATGGTGGTTGCACTCCACAGCGGTCACGATGATCTGCGTCTGTGTGGCGTCCAGGTACTCGCCCATGCCCCAGCTCTTGCCGTAGGTGGCGTCCTCGTCGAAAAACACATTGTGCCCGTCAAACATATACAGCACAGGATAGCGCAGATCCGGGTCCATCTCCCAGGAATCGGGGAGATAGATATAAGCTCGGCGGGACTCGTCCCCCGTGAGTTCCGGAATCGTAATGTTCCAGCTGTCGATCATAGTCCAAGATCCTTTCACGCCTCAAAGCATTTTTTATGATACAGTAGTTTAACACAGTGACGTAAAAAATGCAATCCACGTATTTTCCTATCTTCCTTCTCCTAGCCTCTACGTTATGACGTGTTTTCACAGATAATTTTCCTTCCGCTCTTGACGAAACCCAGGTGCTTATGCTAAAATAATTTCCGCTGTGAATTGCACTCACGCTGGCATAGCTCAGTTGGTAGAGCAGCTGATTCGTAATCAGCAGGTCGGGTGTTCGAGTCACCTTGCCAGCTCCAGCTCAGAAATTCCCTGCACCACGACCTTTCCGCCTTTGGCGGAAACTGCGCGGTGCAGGGAATTTCTTCGCTTTCAACCGCGACCCGCTTCGCTGGGCTCGCGGTTGGGGGCAGCGCTTGCTTAACGATATTGGCCATAGACCCGGGCAATTTCCTCAGCCTGCCCGGATACGATCAGTGAGACAGTCACCCCATCCCGCCGGACCACTCCATTTTGAAGCATAGGCTGGTACTCCGTCAGATAGAGTTCACCTGATTTTCGTTTATACTCCAGCCGTTTTTCTAGCAGCGTTTGAATTTCTTCCGCCCCTTCGCCATCCCAAGCCCGGACGATAATAATCTCATCCGGCGCGGTTCCTTCGCTCAGGCGGCAGCACACTGCGGCATCATAGGTCTCCGGCTCAACACCCGTCAGTCCTTCCAGCTCCGTCTCAGCGGCGTCCACCATCTCGGGCAGCTCCACCTGGGCCTGGACGGCGGCGAACAGCTGGGCGGGGGGCGGCAGCTCCCGGGCCGGAGTGGCACACCCCGACAGCATGGCCGCCAGGGCCGCCAGCAGGATCAGACGTCTTCCCATCCCCATCACCGCCCCTCGGCAAAGGCTTCCAGCGCCTCTACCACCGCCGCCGCGCCCCGGTGGTTCAGGTGGACGAACCCGTCCCGGCAGCAGTCGTCGGGCAGCGCGCCGTTCTCGTCTCTGAGGGCCTGGTATGCGTCCACATAGGGGATGTTCCACTCCGGGCATACCGCCCTGAGCTCGTCCGCAAACGCCCCAATCAGCTCATTGCCGAACCCCCGGTTGACGGTGTAGTCCGGCAGCCACCGGGAGGCCACCTTGGGCGGGTTGGTGATGACGATGAACTCCACCCCGGGGCAGGATGAGCGAAGGCGCAGGATCAGGTTGGTATAACGGGTTACTATGTCCGGGATCACCGGGTTCGGGTCGGAGGCCAGGTCGTTCAGCCCCAGCAGCAGGAACACCCGCCGGGGGGCGATCTCCGCTACGATATCCTCCAGGGGCTTTTCCTCCCCCTGATAGCTGAACTGTACGCCCACCTCCCGGTCCCCCACCAGGTCGGCCAGGGAGATCCCCATGGTGGTGGTGAGGAATTGGGCCGTGCCCAGCATCTCCCCCTCCTGGCGCTGGGCGGCCACATACTGGCGGACCCCCTCCAGGATGGAGTCGCCCACAAACAGGGCATTGTCAAAATAGTTACCTTCCTCCGGCTCCGGGAATGGCGTTGGGGACGGTGTGGGCAGGGGGAGCGCCAGCGAAGGGGATGAAAGGGACGGCGCAGCGGGCTCCGGCGTGGGGGATGGTTTCTCCGCTTTCGCCGCGCACCCAGTCAGGGAGAGGGCGGCTAACAGGCCCAAAAGAGGTAGACAATATCGATTCACTTTGGATTCCTCCCGTTAAAATTCGTAGACGCACAGGTAATATTCCTCTCCTCCCGGCACATATCCCTCGCCGGTGTGCAGGTTGATGGTGGTCACCACCCGGTCGTTCCCCAGCCAGCTGAAGGTCTCGTTGAGCCGTGGGTCCAAGCCCTCCCGCGCAAAGGCGGTGAACTCTCCGGTCTCCAGATTGATGACCCCCATGCGCTGCTGCGTCCCCTCTCCTGATTCCATCCACAGCAGCTTGGTCCGGGCGGCGTTGGCCTTCAGAAGCTGATGGCCGGGTGAAAAGGTCACACCCTCCAGTCTGACCCGCCTCCCATCGCCCAGGTCGATGATGGTGAGGCTGCCGTCCTCGTTCACCTTCGCCGCCAGCTCCGTGTATCCGCTCAGGTCGGTGCAGATGTTCTCAAACCCCTCCTCATTCACCAGGATAGGCGTGACGGCGCCGCTGGGGATGTGATAGGTCCACACGTTGGCGGGTTCGGCGCTCCACACAGGGGGCATGGACAGCAAAACTCTGTCGCTGCCCGCAAAGGAGACCTCATAGTCATAGCTTCTCGTGTCCGCTTTGATGTCCAGGCCCATGAGCTCGCCAAGAGGGGCGTAGGTCTTTTCCTCCAGATCGACCAGATAGGGGATCTGCCCAGACCCGGCGCCGCCGTCCCACGCCCGGATGAGGGCGTGTTTCCCGTCCTCGGCCAGCAGGACCTGGTTGAGATAGGGGAACTTCTCCAGCCCACACCCTGCCAGCACGTCCCAAACCTGGCCGGTTTTCAAATCGCAGACCCAGCACCAGTTGGATTCGCCGCTGTCCCGGACGCTCCAGCCGTTGAGCTGCACCACGTCAGTGCGCCGCCCCAGGCGTTCGGGCACGATGATGTCGGTGGAATAGCCGCCGTCTTCCAATTCAGTGGGGCCGTTGCCGGCGACATCGCAGGTATAGAGCAGTCCGTCATGGACAAAGGTGCGAAAGCGGATGGTATAGTCGATCCCCTGCCAGCTCACATGGGCCGTCGTCTCCCGGGCGTCTGTCCCCACCTCCACCAGCTGGCCGTCCATCAGGTCCCAAAAACGGTCCTCACCGTCATCCCACTGCCGTAGGATGGTCTCCCCGTCATTGGCCAGCCAGTACCCGTCGGTCCGCACATACTGGGCGGACACCTGCCCGCCGATGGTCACCTGCTTCACCTCGTATCCGGTCTCCGGCACATCGGGCACCTGCTCCACCTCGCCCAGCTGGAACAGGGAGATGACCGCCTCCCGGAACTGCGTACTCACCGCCATGGCCGCCGCCAGGGTGCACAGCAGCACCAGCACCGCCGCCAGCGCCACGGTGAACACCCGCTTCATGGAATGGATTCGAGTCCTCCGGTCGGCGGCGATATAGCCCAGACGTTCCTGGGCGCTGACGATGTACTCGTCCCGGATGCCCTCCATGGCGTCTAAAAACACTCTGCCGCTCAAATAAATCCCTCCTGTTCCAAATGGGCCTTCAGCTTATTTCGCGTACGAAACAGCGTGGACTTTACCTTGCTGGTTCCTGCGCCGAATTTTTCGCCGATCTCCGCGATGGGCGACAGGAACCAGTAGCGGCAGACAAACATATCCCGCTCCGTCTCCGGCAGCGCGGCCAAAAAGCGGTCTATGGACTGTGTCAGCTCCCGCGCCGCCACGGTCTCCTCCGGCGTGTCCCGTGAGGGAATGATCTCCGCCAGTTCGTCCAGCGCCAGCGGAATTTCACCCTTTCCCCGCTTATCCGCCCTGCGCTCGTTCCACCGGTTGATGGAAACCCGCCGGGTGATTTTACCCAAAAACGCAGACAACACCGACGGGCGGTGGGGCGGCATACTGTTCCACGCCCCCATGTAGGTATCGTTAACGGTCTCGTCCGCATCCCCGGCGTCGGCCAGGATATGATACGCGATGGAATAGCAGTATTTCCCATACTTATCCGCCGTCTGGACAATCGCCTCCTCGGAGCGGTCCCAGTAAAGCGCTACAATACGGCAGTCTTCCATCCAAACACCTCCTCAAGTTCTGATGGGCCCTTCACCCATCTACTCAGGAAAAATTAGGATCGGTTGCGCCATTTTCAAAAATTTTTATGCCCGGCGCCCCGACCGCGGTCCACGAACCCGTTCCAAATTCCCGGGAGTGGACTTGCCGTACCGCTCGTTGCCCTCTTTCCAGAATTCCATGTTCCTATCCAGATTAAAAACAGTTCACGGAGTAAAAGCAAGACCCTGCATCGCTTGATGCAGGGTCTTGCTTTTCTATACCGGGACCAACGATGATTGCCCTCTTTTAGAAAAAGCAACAGTATCCCACGGCGGGTTTTCTATTCAAATTCCACCGTCGCCGGGGGCTTGCTGGTGATGTCATACAGCACTCGGTTGACCCCTTTGACCTCGTTGACGATCCGCACGCTCACCCGGTCCAGCAACTCATACGGGATGCGCGCCCAGTCCGCCGTCATAAAGTCGTCGGTAGTCACCGCCCGCAGGGCGATGGCGTAATCATAGGTCCGCCCATCCCCCATTACTCCCACAGAACGCATGTTGGTCAGAGCGGCAAAGAACTGGCTCAGACGCCTCTCTTCTCCGGTCCTGGCCATCTCGTCCCGGAAAATGGCGTCCGCCTCCCGCAGAATATCCAGCTTGTCCTTTGTGACCTCCCCGATCACCCGGATAGCCAGACCCGGCCCCGGGAAAGGCTGGCGCATGACCAGGTACTCCGGCAGGCCCAGCTCCCGGCCCAGCTGGCGCACCTCATCCTTGAACAGCAGGCGCAGCGGCTCCACGATCTCCTTAAAATCCACATAATCCGGCAGCCCGCCCACATTGTGATGGCTCTTGATGACGGCGGCATTTCCCGCTCCAGATTCGATGACATCCGGATAGATGGTGCCCTGGGCCAGATAGTCCACGGCGCCCACCTTCTTGGCCTCCTCCTCGAACACCCGGATGAACTCCTCGCCGATGATCTTCCGCTTCCGTTCCGGATCATCCACCCCGGCCAGCTTGGCCAGGAACCGCTCCGACGCGTCCACCCGAACGAAGTTCATGGCCCACTTGGAGAACGCGGCCTCCACCTCGTCCCCCTCGTTTTTGCGCATGAGGCCGTGGTCCACGAACACACAGGTGAGCTGCTCCCCCACCGCCTCGGCCAGCAGGGCCGCCGCTACAGAGGAGTCCACGCCGCCGCTGAGGGCCAGCAGCACCCTGCCGTCCCCCACCTTTTCCCGCATCGCGGCCACCGCGGTGCGCTTGTAGTCCTCCATGGTCCAGTCCCCCGCGGCATGGCACACATCATACAAGAAGTTGCGGATCATATCGGTGCCGTGCTCGGTATGGTTCACCTCAGGGTGGAACTGCACGCCGTAAAATCCCCGCGTCTCGTCGGCGATGGCCACATTGGGGCAGGCTTCACTGTGAGCCGCCAGCGTGAAGCCCTCCGGCACCTTCTCCATGTAATCCCCGTGGCTCATCCAGGTGATCCCCGCCTCGGGCAGACCGTGGAACAGCCGGCACTTCGTCTCAAACCAGGTCTCGGTCTTGCCGTATTCCCGGGCGGAGTCGTCCTGGGCCTCGGTCACCCGGCCGCCCAGCGTGTGGGCCATCAGCTGGCAGCCGTAGCAGATGCCCAGAATGGGCACGCCCCAGGTGAAAATCTCCGGGTCCACATGGGGAGAGCTGTCCAAATAGACAGAGTTGGGTCCTCCCGTGAAAATGATGCCGATGGGGTCCATGGCCTTCAGATCAGCCAGGGGCGTGGTGCAGGGCTTGACCTCACAGTATACACCGCACTCCCGCACCCGGCGGGCGATGAGCTGATTATACTGCCCTCCGAAATCCAGCACAATGACAAGCTGATGCTTCAATAGCGCTCACTCCTTTTTCTTTAACAGGACGGAAAATCGAACCATCTCTCTCCCCTGGGCCGTCACAGCCACAGAAAGTCATCCAGCTCCCCGTCTCGGAACACGATGCTCCCCTCGTGTTTCTCCTCGTCCCGCACCGGGAGAAAGGGGTCCAGCACCGTCACCCGCTTCCCGCACTCCGGACAGCGGTACTGGATGGCGCCGCAGGCATACATTCCCGGCGGTATATCCGCCTTTTTATCCACCATGTACAAATTTTTCTCGTAAAACTCCGGCTCCCGGTGCTCCGTATAGTGGCCTACGCTCACGTTGGGCAGGGCAAACAGCTGCTTACGGGCCTCCTCCATCTCCCGCTTACAGTCCCTGCACCAGTCGTCCTGATACTTTCTCAGCCACTTGCCGATGAGTCCCATCTCACACACCCGCTCCCCGCCGCTGCGCCTCTTCCAGCACGTGGACCCACAGATCCGCCTTGGAGATGCCCTCCAGCACCTTCTCATCATTCATCTTCCACCGCTGGTTGGAGATAAAGGTGTTCACCCGAATCTTGATCCCGTCGATCTCAAACAGGAAGCTCACCCGATTGGTACCGCGCATAATACCCGGTCCTCCGGCGCCGTCGTCCGTCCAGGCCCGGGTCACCCGACCGGCGGGAACCACTTGGACCTCAAAGGGATTCCAGTGGAACAGCAGGCCAATCTTGCCCTGCTCCATATCCATGGACACCACGCAGCCGTCACTGTAGAATATCTGCCGGCGGTCAATGCCCGCTCCGTCCAGCTGTTTGAGCATTTTCTTCTGGGCCAGCTTATAAATGACACCGCCGGCAAAGATCCACCAGAGGATCGCGGCAGCAGGACCCCCCATAAAGCAAACCACCGCACCCGGACCCCCGTCCTTGAAAAACAGGTACCCGATCAGGACGCTTACCGCAGCCACCGCTAAGGGGATCAAAATATACCCCAGCAGATACCCATAGTTGGTCTTTTTCACTTTTTCAGGTGTTTTCACAGTCTCCGCTCCCTCTCTTATGATTTGTATAACTCCGCCCTCCAGCGGCTTGAGTCCAGCGCCTCATACGGCGTGCCGTCATCTCTCAGATTTTAGTGATGTCCAGGGCCTGGAGGTCACGGCTTCTGCCCTGCTGCCGGGCGGTGAGCAACGCCCGGGCCGTGTCGATGGCGGTGACGCAGCCCACGGAGTGCTCCACGGCGGCCCGGCGGATCCTGAAGCCGTCGGTGTTTTGCTTCCGGCCCCGGGTGGGCGTGTTGATGACCAGGTCGATGGTGCCCGAGGCGATCATGTCCATGATATTGGGATGGCGCTCCGATACACGGGCCACCTGGGTGCAGGGCACCCCCGCTTTCTCCAGGGTCCGGCAGGTGCCCTCGGTGGCCAGGATTTCCACACCCAGGTCGGCAAAGCCTCGGGCGATGCCGATGGACTCTCCTTTATCCTCGTCCTTCACGGTGAGGATGATGCGCCCGCCCTTCTTGGGCGCCCGCATGTTGGCCCCTTTAAACGCTTTCAGCAGCGCCTGGGGGAAGGACTCCGCGATGCCCAGCACCTCGCCGGTGGACTTCATCTCAGGACCCAGGCCGGTGTCCACGTCGGCCAGCTTCTCAAAGGAAAACACGGGCATTTTCACCGCGAAGTAGTCCGCCTCCCTGTAGATTCCTGTGCCGTAGCCCAGGTCCCTCAGCTTCTGACCCAGCATCACTTTGGTGGCCAGGTCAATGATGGGCACGCCGGTGACCTTGGAGATATAGGGGATGGTCCGGGAGGAGCGGGGGTTCACCTCGATGACGTACACCTGGTCGTCATAGATGATGAACTGGATGTTGATAAGCCCGACGACCCCCAGGGCCTTTGCCAGATCGTAGGTATAGCGCTCGATGGTCTTTTTGTGCTTGTCCTCCACGTGGATGGAGGGGTAGACTGAGATGGAGTCCCCGGAGTGGACGCCCGCCCGCTCCACGTGCTCCATGATACCGGGGATGAGCAGGTCCTCCCCGTCAAACACGCCGTCCACCTCCACCTCCCGGCCCATGAGGTACTTGTCCACGAGGATGGGGTGCTCCTGGACGGTGAGGTTGATGATGCGCATGAAGTCGGTGATGTTCCGGTCATTGTAGGCGATCTCCATCCCTTGGCCCCCCAGCACATAGGAGGGGCGCACCAGCACGGGGTAGCCGATCTCGTTGGCCGCTTTTAGCGCCTCCTCGGTGGTGAACACCGTCTGGCCCTTGGCCCGGGGAATGTGGCACTGGTTCAGAATCTCGTCGAACCGCTCCCGGTCCTCGGCGGCGTCCACCCCGTCGGATGAGGTGCCCAGGATGGGCACGCCCATGTCGGTCAGCGCTTTCGCCAGCTTGATGGCGGTCTGCCCGCCGAACTGGACCACCGCCCCCCAGGGCTTCTCCTGCTCCACGATGTTCTGCACGTCCTCCGCGGTGAGAGGCTCAAAATACAGCTTATCCGCCACATCAAAGTCGGTGGACACCGTTTCCGGGTTGTTGTTGACGATAATGGTCTCGTAGCCCAACCGCTTCAGCGCCCAAACGGAGTGGACGGAGCAGTAGTCGAACTCGATGCCCTGGCCGATGCGGATGGGCCCGGAGCCCAGCACCAGCACCTTCTTCCGGCCCGAGTCCCCGGTGTCCGCCTCATTCTCCCCGTCGTAGGAGGAGTAGTAGTAGGGGGTCTCCGCGTCGAACTCGGCGGCACAGGTGTCCACCATTTTGAAGGAGGGCACGATGCCGTACCGCTCCCGCAGGGCCTTCACGTCCTTCTGCTCCATGCCGCACAGCCAGCCGATGTAGCTGTCGGCAAAGCACATCTCCTTAGCCCGGCGCAGGGCGTCGGCGTCCGGCTCCCCCTTGCACATGATGAGGGCCTGCTCCATGTCGATGATGTTTTTGAACCGGTTCAGGAACCAGATATCCATACGGGTGATGGAGTTGATCTTCCGGGGCGACACTCCCCGGCGGATGGCCTCCGCCACCACAAACAGCCGCTCGTCGTCCACGTTCACCAGCAAATCTTCAATTTCATCGGTGTAATACTCGTCCAGCTTGGGCAGGCGCAGGGCGCGCACATTCAGCTCCAGGGAGCGGATGGCCTTCATCAACGCCCCCTCGAAGGAGTTGGCGATTGCCATCACCTCGCCGGTGGCCTTCATCTGGGTGCCCAGGGTGCGGCTGGCGGTGGTGAACTTGTCGAAGGGCAGACGGGGGATTTTCAGCACGCAGTAATCCAGTGTGGGCTCGAAGCAGGCGGTGGTCTTTCCGGTGACGGCGTTGGGAATTTCGTCCAGGGTGTAGCCCAAGGCGATCTTTGCCGCCACCTTGGCGATGGGGTAGCCCGTGGCCTTGGAGGCCAGGGCGGAGGAGCGGCTCACACGGGGATTGACCTCGATGACGGCGTACTCATAGGAATCGGGGTTCAGGGCAAACTGGCAGTTGCAGCCCCCCTCGATGCCCAGGGCGGTGATGATGTCCAGGGCGGCGGAGCGGAGCATCTGATATTCCCGGTTGGCAAGGGTCTGGGTGGGGGCCACCACGATGGAGTCGCCGGTGTGGACGCCCACGGGGTCCAAATTCTCCATGGAACAGATCTGGATGACATTGCCCGCGGAATCCCGCATGACCTCAAACTCGATCTCCTTCCACCCGGCGATGCACCGCTCGATGAGCACCTGGCCCACCCGGGAAAGGTGAATGCCCCGGTCGGCGATCTCCCGCAGGGAGGGCTCGTCATAGGCGATGCCGCCGCCGGTGCCGCCCAGGGTATAGGCAGGCCGGACGATGACGGGATAGCTGATCTTTTCCGCGAAAGCCACCGCGTCGTCCACGCTCTCCACCACATCCGATGTGACGCAGGGCTGGCCGATGGACTCCATGCAGTCCTTGAAGCCCTGGCGGTCCTCCGCCTTGTGGATGGACTGGGGGCTGGTGCCCAGCAGGCGCACGCCGTATTTTTCCAGGGTCCCGTTCTCGTGGAGGGCCATGGCCAGGTTCAGCCCCGTCTGCCCCCCCAGGGTGGGCAGGACCGAGTCAGGGCGCTCCATTTGGATGATCTGGGTGACGCTGTCCACGTTCAGCGGCTCGATGTACACGTGGTCGGCGATGTCCTTGTCCGTCATGATGGTGGCGGGGTTGGAGTTGACCAAAACGACTTCCACGCCCTCTTCTTTCAGCGCCCGGCAGGCCTGGGTGCCGGCGTAGTCGAACTCGGCGGCCTGGCCGATGACGATGGGGCCGGAGCCGAGAACAAGGACTTTCTTGATGTTCGGGTCCTTAGGCATTTTTTTCACCCCCCATGGAAGCGATGAAGCGGTCGAACAGGTATTCCGTATCCTCGGGACCGGGGCTGGCCTCGGGGTGGAACTGGACGGTGAAGCAGTTTTTCCGCTTGTATTTCAGCCCCTCCACCGTGTTGTCGTTGACGTTGATGTGGGATACCTGAGCCACAGCGGGGTCCACGCTGCCGGCGTCCACCACGTAGCCGTGGTTTTGGCTGGTGATGAAGCACCGGCCCGCCGCCAGGTCCTTCACCGGGTGGTTGCCCCCCCGGTGGCCGAAGGTCATCTTGTGGGTCTTCGCCCCCGTGGCCAGGGCCAGCAGCTGGTGCCCCAGGCACACGGCGAACAGGGGCAGGTCCGACTGGTACAGCGCCCGGACCTCCCGGATGATATCCACGTTGTCCGCCGGGTCGCCGGGTCCGTTGGACAGCATCACACCGTCAAAGCCGCCGCTCAGAATCTCCGCGGCGGGGGTATGGGCGGGATACACCGTCACCTCGCACCCCCGTTTCCGCAGACACTCGATCATATTCTGCTTCACACCGTAGTCCATCAGCGCCACCCGGAGCCTTTGCTCCCCCAGGGCGGGGAACACCTCTTTTTCTCCCCGGGTCACCCGCTCCACGGTGCCGGACACCCGGTAGGCCGCCAGCTTGTCCAGCACCTCCCGGATATGAAAATGCTCCGCGCAGGTGATCATGCCGTTCATGGTCCCCTGGCTGCGGAGAAGCTTGGTCAGGGCGCGGGTGTCCACACCCTGGATGCCCACGATATCGTGTTGGCGCAAATAGTCCCCCAGGCTGCCCTCACAGCGGAAATTGCTGCCCACGGGGGAGAGATGGCGCACCACCAGGGCCTCCGCCCAGGGCCGCTGGGACTCGTTGTCCTCGCCGTTCACGCCGTAATTGCCCATGAGGGGATAGGACATCACCACCCCCTGCCCGGCGTAGGAGGGGTCGGTCAAGATCTCCTGGTAGCCGGTCATGGAGGTGTTGAACACCATCTCGCACACCCGGTCCCCCATGGCGCCGATGGCGTCCCCCCGGAACACCGCGCCGTTGGCCAAAATCAAAGTCGCTTTCAAAAGCGCATCCCACCTTATTTTATACTTCGTTTATTTTACTGATTCGCCGCCAAAAAAGCAAGGAAATCTCCACCGCTTTTTTGCAGTTCTCATGAAAATCGGAATTTTGGACAAACCGGGGGCATATCCGCCCCATCACAAGGGCAAAATGTTCAAGCCCCAATTTATCTGTCCCCGCTGGGAGGTTTTTTTGATATGTTCGTGGTACTCATACGCACCGTGCTGCTCTATCTGTTCATCATTGCGGGCATCCGTCTGCTGGGCAAGCACCAGATTGGGCAGCTGGAGCCCTCCGAACTGGTGCTCACCCTCATCATTGCCGACCTGGCCTCCGTCCCCATGCAGGACAACGGCATCCCTCTACTGGCCGGCCTCATCCCCATTGTGGTGCTGCTGGCTCTGTCCTCCATCATCTCCACCCTGTGTACCAGGTCCATCAAATTCCGGGCGCTGCTGTGCGGGCGACCTTCGGTGGTGGTGGAGAACGGCCAGGTGGTGGAGGCGGAGCTGCGGAAAAACCGCCTCACCCTGGACGAGCTGATGGAGGAGCTGCGCATCCAAGGCTACGCCGATTTTCAGTCTATTAAGTTCGCCCTGCTGGAGACCAACGGCCAGCTGTCCGTCCTGCCCTACGCCGCCGACAAGCCTGTCACCGCCGCCCAGATGGGCGTATCCAGCCAGGAGATTGGCCTGCCCGTGGTGCTGGTCAGTGACGGGCGCTTGCTGGAGCACAATCTGAAGGGGGCGGGGTACGAGCACAATTGGCTGGAAAAGCAGCTGGCCGCCCACGGCCTCCACTCGCCCCGTCAGGCGTTTTTGCTCACAGTGGACGAGAGCGGTAATACCTGCTGCGTACCCAAAAAGGAGGGGAAAAAATGAGGCGGCTGTGGATCTCCGTGGGACTCATAGCCCTGCTGGCTGTGCTGTCCGGGCTTCACGTCCTGCATTTGAACAGCTTCACCCAGGAGCTCACCGCCAAGCTCACCCAGGCCCAGGAGCAGGCGGAGCAGGAGGACTGGGAGGAGGCGGCCCGGCTTACCCAAGAGGTCAAGGACCGCTGGATGGAACACGAGGGCTACCTGCATGTCACCCTGCACCACGAGGACATCGACGCCATCCTCATCTCGCTGGACGAGACGCTGGCCTTTTTGGAGGGGGCTGAAAAGCAGACCGCCGAGTATGCCGCCGCCAACGCCCGGCTGCTCACCCAGGTGGAACTGCTGGTAGAGGCGGAGCTGCCCTCGCTGACAAATCTGTTTTGAAAGCGGCCCCCGCGATCCTGCGGGGGCCTTGTCCTGCCCCGCCTCTCCTAAGCGTAGAGCTTTGGCGGGACTTCCCCCTTGTTTCTTGTTTTCTGTTGTGGTATAATTTGCATTCAAGCATAAAATAGGAGCAGTACAGGCAATTGTAGAGGAGCGACAGTATGAAAGTTGTTGTTTTGGCCGGCGGGCTCAGCCCCGAGCGCAACGTGTCCCTGTCCAGCGGCTGCAAGGTGTGCGCCGCTTTGCGGGAGCGGGGCCACGAGGCCGCGCTGATTGATATGTATCTGGGGACTCAGGGGGACCCCAAGGCCCTGTTTTCCGCCCCCATTCCGGAAGAGCTGACGAAAATCGGCCGTCAGGCCCCGGATCTGGCGGCGGTGAAGGCGTCCCGGACGGCCGGGGGAGAAAGCCAGTTCGGTCCCGGCGTGCTGGAGGTCTGCCGCATGGCGGACGTGGTGTTTTTGGGCCTCCACGGCACCTGCGGGGAGGACGGTCGGGTCCAGGCCGCCTTTGACCTCATGGGCATCCCATACACCGGGGCGGGCTATCTGGGCAGCGCCATCGCTATGGACAAGGACCTGACCAAGCGGCTGGTGGCCCCCTTGGGCGTGCTCACCCCCAAATGGGAGTTGGTGCGGTACCGGTTGGAAGATATCCCCGCCCTCACCCAGCGGCTGGAGCTTCCCTGCGTGGTGAAGCCCTGCGCCTCCGGGTCGTCCATCGGCGTGTCCATCGTCCACGACCGCGGGACCCTCTCCGCCGCCCTCACCCAGTGCCTGGACTTCGGCGGCGTGTGCGTGGTGGAACAGTACATAGCCGGTCGGGAGATCCAGGTGGGCATTTTGGAGGACCGGGCCCTGCCCTCCATCGAGATCATCCCCAAGTCCGGCTTTTACGACTATGAGAACAAGTACCAGCCTGGGGCGGCGGAGGAGATCACCCCCGCCCCCATCCCGGCGGAGTGGGAAAAGCGGCTGGGGGAGGCGGCCCTGACGGTGTTCCACGCCTTGGGCCTGTCGGTGTACTCCCGGGCGGACTTCATCGTCGCCCAGGACGGTACCCCCTGGTTTTTGGAGATCAACACCCTGCCCGGCATGACCCCCACCAGCCTGCTGCCTCAGGAGGCGGCGGCGGTGGGCATCGGCTATGGCCAGCTGTGCGAAACGATCATTGAGGCTTCCCTGGCCGCCCGGCGCGCCGGGAACTAATCCAAAAAGAGAGAGATTCAGGAGAGGAGCGCCATCATTATGGAGGCACTGACACTGAGACAGCTGCTGGAGGCGGTAAACGGCACCCTGCTGGGCGGCTTTGACGATCTGGACGCCGCCGCCCTGGACGTGAGCACCGACAGCCGGAGCATCACCCCCGGCTGCCTGTTCATTCCTCTGGAGGGGGAGCGGTTCGACGGCCACTCCTTCATCAATTCCGCCCTGGAGGCGGGGGCGGCGGGCTGCCTCACCGCCCGGGAGCGGGAGAGCTACCTGCCGGGCAAATTCTACATCAAAGTGCGCTCCACCCAGCGGGCTTTGTGGGAGCTGGCCCGGTACTACAAAAAGCTGTTCCCCATCCCCTTCATCGCCATCACCGGCTCGGTGGGCAAGACCACCACCAAGGACATGGTGGCCGCCGTCCTGGGGGCGAAATTCCGGGTCCACAAGACGGAGGGCAACTTCAACAACGACATCGGCGTGCCCCTCACCCTGCTCAAGCTGGAGCGGCAGCACCAGGTATGCGTGGTGGAGATGGGCATGGACCACGCCGGGGAGATCGACTACCTGGGCAGGCTGGTGGAGCCGGACATGGCCCTTATCACCAACATCGGCGACGCCCACATCGAGAACCTGGGCAGCCGGGAGAACATCTTCAAGGCCAAGTGCGAGATCTTCCCCCACCTGAAAAATGACGGTCTGGCGGTGCTCAATGGAGACGACCCACTGCTGGTCACCCTGAGGGGCACGCTGCCCCAGCGCACGGTGCTTGTGGGGGGCGGTCGGGGGCTGGATTACACCGCCCGTGACCTGAACAGCGACGGCGCGGGACATCTCAGCTGCCGCGTTAAGACCCCGCAAAGCCAGTTTGAGGCGGATATACCCGCACTGGGCAGCCATATGATCTACCCCACCCTTATGGCGGCCGCCGTGGGGGAGGCGCTGGGCATGGCCCCCGACGAGATTGTCCGGGGCATCGGGGCCTTCCTGCCCACCAAAATGCGGATGAACATCATTCGCTGTAAGGGCGACATTGTAATCTTAAACGACGCCTATAACGCCAATCCCCAGTCCATGCGGGCGGCGGCGGCAGTGCTGGGCGACGCGGGCCAAAAGCGCCGGAAGGTGGCCGTGGTGGGCGACATGAAGGAGCTTGGCCCCGGCTCCGAGCAGTTCCACCGGGCAGTGGGCGGCTACTTCGCCCAGTCCGGCGCCGACCGGCTCATTGCCGTAGGCGACCTGGCCCGGTTCATAGCCGAGGGCGCCAAAGACGCAGGGTTGGAGCAGGCAGACTATTTCCCCACCCTGGACGCGGCCAAAAACGCCCTGTCAAGAGAGCTTCGCGCGGGGGTCACTATCTTGGTGAAAGCCTCCCGCTCTATGGCATTCGAAAAGATTGTAGATTTCCTCTTGGCCAATGTGCCGGAGTGACGCCCTGTAGGGGGCGGACAATGTGCGCCGCTGCAACCTCTCCAGGAACATCGTGCGGTTGAACCAGGCTTGATTTAAGGAGAACATTTACCCATGATCGACATACAGCTGACCGGCCTTGTCAAAGAGTTTGAGGTCGGCAAACGAATCTTAGACGGCTTCTCCCTCCAAATCGAGGAGGGGGAGCGGGTGGGCCTGCTGGGCCGCAACGGCGCGGGTAAGACCACCATCTTCCGCATGATGACGGGACAGGTCCACCCGGACGAGGGGACCATCGCCATCGCCCCGGGCAAGCGGCTGGGGCTCATCTCCCAGATCCCCGTCTACCCCCAGGGCTACACCGTCCGGGACGTGCTGGACACCGCCTTCGCCCCCCTCCACGCCATGGAGGAGGAGCTGGCCCAGCTCACCGCCCAAATGGCCCAGGGGGAGGACCCGGCGGTGATGGCCCGGTACGACAAGCTCACCGCCGCCTTCGAGCTGGGGGGCGGCTACGACACCGAGACGCGGCTCAATAAAGTCTGCAACGGCCTTGGCATCGGGGCGGATATGCGCTCCCGGCCCTTTGACGCCCTGTCCGGCGGGGAAAAGACCCGCATCAACCTGGCAAGGCTCATTTTGGAGGATACCGACATCCTCCTGCTGGACGAGCCCACAAACCACCTGGATCTGAACGCCACCGAATGGCTGGAAGGCTACCTGGAGCGGTTCAAGGGCACGGTG
>CATLHC010000006.1 GCA_949948775.1 uncultured Oscillospiraceae bacterium
TCTGCCTCCGCCTGCCCTAAGGACACAATTTTTTTGAGATACTCGATAACCTGGTCCTTGTAGGCCAGCTCCTGCTCCAGAAGGCGTATCTTTGCCTCCGGCGTCAACAGGTGCTCCAGGTACGTGCCGTAGGTGGTCAGATCCCGGAAGCCTTTTCCCGCTTTCACCTCCTTGAGCACCATGTTTTTCAGCCCGTTCACCCGGTTCACACCCAGCATTTCCGGGTCGATCCCGTGCTCCAAAACGATCTCCGCAGGCGCTTTTCCCGCCTGAAGACCCTCATAAATCAGCGCTTTGAACTGTGCCGAGAAATGTACAATGCTCTGTGTCACATCCAGCACATACGGGCTTTCCCGGAGCTGATCCATCTCTCTTACCGTAAATTTTTTCGTTGCCATTTGTTTTGCCTCCGATCCTTCTGATCATAGTTTACTCCATCTTTCGATCGAAGGCAAAACCTCATTTGTCCGTACACAGGGGTCTCTAAAACCCTTGTGTACTTTTTTAGGGTTTTCTAAAACCCCGCCTGTCCGATCTTATGGGTACAGTTTAAAAGCTTGCGTAGTATCGTGAAGGACAGGGCCATATAATGTTACTAAGTGATTTTGAACAGGTTCGAAATTTGAACAAAAATACGGCTTATATGGCGTAAACTTCTCTACGTTTATTTTTTGCAAAATTTGCTCTTTACTTTTATGCAAAATAGATAAAACCGGCTTACAACAGAACACTAGTCCTATTGTGAGCCGGTTTTGCCACTTACTACACAAGCCAAACTGTGACAGCGAACCCGCCGACGAAGAAGTAGGGTTTTGTGTAATATTGTGTTGGTGGAGGCGAGGGGAGTCGAACCCCTGTCCGAAAGCGCGTCCACAGGAACCTCTCCGAGCGCAGACGGTCGGTTACATTCCCTCACTCAGCCGCAGGCCGTCAAACTGCTGAGCTTGGTAGAGTCATGATCCATGGCACGGTCAACTCTTTCCGTACTCATGTTCACCACTAAGATGACGCCCCGACCCGGCTCGTGGTCCTTCCGGGCGGGACGGCCGCGTTAAGCTGCGGCGAGAACTACGTTATCGTTGTTCTTTAATTTATAAGTTGCCCGTTGTTAGGATGTCAGGCGCATCCGCTCGCTATTCCTGCTTCGGCACCCCCGTCGAAACCAGTACGCCCCCTCGTCGGGGCAAGCGCCATATCCCTCGCTTCCGGCTGCGCCGAAAGTTCGCTCATTTCGCTGCCCCTCCTCTCCAACCGCGACCCGCTGCGCTGGGTTCACGGTTGGGCAGCGGCTGCGCCGCTGATTACGGGAAAATTTGGTGGGCGGCTGCGCCGCCTGCCTTGAATTTATTTTCACCCATCAGGTTTTGCCTTCCGGGATGAAAAGCATTGTCACACCTTTTCCGGCGCGGGATAGTTCACACCCTGGGTGTCCACGGTGACCTTCTTCATCTTTTGCTCCTTTTTGGGGCGGTCATTCCAGTCCCGCTTGGCCGAGACGATGGCGTCCGCCGTCTCCATGCCCTCAATCACCTTGCCGAAGGCGGCGTAGCCGCCGTCCAGATGGGGCGCGTCGTCCACCATGACAAAGAACTGGCTTCCGGCTGAATCGGGGTCCATGGCCCGGGCCATGGACAACACGCCCCGGGTGTGGAGCAGCTCGTTTTTAAATCCGTTCTGGCCGAACTCCCCCTTGATGGAGTACCCCGGGCCGCCCATACCGGTGCCGTCGGGATCGCCCCCCTGGATCATGAAGCCGGGAATTACCCGATGGAAAATGGTCCCGTCGTAGAATCCGGACCGAATCAAGGAAATAAAGTTGTTCACGGTGTTGGGCGCGACGTCGGGGTAAAGCTCCGCCTTCATCACGCCGCCGTCCTCCATTTCAATGGTGACGATGGGATTGCTCATTTCAATCCATCCCTTTCTCTTTTCAGTAGCGGCCCCGGGAGGCCCGGTCCATCTCCCGCTTGGCGTCCCGCTGGGCGGCGGCCTCCCGCTTGTCATAGAGCTTTTTGCCCTTGGCCAAGGCAAGCTCCACCTTCACTCTCGGCCCGGAGAAGTACAGCGACAGCGGGATCAGCGCGTAGCCGTCCTGCTGGACCTTGGCCTGGAGCTTGCGGATCTCCCGGCTGTGGAGCAGCAGCTTCCGGGTGCGCCGGGGATCTTTATTGAAGATGTTGCCCTTCTCGTAGGGGGAGATGTGCATCCCGTACAGGAACATCTCCCCGTCCTTCACCGCGCAGAAGGAATCCCGCAGGTTCACCGCCCCCAGCCGGATGGATTTGACCTCCGTGCCGGCCAGCTCGATGCCTGCCTCGTACTTGTCCTCGATGAAATAGTCGTGGAACGCCTTCCGGTTTGAGGCGATCTGCTTGGTGGATTGCTTCGCCATCGGGCGTCCCTCCTTTGTGCGGTGGTGGTTTTATAGCATACCACGCCGCCCGCTCGAACGCAAGGGAAAACCGCGTTTTTCTATATTACAATTGTGTTACATTACAGCCGCCGTGGTTCAACGCCGGCGGCGCGTTGACGCCCCAACTTGACCATGATATACTTGAGGCGGCAAACGCCGACGGTGTCCATACGGGGAAGGAGGCCATAACTTGACGGAACATGAATTGCGAGAGCGGATGGAGCGCCTTTTCCGCAGGCAGCGGGTCTGCTTGAGCGTTCAAATTGCGCTCGCTGTACCGTCCATCGCGTTTTTCAGACCGTAACAGCTGAAAAATCCACTCTTGTTTTTATGGAAAGAATAGCATATAATATCAGAGCTTTAAGCCTATGAGGGGAGGACGTCCCATGGATGCACGGCCCATCGGCGTATTTGACTCCGGCCTGGGGGGACTCACCGCCCTGCGGGAGCTGGCCCGGCTGATGCCGGAGGAGGACTTGATTTACTTCGGCGACACGGGCCGGGTGCCCTACGGCGGCCGCTCCAAAGATATTTTAGTGAAGTACGCCCGGCAGGACGTGGCCTTTCTGCGCACCTTTGATCCCAAGGCCATTGTCATCGCCTGCGGCACCGTGTCCACCACCGCTCTGGATGTGCTCCAGGCGGAGAACGACATCCCCATTTTCGGCGTGGTGGAGAGCGCCGCCCACGCCGCCGTTCAAATCACCCAAAACGGCCGGGTGGGCCTGATCGGCACCAGGGCCTCCATCCGCTCCGGGGCCTATGAGCGCGCCCTGAACGCGCTGCGTCCGGGCACGGACGTCACCGCCCGGGCCTGTCCCCTGTTGGTCCCGCTGGTGGAAAACGGGCGTTTTCAGCCCGGCGACATCGTGGCGGAAACCGTGGTCTGCGAGTACTTAGCCCCCATCAAGGCCGCGGGGGTGGATACCCTTATTCTCGGCTGCACCCACTATCCTCTGATGAAACCTATCTTTGGGGCCTGCATGGGGCCCGGCGTCACCCTGGTGGACGTGGGGGAGCAGTGCGCCCGGTGGGTGAAGAAGCAGCTGGAGTGGAACGGTCTGCGCAATGAGCGCCCCGGTGCCGGGCGGCACCGGTACTATGTCAGCGACAGCACCGAGGATTTCTCCGCCCTGGCCTCCGTCTTCCTGGGGGAAGACGTGGCCGGCGAGGTGGAGCAGATCGACATCACAGCCTATTAATGTAATTCTTGACCGATACGCATCTCCCGCAAACGCCGGTACCGGCCGAAAGGAACGTTATGACAGAAAACGTGATCATATCTATTAAAGGGAAGCAGCTCTATGCCGAGAGCGGGCCCGACGAGATGGAGCTGGTCACCTCCGGCACCCTGAAGCGGGACAGCCGGGGCGGCCTCACCATCTCCTACCAGGAGAGCGAGCTTACCGGCCTGGAGGGCACCACCACCAAGGTCCATGTGGACGGCGGCAGGGTGACCCTGCTGCGGGAGGGCAGCATCAACTCCCAAATGGTGTTCGAGGAGGGCATGCGCCACTTATCCATGTATGAGACGCCCTACGGGGCGCTGTCCATCGGGATCAACACCAAGCGGATGCGCTCCACCCTGGGGGAATCGGGGGGCGATCTGGAGATTGACTACGCCATCGAGATCGACAACCTGCTGGCAGGGCAGAACCTGTTCCGTATGAACGTAAAGAAAAACCCCTCCCTGCGCCAGTAGTTCCTTTTTCTCGAGAGAAAAAGGAACCAAAAAGAGCTTTAGTCCGCTTCCTGCGCACCACGTAAATTTAAGTTTCCGCCCGGCAACGGCGCGGCTTTGTCCCTGGAATGAGTTCCTATGGGGCGGAGGTTGAAGAAAGGGAGTTTTACCATGGCTAATCTGATCCAGGCCGCCAGAGAGCAGGTGGCCCAGCTCACCCAGGCCGCCTACGAAAAAGCCGCCGCTGAGGGGCTGCTTCCGGCGGGGCAGGACATCCACGGCACGGTGGAGGTGCCCAAGGACAGCAAAAACGGGGATTTCGCGTCCTCCTTCGCTATGGCGGGGGCTAAGGCTCTGCACATGGCTCCCCGGCAGATCGCCCAGATCATCCTGGATCATCTGGAGCTGGAGGGCACGCTGTTCCAAAGCGCGGAGATCGCCGGACCGGGGTTCCTCAACTTCTTCTATGCCCCCAAGTGGTACGGCGAGGTGCTGGGCGCTGTGGAGGCCGAGCCGGAGACTTACGGCGCGTGCGACGGGGGCAAAGGCCGAAAGGTGATGGTGGAGTTCGTGTCCGCCAACCCCACCGGGCCCATGCATATGGGCAACGCCCGGGGCGGCGTGCTGGGGGACACTCTGGCCAACGTGCTGGCCCGTGCGGGCTGGAACGCCTGGAAGGAGTTCTATGTCAACGACGCGGGCAACCAGATCCACAAGTTCGCCATGTCCATCCACGCCCGGTATATGCAGCTCATTCTGGGGGAGGAGAACTACCCCTTCCCCGAGGACGGTTATCACGGGGACGATATCCGGGAGCTGGCCCAGGGCTTCTTTGAGGCCCACGGGGACGCCTACAAGGACGCCCCGGAGGACAAGTGGCTGGAGGATATGAGCAAATTCGGTCTGGAGCGCAACATTCCCAAGATGAAGGACGACCTGCGCAAGTACGGCATCGAGTACGACCAGTGGTTCTTCGAGTCCGAGCTGCATGACTCCGGCTATGTGGCCGAGACGGTGGACATGCTCACCCAAAAGGGTTGGACCTACGAGAAGGACGGGGCCCTGTGGCTGAACACCACCGAGCTTCTCAAGGAGAAATACATCCGGGAGGGCAAGACCCGGGAGCAGGCGGACAAGCTGGACCTGAAGGACGACGTGCTGCGCCGTGCCAACGGCTTCTACACCTATTTCGCCGCCGACATCGCCTACCACCGCAACAAGTTTGAGAAGCGGGGCTTTGACAAGGTCATCAACGTGTGGGGCGCGGACCACCACGGCCCTGTGGCGCGCCTGCAGGCCGCGCTGGACGGGCTGGGCCTGGACGGCTCGAACCGGCTGGTCATCGTGCTGATGCAGCTGGTGAATCTGCTCCAGGACGGCAAGCCGGTGCGCATGTCCAAGCGGACGGGCAAGGCCATCGCCCTGCACGACCTGCTGGATGAGATCAGCGTGGACGCCGCCCGGTACTACTTCAACAACCGGGCCGCCACCAGCCCCCTGGACTTCGACCTGGACCTGGCCGTCCGGCAGGACAGCGACAATCCGGTGTACTACGTGCAGTACGCCCACGCCCGCATCTGTTCGCTGATTGCCCGCATGAAGGAGGCCGGGGCCGAGGTCTGCCCCGCCATGGAGGTTGACGCCTGCGCCCTCGCCCAGCCCGAGGAGCTGGCCCTGGTCAAGACCCTGGCCCAGTATCCGGAGGAGGTCCGGCTGGCCGCCCGGGACTATGACCCCAGCCGGATCAATCGGTATTTGACCACCCTGGCCGGGGATTTCCACCGCTTCTACAACGCCTGCCGCTGCATGGTGGACGACCCCAGGCTCCAGGCCGCCCGCCTCAAGCTGGCCGACAGCGTCCGTCTGGTGCTGGCAAATGGGCTGAATTTGCTGGGTGTAACTGCTCCCAGCAAAATGTAAGCCCTGCCTCCGGCGGGTTACTTTTCCCACGTGGGAAAAGTAACCAAAAGGACGCTTAAGGGGGAAATCCGGTTCGGCTGCAGGCGCATAGGGCGCGCCTTCCGCTCACAGGATTTTCCCCCTTAAGAATCCCCGGTTTTTACGGGAGAGCTCGGAACTGGCGGTATCCTTGGCTTTTCGGCGCGTGCGGCTTTCGACGCGGGGCGTCCTATTTGTGCTCAGCCGCTTCCGTATCTAAGTGCTGGACGCTTCTGCGGTCCACAGCCTGCGCCTGTGCTGTGCGATTTCTGTTCCCAGGCTCAGCGCGGCCCGGAACAACGCTTTACCGTGAATGTCCTCTAGGTTCAGGTTTAAATCCGACAGGGCGTCCAGCAGACTTTCACCGTCCGCGCCGAGCCGGTGCGCAATTTCCTCCTTCAAACAGGAGCGGCGCTCTATCAAGGTTTTTGCCTCTTTGCTTTGGTCGTATTCTTGACCAATCCAATCGTCTACGATATAATATAGTTCATCAATTACCATAGAACCTTCAAATGCCATGTTTTAAATCCTCCTTTGTTATACAGAAAACTGTGTACCAAAGGATAGCACACAGATTACTGTATGTCAAGGGGATATTATGTTTTCTGAGAGAATTAGGCTGCTGCGCAGCGAAAAAAACTTGACACAGGCAGCGGTTGCCGCCCACGTCGGCTTATCGGCCCGCGGATATCAGGATTTGGAATTGGGGTCCACGCCGCGGGGGGACACTTTATTGGCTATCGCGGAATTTTATGACGTTTCGGTAGATTGGCTTTTGGGCCGCACAGATGTGCGCGAAGTGACTTACTAGGTTTTGCACCGCAGCACGGCGGAAAAATTTTCACCCCAAGGGGTTGCAATCAACGGAAAAGCGTGGTAGAATAAGTAAAGTATGAAAGGTAGGGTTAAGAGTGAGGCGCACGCCTCACTCTTTCTTTTGAAGTGAAGGAGCTGACCCCCAAATGGCAAAAGTAACCGACACAGTGGCCGCCCTGGCCCAGCCCATCGCAGAACAGGCGGGCTGCACCCTGTGGGATGTGGAATACGTCAAGGAGGCCGGGGAGTGGTTTCTCCGCGTCTACATCGACCGGGAGGGCGGCGTGGACATCGACTGCTGCGAGGCGGTCTCCCGCCCCCTGTCCGACGCCTTGGACGAGGCCGACCCCATCCAGGGCAGCTACACCTTCGAGGTGTCCTCCGCCGGACTGGATCGGGTCCTGAAAAAGCCCGCGCATTTCAAGCAGTGTATGGGCCGGAAGGTGGACCTGAAGCTCTACCGCCCGGTAAACGGCGGCAAGGAGCGCACCGGCACCCTCACCGCCTATGAGGACGGGGCCGTCAGTGTGGACAACGTCCGTTTTGAGAAGAACGATGTGGCCCAAGTGCGGCTGCACGTCGAGTTTTGAAGGAGCGATACGAATGGCTAAGAAAAAGATCGCCGCAAAAAGCACGGAGCTGGATGCCAAGGAGTTTTTTGCCGCCATCTCCGATATTGAAAAGGAAAAGAACATCCCTAAGGCCTACATGCTGGAGAAGATCACCCTGGCCCTGATCGCCGCCTATAAAAAGGACCACGAGGGCATCACCGACAATGTGGTGGTGGACGCCAACGAGGAAGCGCAGACCGTGCGCATGTTCGTCAAAAAGGACGTGGTGGAGGCGGTGGACAATCCCCACACCGAGATCAGCCTGGAGGACGCTCAGAAGGCCCTCCCCCGGGCGCAGCTGGGAGACGTGCTGCGCATTGAGATCAAGCCGAAAAACTTCGGCCGCATCGCCGCCCAGACCGCCCGTCAGGTCATCATCCAGGGCATGCGCGAGGCGGAGCGGGGCATGATCTTCGACGAGTTCTCCGCCAAGCAGCACGAGATCCTCACCGGCACCGTCACCCGGGTGGACGAGCGCAACGGCTCGGTGGCCATCCGGCTCACCTCCGGCAGCGAGTTCACCGACGCGTTTTTGTCCGCCGGCGAGCAGGTCAAAGGCGAGATCATCCGGGAGGGCGACCGTGTGCGGGTATACGTGGTGGAGGTCCGCCAGGCCAACCGCGGGCCCCAGGTGCTCATCTCCCGCACTCATCCGGGGCTGGTCAAGCGCCTCTTCGAGCTGGAGGTGCCGGAAATTTACGACGGCACCGTGCAGGTCATGTCCATCGCCCGGGAGGCGGGCAGCCGCACCAAGCTGGCCGTCTGGAGCGATGACGAGAACGTGGACCCCATCGGCGCCTGCGTGGGTCCCCGGGGCCAGCGGGTCAACGCCGTGGTGGAGGAGCTGCGGGGTGAAAAGGTGGATATCATCAAGTACTCCGACGACCCCGCCCAATACGTGGCCGCCGCCCTGGCCCCCGCCGACGTCATCAGCGTGGTGGAGCTGGAACCGGGTAAGAGCTGCCGGGTAGTGGTGCCCGACGACCAGCTGTCCCTTGCCATCGGCAAGGAGGGGCAGAACGCCCGGCTTGCCGCCCGGCTGACGGGCTACAAGATCGACATCCGCCCCGCCAGCGCTCCCGAGCCCCCCGAGGAAGAGGAAGAGGCCGCGGAGGAGATACCGGAGAGCAGCGAGGAGGATATTGAGGTCACTGAGTAATTCTTCAAGAGAGGGGGAGACACAATGCCGAAAAAAATACCCATGCGCCAATGCCTTGGCTGCCGGGAGATGAAGCCCAAGCCTGAGCTGATCCGGGTGGTGCGCTCCCCCGAGGGAGAGTTGTCATTGGACTTCCGGGGAAAGAAGCCGGGCCGGGGGGCTTATCTGTGCCCCGATCCCGGATGCCTGGCCCGGGCCAAAAAGAGCCGGGCCGTTGAGCGGGCCCTGTCCGCCCAAGTGTCACCGGAGGTCTGGGAAGCGCTGGAGGCGCAGATGAAGGCGGGTGACGGCGGTGACTAGCAATGCCCTATCCCTGCTGGGTCTGGCCCTGCGGGGGAATCACCTGGCCGTGGGTGAGGAGCCAGTGGCGGAGTGCTGCAAAACCCGCCGCGCCAAGCTGGTGCTCACCGCCGCCGACGCGGCGGAGAACAGCACTCAGCGGGCCGCCCGCTGGGCGGAGGCAGCCAATGTTCCGTGGACAAAGGTCCCCTGGACAAAGGAAGCCCTGGGCGCTGCCCTGGGGCGGAGCGCCTGCGCCATGGCGGCGCTCACCGACGCCGGACTGGCGGCGGCACTGGCGAAAAAGCTGGTGGAGAGCGATCCGCAATACCAGCCGCTGTGCGACAAGCTGGCCGTTGAGAAACCCCAGCGCCCTCAGATGAGGAAGAAAAAGAAGAATGTGCGGGCTGAGACAAAAAGGCCCGCTGTACCTGAAACTTAGGAGGTGGCCTGTTTGAGCCTTGCGAAACTGAACGCTCGGGATGTGGCAAAGGACTTTGGCATGCAAGCCAAAGCCATTACCGCCATTTTGGCCGAGTACACCAAAGAAAATGTATCTCCCACCAAGATTCTGACGGACCGGGAGCTGACCATTATTTTTGAGCATCTGACCCAGAAAAACCAGGTGGATTCCATTGAATCCATCTACGCCGACGTGTATCACGAGCCCGTCAAGCAGGAGCCGGCTCCCGCTCCCAAGGAGCCGCAGGCCAAGCCCGCCCAGAAGGAGGGCAAGGCCGCGCCCGCCGCCAAGGAGCAGGGGAAGAGCACTCCCGCCCCCGCCGCGCAGGGCCAAAAGGAGCAGCCTAAGCCGGCCGCTCCCGCCAAGCCCATGAGCCGTACCCCAGAGAAAAAGGTGGTGGACACCCGCAAGGGCGGCGGCGTCAACCTGGAGAAGTACGACCAGCGGCTGGAGGACCTGGCCCCCGACAAGGCCAACCGGATGCAGACCGGCAAGCAGAAGTTCCAGAACCGAAACAACAAGAACCGGGGCCAGAACCTCGGCAGCAAGCGCAAGCAGGAGGAGCAGGACAGGATGCGCCGCCTCCAGCTGGAGATCGCCAAAAAGACCCCGCTCACCGTAAAGATCCCCGACGAGATCGGGGTGGGCGAGCTGGCCTCCCGGATGAAAAAGACCGGCGCTGAGGTGGTCAAGTGCCTCATCAAGAACGGCGTGATGGCCTCCCTTTCCGACATCATCGACTACGATACCGCCGCTCTGGTGGCTATGGAGCTGGGGTGCAAGGTGGAGAAGGAGGTCATCGTCACCATTGAGGAGCGGCTCATCGACACCGCCGAGGACAAGGAGGAGGACCTGATGCCCCGGGCCCCGGTGGTGGTGGTCATGGGCCACGTGGACCACGGCAAGACCTCCCTGCTGGACTATATCCGCCACGCCAACGTGGTGTCCGGCGAGGCCGGCGGCATCACCCAGCACATCGGCGCCTATCAGGTGGAGGTAAACGGCAAGCCCATCACCTTCCTGGACACGCCGGGCCATGAGGCGTTCACCGCCATGCGGGCCCGGGGGGCCATGATCACCGACGTGGCCATCCTGGTGGTGGCGGCCGACGACGGCATCATGCCCCAGACTATCGAGTCCATCAACCACGCCAAGGCCGCCAATATCCCCATTATTGTCGCCATCAACAAGATGGATAAGCCGGAGGCCAACCCCGAGCGCATCAAGCAGCAGCTCACCGAATATGAGCTGGTGCCCGAGGAGTGGGGCGGCGAGACGATTATCTGTCCAATTTCCGCGAAAACCGGCATGGGTATCGACACCCTGCTGGAGATGGTCACCCTCACCGCCGAGGTGCAGGAGCTGAAGGCCAACCCCAACCGCACCGCTCACGGCGCGGTGATCGAGGCGCGGCTGGACAAGGGCCGCGGCCCCGTGGCTACCCTGCTGGTGCAGAACGGCACCCTGAGACAGGGCGACGTCATCATCGCCGGCATGGCGGTGGGCCGTGTCAGGGCCATGACCGACTACAAAGGCAACAAGGTCACTGAGGCGGGTCCCTCCGTGCCGGTGGAGATCATCGGCATGGGCGAGGTGCCCGGCGCGGGCGACGACTTCCACGCCGTGGCCGATGAGCGTATGGCCCGTGAGCTGGTGGAGCAGCGCAAGGCGGAGATGAAAAACGCCACCACCGGCGCGGCCAAACAGAAGGTGTCCCTGGAGGAGCTGTTCAGCCAGATTCAGGCGGGCGAGATGAAGGATCTGAACATCATCGTCAAGGCGGACGTCCAGGGCTCCGCCGAGGCCGTCAAGGCCAGCCTGGAGAAGATCTCCAATGAGGAGGTCCGGGTGCGGGTCATCCACTGCGCCGTGGGCGCCATCAACGAGAGCGACGTGATGCTGGCCACCACCTCCAACGCCATCATCGTGGGCTTCAATGTCCGCCCGGACAAGAACGCCGCCGAGTCCGCCGCCCGCAACAAGGTGGATATGCGGATGTACCGGGTGATCTACGACTGCATCAATGAGATCGAGTCCGCCATGAAGGGCATGCTGGCCCCCAAGTTCAAGGAGGTTGCCTTGGGCGAGGCCGAGGTGCGCCAGGTGTACAAGATCACCGGGGTGGGCTTCGTGGCCGGGTGTTATGTCACCGACGGCAAGGTGGCCCGGAACGCCCAGATCCGCCTGGTGCGGGACGGCATCGTCATCCACGAGGGCGTGATGAACTCCCTCCAGCGCTTCAAGGACAGCGTGAAGGAGGTCGCCCGGGGCTACGAGTGCGGCATCGGGATTGAGAAGTACAGCGATATCAAGGAGGGCGACGTCATCGAGGCCTTCGTGATGGAGCAGATTGAGGTTTAAGCCTTTTTGACAGCAGGCGGTTTTTATGCTACAATCAACATATCCTATTAAAGAAAGGAGACCATAACCATGGGGATGACAGACAAACAATTTGCCGGTTTTCTCCGACAGGCAATTCGGACGCTCCGGAAGGCGCTGACAACAAAAGACCCGGAAGAAGCAAAGGAACTGATTGCAGGGCTCCTCGAGGATATGCAGGCCACTCTTGAGGATTAAACGGACGGGGCGGGCGGGTTCGCCCGCCCCCTTTTCGCGGAGGAGGGGACGCTTGTGAGCTGTGTTTATCTGCTGGCGGCGGATAAGCCGCTTCCACTGGTCAACTGCCGGGAATTCCGAACAAAAACCGTTCGCAACGTCCAAATCGGTATGGAGACGGGATTTAAATTGGAACTGCACAGCTATTACTGGAACAGCGTGGACGAACTGGGCTATCCGATGAAACACTATCGGTACGAGCTGTCTCTGGAAGCGGACGAGCGTGATCTGGCCAACTTGAAGCAATACCTGGCCGAACACCTTTCCCCTGGTGAGACGGTGGAGCTCTGGCATATATGGGTGGGGGATTATTCCCGGCCCATCCGCTGTCACGGAACCCTGTCAGAGTTTGACATGGACACGGTCAGGCAATTTCTGGACACGGAACAAATCTGCCTCACCGTCGCAATCTGAAAAGGAGGAACTTATGCCAAGCAACCGAATCGGACGCATCAACGAGGAGATCCAGCGGGAGATGTCCACCCTCATCCGCACCGTAAAGGACCCCAGGGTGGCGGACGCGGGCATGGTGAGCGTCACCGCCGTGGAGACCACCCCCGACCTGAAATACGCCAAAATTTTTGTCAGCGTACTGGACAAGTCCGCCTCCGCCCAAGCGCTGAAGGGGCTGAAGTCCGCCTCCGGCTACCTGCGCCGGGAGCTGGGCCGGGCGCTGAGCCTGCGCAACACCCCCGAGCTGACCTTCGTGCGGGACGACTCCATCGATAAGGGGGCCCGCATCCTGGATATGCTGCGGGACCCCGAGGTGGTCAAGCCCGCCAACCCGGCCAACGCCCACATTGTGCTGGACGAGGAGGACTGAGCCATGGACTACCGGGAAGCGGCCGCGTTTTTGAAGGCCCATGACAACTACCTCATTTTGACCCACAAGCGCCCCGACGGCGACACCATCGGCTGCGCCGCCGGGCTGTGCCGCGCCCTGCGGGCGCTGGGCAAGACCGCCTGCGTCCTGCCCAGCCTGGACGCCACCACCCTGCTGGCGGGCTATCTGGACGGCCTCACCGCCCCCGAGGGATATGAACCAGATACGGTGGTCAGCACCGACGTGGCCACGGTGAACCTCCTTCCAGACAACGCCAAGCCCTACCAGGCGCGCATCGATCTCGCCATCGACCACCACCCCTCCCAGGAGTTTTTTGCCCGGGAGACCTGCCTGGAGGCGGACAAGGCCGCCTGCGGGGAGATTATCTGGAAAATCTGCACGGAGCTGGGGACTATGGACGCTGATGTCGCCGCGCCGCTGTATGTGGCCGTGGCCACCGACTGCGGCTGCTTCGTCTACTCCAACACCACCCCTCACACCCACAAGGTGGCCGCGGCGCTGATGGAGCAGGGAATCCCGTTCCAGGCGCTGAACAAACGGCACTTCCGCACCAAATCCATGCGGCGCATGAAGCTGGAGAGCCTGATTCTGCAGAATATGCACCTGTACCACGGCGGCACGGTGGCGGTGGCCCCCATCTCTCTGGAGATGATGGCCCAGGCCGGGGCCACCTCGGAGGACACCGACGACCTGGCGGCGTTTTTGGGTCAGATTGAGGGAGTGCTTCACACCGCCACCATCCGGGAGCACGAGGGGGGCGAGTGCCGCATTTCCGTGCGCACCGCCGCGGACAAGCTGAACGCCACCCGCGTGTGCGCCCGGCTGGGCGGGGGAGGGCACAGGGCGGCCTCGGGCTGCACCGTCCAGGGGACGGGGCGGGAGGCGGAGAAGGCCATCCTGGCCGCCATCGACGACCAGCTTGCCCAGCCTACCCAGGACTGAAAAGGAGCTTCCTCTTATGCCAAACGGCATCATTATCATCGACAAGCCCGCCGGGTGGACCTCCATGGACGTATGCGCCAAGCTCCGGGGGATGTTCCGCGAGAAGCGGGTGGGCCACGCCGGTACGCTGGACCCCATGGCCACCGGCGTGCTGCCCGTGTTCATCGGGCGGGCCACAAGGGCCGTGGAGTTCGCTGCGGATTCCGATAAGGAATATATCGCGGGGTTGAAACTGGGAGTTATTACAAACACCCAAGACACCACCGGCGAGGTGCTGGAGGAGCGCCCCGTGAACGTGACCTGTGACCAGCTCTGGGCGGCGCTGGCCCAATTCACCGGGACAATTGAACAAATTCCCCCCATGTACTCCGCCATCAAAATCAATGGCAAAAAGCTCTATGAACTGGCCCGCAAGGGAAAAGAAGTGGAGCGCAAGCCCCGCGCCGTCCGCATCGACGCGCTGGGCATCCTGGACGAGACGCCGCCGGAGGGGACCGGTTATCTCCTGCGGGTGGTGTGTTCCAAGGGGACATATGTGCGCACCCTGTGCCACGACATCGGCCAAGCCCTGGGCTGCGGGGGGTGCATGAGCTCCCTTCAGCGTGTGAAGGCGGCGGGCTTTACTATGGCCGACTGCGTTACATTGGATGCCGTCCAAGAGGCGGTGAACCGGGGAGAGGGAGAGTCCTTGCTGCTCCCGGTGGACGCCTATTTTGCCGGCTTGCCCATGCTGGTTCTGAAAACCGCCGTGGCGGAGAAAAAGATCCGCAACGGCGCGGCGCTGACCACTCGGGACGTCCCAGACGGAGAATATCGCGTGTACGGCATGGACAAGACATTCTTGGCCCTTGGCAGAGTAGCAGACAGCAAGCTCACCACCGTCAAGAGCTTTTTCGAGGTGTAATCACTGATGGATAATCAACGAAAAGTTATCGCCCTGGGCTTTTTCGACGGAGTGCATATGGGCCATGGGGCGCTCCTGCGCACGGTGGCGGAGCGGGCCAAGGCACTGGACGCCGTTCCCTGCGCCTTCACCTTTGACCGCAGCCCCGCCGCCGCCCTCACCGGGAAGGCGGTGCCTCTGCTCAGCGGCGTGGGCGACCGGGAGCGGCTGATGCACGAGCTGTACGGTATCCGGGAGGTTATCGTGGCCCCCTTCGACGTCATGCGTCAGATGGACTGGCAGGATTTTGTCGCCCAGTATCTCCAAAAGGAGCTGGGCGTCATCCACGTGGTGGCGGGGCACGACTTCCGTTTCGGCTACAAAGGGGAGGGCAATCCCCAGCGGCTGGCGGACAAGTGCCGGGAGCTGGGCATGGGCTGCGACATCATCCCCAAAGTGGAGATCGACGGCTTCATCGTGTCCTCCACCTACATCCGCTCTTTGGTGCAGGAGGGAAAAATGGAGCGGGCCCGCTGGTTCCTGGGCCATCCCCACACCCTGTCCGGCCCGGTGGTCCACGGCAGCGAGCTGGGCCGCACCCTGGGCACCCCCACCGCCAACCTGCTGGTGCCCGAGGGGGTGATCGCTCCCGGCTTCGGGGTGTACGCCTCCCGGGTGGTGCTGGCCGGAGGGGAAATCCGGCTGGCCGTCACCAACGTGGGCACCCGGCCCACGGTGAACACCGACAAGAGCGCCGTCACGGTGGAGCCCTGGATTTTGGACTACCGGGGGGACCTGTACGGCAAAGACATCCGGGTGGAGTTCTATGCCCGCCTGCGGCCGGAGAGGAAGTTCCCCTCGGTCCAGGCCCTGCGGGACGCCATCCTGGAAAACGCCCGGCAGACCCGGGAGTATTTCGCGAAGGCGGAGAGGTGACCCGCCATGCCCGCTACATTGATCAATATGCTCCTGGTCCTGCTGGGCGGTGGCGCGGGGCTGCTGTTTAAAAACCTCATCAGCGACCGGCTCATGTCCATCCTCACCCACGCGCTGGGTCTGTGCGTACTGTGCATCGGCATCGGCAGTGCCATCGGAACCCAGAATATGCTGTGCGTCATCGTGTGCATGGTCGTCGGCACCGTCATCGGAAACGCCGCCGATCTGGAGCGCCGCCTGGAGGGAGCCGGGGATTTTCTGCGCGCCAGGGTGCTCAAGCAGAGCGGCGGCAGCCGGTTTACCGAGGGCTTTGTCAACGCCTCCCTGCTGTTCTGCGTGGGGGCCATGGCCATCACCGGCTCCATCGAGGCGGGACTCAACCACAACTATGAGATCATCGTGTCCAAAGGCGTCATCGACGGGGTGACCTCCATTTCCTTCGCCGCCACCATGGGGGTGGGGGTGATGTTCTCCGTTCTTCCGCTTCTGGTCTATCAAGGCGGCATCACCCTGCTGGCGGGATGGGTGGGACCCTACCTGCCCGACGCCGTCATCACCGAGATGACCGCCGTGGGCGGAGCCCTCATCATCGCCATCGCCGTCAACATGCTGGGGCTGGGCAGAGAGAAGATCAAAGTGGGAAACATGCTCCCGGCTATTTTTCTGCCCATCGCCTACATACCCGCGGCCGCTTGGCTCAGCGGCGTTTTCTCCGGCCTGTTCTGAGTGTTCCGAGCCTCTCCGGCTTTCCGGAGAGGCTCTTTTGACACCGGTGCGGTCTTGACTTGAAAATTGGTTGGACCATTTCAAAAGAAACCCTTGCAAAGAAAGGAAAAAGGCGGTATACTAAAAAAAGAATATGGGGAACGCCCCCACTCCCACGCGGCATGACCGGCCCAGCGCTTCCGGCTCCATCGCCGCGCCCCTTCGTCCGGTATTTGTTAAAAAAATATCGAATTGGGGCGGGTCCGGGCGCGTTCGCTGTCTTCCCAAACTATACACTGAATAAGGAGGCAATCTGATGTCATTCGTGAAATCCGAGCAGCAGGGCGCTGTGGCCGTCCTCACCATCGACCGCCCCAAGGCCCTCAACGCCCTGAACCCCGAGGTGCTGGCCGATTTGAAGGCCGCCTTCGAGGCTATCGACCAGAACGCCGTGCGCTGTGTGGTCCTCACCGGCGAGGGGGAAAAGAGCTTCGTGGCGGGCGCCGATATCGGCTCCATGTCCACCATGACCAAGGCTGAGGGCGAGGCCTTCGGCAAGCTGGGCAATGACATCTTCCTGATGATCGAGAGCTTTCCCCTGCCCGTCATCGCCGCGGTGAACGGCTTCGCCCTGGGCGGCGGCTGCGAGCTGGCCATGTCCTGCGACATCCGCATCTGCTCCGACAACGCCGTGTTCGGCCAGCCCGAGGTGGGTCTGGGCATCACCCCCGGCTTCGGCGGCACCCAGCGCCTGGCCCGCCTGGTTGGCATGGGTATGGCCAAGCAGATGCTGTACACCGCCCGGAACATCGACGCCGCCGAGGCTCTGCGCATCGGCCTGGTCAACGCCGTGCATCCCCAGGCCGACCTGATGGAAGCCGCCCTGAAGATGGCGGGCGGCATCGCCAAGAACGCCCCCATCGCCGTCCGGGCCTGCAAAAAGGCCGTCAACGAGGGGGTACAGGTGTCCATCGACAAGGGCGTGGAGATCGAGGAGAAGTTGTTCGGCAACTGCTTTGAGACCCATGACCAGGTGGAGGGCATGGCCTGCTTCCTGTCCCGGGAGAAGCCCAAGCCCAAGGCGGTTTTCACCAATAATTAAGTGCCCGTCATCGGCAATCCGGACGGTCAGGTTTGGAATATGATCCTCCGGCAGTTCTCGCATATCGTCCCCACGGACGATCCCATACATCAAAACAACACTGAAAAGGGGTATGTCATCATGAGTAAAGTTGGTATCATCGGCGCCGGTACTATGGGTCAGGGCATCGCCAAGGCGTTTGCTCAGAGCGGCTGGACCGTGGCTCTGTGCGACATCAAGCAGGAGTGGGCCGACAACGGCAAGGCCAAGATTCAGAAGGGCTACGCCAAGCTGGTGGAAAAGGGCAAGATGGACCAGGCCAAGGCCGACGCCACCGTGGCCGCCATCACCGCCGGTCTGAAGGAGGACCTGTGCGCCGACTGCGACCTGATCGTGGAGGCCGCCTTCGAGGACATGGGCGTGAAGCAAACCACCTTCGGCGAGCTGGACAAGATCTGCAAGGCCGACTGCGTCTTCGCCTCCAATACCTCCTCCCTGTCCATCACCGAGATCGGTAAGGGCCTGAGCCGTCCCCTGATCGGCATGCACTTCTTCAACCCCGCCGATCGGATGAAGCTCATTGAGGTCATCGCCGGCGCCAACACCCCCGCCGAGATGGTGGACAAGATCACCGAGATCTCCAAGGAGCTGGGCAAGACCCCCGTGCAGGTCAACGAGGCCGCCGGCTTTGTGGTCAACCGCATCCTGATCCCCATGATCAACGAGGCCGCCTTCATCAAGATGGAGGGCGTGGCCAATATCGCCGGTATCGACGCCGCCATGAAGCTGGGCGCCAACCACCCCATGGGTCCCCTGGAGCTGGGCGACCTGGTGGGCCTGGACGTCTGCCTGGCCATCATGGACGTGCTGTACAAGGAGACCGGCGACAGCAAGTTCCGCGCCTGCCCGCTGCTCCGGAAGATGGTCCGCGGCGGCAGCCTGGGGCAGAAGACCGGCAAGGGCTTCTATGTCTACAACGCCGACCGCACCAAGACCCCTGTTGACGAGCTGTAACGATTACAAATTGTAGTTGGCCTGTCCAGTGATCACTGGGGACAGTGAGCGCTGGAAATAACATCCAAGGATTGATTTCACGCAAAAGCCCGGAGCGAACTGGTGTTTGCTCTGGGCTTTTTGTACATTTTTACACAATTTTCCCATGTAAATATGTGGATAACCCACGGCTGGTATGTAAGGCCGGACCCGGCTTTCCACATCTTGTACCTGTGTCGAATTTTGTCGAATCCTGTCGAACGGTTCCGCTTGCAAATAGTGATTACCATATGGATAATAAAAGTATGAAGAGTGAAAGTGAGGTGAATCAGGCCATGCGGGAACTTTTTTTGGAGACGGTGGAGTTAGCCGACCAGACCGGCGCGGTGCGGCGCTTCGACTATTCCATTCTCATCGGCGAAATGGACGTGGGCGCCTACTCCTGCGAGAGCTATGGGGTGAAGGTGGCCGAGCAGGGCGGCGAACAGGCGCTGGTGGAGAATATTACATGCAGCGCATCCCGCATTGATGAACTCAGCGGCCTACTGGTGCGCGGCGGCGTAGCGCCGTCGGCACTGCATGATGTGGTGTCCGATTGGTTGTAAACTGTCCCAAGACGTATCGACCTGCCTATTCCCAATGTCGTACTGTTCTATGGCTGTAATTGACCGACGGTTCTTGATAGGAAAAGGAGCGGGGAGAACGCAGATTCTCCCCGCTCCTTTTATTCGTCCCTCAGGGCAAGAACCTGATCTGCCAGGCGGTCCGCCGTCTCGGATACGCCGTCGAAGTTCACATAGGGATTGTAAAGCTGTTCCAGCCGGTCGTGGGCCTGCTTGGCCTGACCCAACCCCGCCACGCCTTCCTCCAGCAGCGCCGCGGCCACCCGCTTAGTGAAGCGCAGGCGGGGCCGGTTCAGACGGTAGACGTCGGCGTCTACCATGGCGTCCAGCCGCAGGCGGCGGTGGGCGTGATGAGGCCAGGGCTCCTCCTGGGTGGAGGTGACAAAGGCCAGGGATAGGCCGGGGAAAATCACATGAGCCAGCCGGTCGGGGGCCATGGGGTCGGGGCAGGCAACGGCATCGTGACCTGCGGCCAGCCCGGCGGTGAGAATCGGATTGAGCAGATGATGGGCCAGGCCGTAATGGTCTGCCAGTTCGTAAACCCGCTCCGCCTGGGCGGATACCGTGTCCCACAGGGTCAAAGCCCCCTTGTGGGTGACGGCGGAAATGAATCGCTGGTCCGTGCGGCCCTCCCCCTGGGGCGGCTTTTTCAGCTCTCGGGAAATGATGCCCGCCGCCCGCTTGGCTAAGCGCTGGCGGACCTCCGGACTGTCCAACAGCTCATTTATGTCCCGGCGCAGCTCCCCCGCCGCCTCCAGGCAGCGATACACCCGCTTATAATGGCCCTGGTATTCTGTCGCGGCGGCCAATATGTCCTGCTTCAAGGACTGAAGGCCGACGCGGTCATAAAAGCCGCTCAGGTCTATGTAGCGCTCTACCACGCCGGGACATTTGGGCTCCACCACATGGGGGGTGGTGCTAAAAGGACACTTTAGGGGGACAAGCTATCTGAAATGACAGGCGTAGCTGCTCAATTTTTGCAACCAAATAGAGACCGTTCGGCCTATGCGCTTAGCTGGTTTTTGACCTAATATGACATCTATTGCGAGGAAGAGTTTTCCGGGGCAAAAAGCAGTTTTGTTCTTGCTTTTGAGATATTTTGTAAAAATGCGTCACTGATTCTTGATTTTAGGATCAGTGACGCGTTTCTATAAAAAATGTAGAAAGGGCTGTTATAAAATGCGTATACTGAATTATGGTCTGAAAACCGTTTTGTCAGAGCATCAGGAGGATTTTACCGATTCACTGTTTGAATCTGGAATCGACGTTGAGAAGAAAATCTGGGATCATAAGACTATAGTAAACAATGCCGGAAGATGTGCAGGTATTCTCAAATCTTATATGGAATATCAAAATCCAGAATTTTTTCCCATTGTCCTCAATGGGCTCCGGGAGAAACGGTACTTTTCCATCATGGCCTATATTTTCTTTGCTGCCGAATGCCAACACGCTCCTCCTCCGTATGGCATCATCCAGCACGCCATTGATGAAAACCTTCTTGATGAATTCTGTATTGCTTTACAGGAAGAATTATTTACCATGGCGGAGATGGAAGGGCATTGGGATTGGCTGGATCCCACAAAATCACTGCCAACGGGTTATTGGCTAAAATAGTTGGGGAAAGCGCGTATTTGCTATGTATGTCTGTCTCACAGTTTTTCTAAAAGAGGCGTGGAGAAGTCAGCACAGGGTTGTAAGGAAAGCCAAATTCTGCTATAATCACTCTTGCTCTGTTTGCTGTCCTAAGTGAATGCCTGATTTTGGAGCAATGAAGCAGTAGTTTCTATCAATGCTTTATGAAAACAGAGCATCCATTTCATATTTTTAGCAGGAGGATAATGGCATGATAGCAATAGATTTGGAGCGTATGTGGAATATGGACGTGAGGGATGTGGATCCGGCCACTATCCCAGATATTAAAGACATCCACATCGACACATCGTTGCCCCCAGTGGAGCGGATGGCCAGCGTACTCCAGCAGATGAACGGGAATCCCTACTTTTTCCGCAGCAGAGGTCTGGTAGTAAAAACCACCTTCAAAGGGGAAGCCCGCCTGCAAGACATTCTGGAAGACTGCATAAGGAAGCTATAATCAGCAATTGTTTTCATGATATTCTATTGACGTCGCTTTCTTTTTACATAAGCTATCCTGGTCTAAACATCTCAGTCAAAGATAAGTGAGCATTGGAGAAGCTGCCTAACAGAAAAATGAGAGCTGAAGCCATATCGCAAAAATATGTCTAATAAATCAATATTGTGCATTTTAAGAGGTGAAATGGCTTGGAGCTGCTGGACAGGCCGGAATATGGCTTTCTGAAAACCAACCCACACCTGGGGAAAAAATATTATCTTCCTCACCTACGGCGGCAGCTACGCCTACGGCACCAACGTGGAGGGTTCCGACATTGATATCCGGGGCTGCACCCTGAACAGCAAGGCCGATCTGCTGGGCATGGACAGCTTTGAGCAGGTGGTGGACGACCACACGGACACCACAGTGTACGCCTTCAACAAGTTGCTGGGTCTGCTCATCAACTGCAACCCCAGCACCATTGAGCTGCTGGGCTGCAGGCCGGAACACTATTTTATGCTCACCCCCATCGGGCGGCAGCTTCTCGACCAGCGCAAGATGTTTCTTTCCCGGCGCGCCATTAACTCCTTCGGCGGCTACGCGGGCCAGCAGCTCCGGCGACTGGAGAACGCCCTGGCCCACGACGCCTATCCCGCCCAGGTCAAGGAGCGGCACATCATGGGCTCCTGCGAAAATGCCATGTACTCTTTCCCGGAGCGCTACCGCACCTTTGACCCGGCGCAGATCAGGCTGTCCGTGGGCGAGGCAGGCGGCAAGCCCCAGGTGCTGGCGGACATCAACATGGAGCGGGTTCCCCTGCGGGAGTTCACCGGCATGATGGGGGAGCTGGTGGAGATCACCCGGAATTACGACAAGATCCACCACCGCAGCAAAAAGAAGGACGACGCCCACCTGAACAAGCACGCCATGCACCTGGTGCGGCTGTACCTGATGTGCCTGGATATCCTGGAGAAGAAGGAGATCGTGACCTACCGAGAAGCAGATCACGACCTGCTCATGGACATTCGAAACGGACGGTATCAGAAGGCAGATCACACCTTCAATACCGATTTCTATGACCTGCTGAATGACCTGGAAAAGCGGTTGGATTACGCCAAAGAGAACACCTCCCTGCCAGAAGCCCCCGATTTGGCCCGGATTGAGGCGTTCCAGATGGAGGTCAACGAGAGGGTGGTGCGGGATGAATTTTGAGATACTGGACGGGGCACGGCGCATCCTGCAAACGCTGAACAACGCGGGCTATGAGGCCTATCTGGTGGGCGGCTGTGTGCGGGATTTATTGCGGGGCGTGGAGCCCCACGATTGGGATATCTGCACCTCTGCCCTGCCGGAGGAGACGGAGCGGTGCTTTGCGGACCGGCGGGTCATTGAGACCGGGCTGAAACATGGCACCGTTACTGTACTGGAGGAGGGCCAGCCCTATGAAATCACCACCTACCGTACGGAGGGGCCCTATTCCGACAGCCGCCGCCCGGATTTTGTGTGTTTCGTGCCCAACCTGGAGGAGGATCTGGCCCGCCGGGATTTCACCATGAACGCCATCGCCATGGATTTGCAGGGCAATCTGCAAGATCCCTTCGGCGGCGTGGATGATATCAAGGCGGGGCTGATCCGCTGTGTGGGAGAGCCCGGCCATCGCTTTCAGGAGGACGGTCTGCGGGTTATGCGGGCGCTGCGGTTCGCCGCCGTATTTGGCTATGAAATTGAGGAGCAAACCGCTCAGGCCGTCCACGAGAACCGGGCTATGCTGGATCGGGTGGCGGCGGAGCGCATCAACGCCGAGCTGTGCAAGCTGCTGGTGGGCAAAGGTGCCGGGAACGCTTTGCGGCAATACCCGGATGTATTTTGTCAGTTCTGGCCCCAGCTCGGCCCGCTGGTGACGCTGGAGCAAAACAACCCCTGGCACTGCTGGGGCGGCTGGGAGCACACCATCCACGCCGTGGAGGGGGCGCCTACCGATGTGACCCTGCGGCTGGCCATGCTGCTCCACGACATTGGTAAGCCCGCCTGTAAGTCTACCGATGAGAATGGGATCGACCATTTCTACGGCCACCCGGCGGTGAGCGCCCAGCTGGCGGAGCAAATGCTCCGAGCGCTGAAGTTTGACAATAAGACCCGAGAGCGGGTGGTGTTGCTGGTGGAGCACCACGATGCACAGTTGCCGCCCAGAAGCCAGGTCATCCGCCGCTGGCTCAACCGGCTGGGACCGGAGGCATTTTTTCAGCTATTAGAGGTCAAGCGGGCAGACAACATGGGGCAGACTTTGGAAAAGGTAAGGGGCCGGCTGGCGGAGTTGGAGGAAATCAGGGACAAAGCGGAACAAATCCTGGCGGAGGACCAGTGTCTCGCCCTGAAGGACCTAGCCGTGGATGGACGGGATGTGATGGCTGCGGGAATCGCGCCGGGCCCAGCGGTAGGACAAGTGCTGGAAGGGCTGCTGGAACGGGTACTCAGCGGAGAGATACCCAATGAGCGGGACGCTCTTTTGAATTGGATCGCCCACTACAAAAACAGCGGACAAAAACAGGATGCTAATTAAAAAAGCAGGCGGGATGTTGCCCGCCTGCTCCATTTTTTGCTACTCAGAAAACACCCGGGACAGATTGATGACACAGTCATCCAGAACATTCACGCTCAACTTGTCGCCGGCCTCACCGAAATCTGCCGCTTTATAATAACCATCTGTCAAAACAAAGACCTGGACACATTTGTTGTCAGGGTCCACGATCCAGTATTCCCGGACACCGGCCTTTTGATAGAGGTTGAACTTTGTGAATCTGTCATGCCGATGAGTCCAGGGGGAAAGGATCTCCACCACCAAATCGGGCGCGCCCCTGCACCCGATGTCATCCAATTTAGAGAGGTCGCACACCACCGTGATGTCCGGCTCCACCAGCGTGTCCACATTCTCTGGACGGTCTCCATCCCGCTCAAAAGGACGGACGGCGAGGGGGACACAGTAAACCTCACACGCTTTCCCTTCCGCGTAGTTATAGAACTGGATACCTAAACTTCCCCTGATTTCCTGATGGATTCTGAGCGGTATTTTCAAATCAAATGGAATTCCGTAAATCAGCTCATTATGGTCCTGTTCACCCCAGGCCAAGGCGTCGGTCAAAGTGTAATGGCTTTCTGGATGCAGCGGCATTAAAGTCACTTCCTCATGCAAATATCTTTCGGGTATGCGCTCTTTTGCTTACACTCAATTATAAGCACTCTTTCATATAAAACACACAAAAGGAAACATATTGGTGCATTGACACTTTTGCTTTCATGTCCCACATTACAACGGCATACAGTTTTTTAGGAGGCGGTTTTATGAAAGACCAAACTTTGACTGTCATTGAACATCATCCAGCTTGCGTAAGCTTCTCTGCTCAAATCATCTGCCAGACTGTCGCAACCTGGCTCAAAAAAGAACTTTGCAAATGATGTTTGCATCAGTGCTTCAACGCCTTCAATGCGAACAATCATATAGCATAAAAGTCAAAAAAACATCCCAGAATAGATATGATGGAAGTATGTTTTAGATACTTCTATCATATTTTATTTTGTCCAAATTACTTACAAAGGAGCAGTGCTTTATGCGGACATGGATTTATGGGTATGGCTTGGATCAGATTCAGCAGATGAGAGACAAAGCACTTTGCCCGCATGACACCGTGGCAGGGTTCTCTGTCTGCGCCGCGGATGACCGCCCTTTTCCACAGAGCGGGCTGACGCCCGCGCTCTATGCCGCCATGCGGTCGGAAATCGACCAATTGATCGTCGCGGACGATAACCTTCTGGGCAGCGGACCCCAGCGCGTGCAGATCGTGGAGCTGTTCCAAAGCTATGGCGTTTCCATCAAGTCCGCCTCCAATTGCGGAATCAACAGTTCCTGATATCCGGCACAGCGGTGCTGTTCAATCGAACGGGCGGTTTTCTCCAGCGCAGTCCCGGCGCACCCCTGGAGAAGCGACAGGCTGGCGTCACTCAAAGCAACCTCAGAGCGGCACCGCTCATAGTCCTCAGGGGTCATATGCCAAGGCTTCAACAGAGCGGGATAGCGGGCACACAGCTGTACCGCGATGGACAGGCCCTTTCCATCAAAATCGCCGGAGTAAAACAGCTTGGTCCCGCTGGCTGCCAGCAGATCCAGCAGGCGCAGCGCCGCCACCGAGGGCTGGCCGGAGGTGCAGATGAGAGGGGATGCAAACCGCTCGGCCCTGTCGCAAAGCTGGGCAAAAACCATCTCGTTTTCCACGATATAGACCCGCCCGGAGAGGCTGTGGGCACAGGTAAGGCCGGACAAGCTGGCCAGAGAGAGGGTACATAGTTCGTTTTTTCCCCGGAGCAGGCGATAGGCAGGATGCTCTCCGGTTTCCGTGTGGAGGACAAGCCCCACCTGGGTCACCAAGCTGGAGATGCTGTCGCAGAGAATGCCGTTCTCATAGTACAGCCGCTCCCGCTGCTCCGCGCTCCCTGGAAATTCCGCGCCGGACCGGAACGCCAGCAGATGCAGAAACAGCTTTCCAGACAAAGTCCCCTGATCCAGCGCGTGGGGATCTGAGGTGGCCTCAGCGCTGAGAACGGCCAGGCGGATCTTTTCATGTGTCCTTGCCTCCAAGCAATCTGAGGCCCGGCACGTTCGGGACAGGCTGGCCGATGCGTTGCTCGGATCTTTTGCGGCCTCCCGGCGGAGCAGGATATATGCCCCGCCCCGCTTTTCCTCCAGCGCCCTGAGCCATTGCGCACCGCTGTCGCCCCGCACAGTCTCCATCGCCTGACGGAGCATGGCGGATAGTGCGCCGTCCAGCGTCTCTTTTGTCTCCTTTCTGGTGTGGAGTTCTGTGCCGAAATACGCCTCCAGCACTTCCTTTAGGGTGACGCCGCGAAATGCTCCCGTTTGGAGTTCTTCTTCAAACTGGGCAGCCTGGAATCGAAGAGGCGGGGAAAAAGACCGGCCAAAAAAGCTTCTGGCCGCCCCGCACTCCTCCTCGGAGGTGTCGGGCAGGCAGATGGTACCCGCCGCCCGGCCATAGCGCTGGTATTTCTGCCGCAGCGCGGCCAAAATACGGTGGTATCCGGGATTGGAGCGGAAATAGTCCACACACGCCCGCACCTGTTCGCTCATAAGCCATCCTCCTTGAGCATCCTCTGTCTGCCGTTCCAGTAGTAATGCAGAATGGTGACCACCGGGGCGTTAGGCGGGTGGTGCATCTCGGCGATGTCCAGGTCGGGCACGTTGGCATAGCAGCCCCACAGCACCTGGGAGTTGATAATGTAGTCAAAGTCCAAAATCCGCATCAGGTCAAACATCGCGCTGATGTTCTGATCGTCCACGCCGGCGAACGCCTCGTCCAGCGCCAGCAGCATGGGACAGGACTCCCCGCCCTTTACGTACTGGGCCGAGACAGCGGCAAACAGGGGCACATACATAGCCATCGCTTTTTCCCCGCCGCTGAACCGGTTAAAGGCCCGGTCGGTGAGCTCCTTTTTGCTGTCTTCCCCCCTCTGGTAATACAGATGGAACTCATACCAGTCACGATAGTCCAGCACAGAGCGGATCAGGTCGGCGTAATTCACCCCAATCCCTTGCTCAAGGGCACTCTCCCGGGCGCGCTTGACCTTGTTGCGGAAATGGCCGGAAACCTTTTGGCTGTCCTCCGGGGTGAGCAGCGCCCGATCTTTATTCAGTAACATGACCAGTTGGGCAGTGTCCAGCTCTCCGGCACCCTCCGCCTTTTTCTCTTTCCAGTCCAGGCTGAATTTCAATCCCATGGAGGTGGTGAGCGTCGCCATCAGGCCGGTCATGCTTCTGACCCACTGGCCGCTGGCTTCGACGCGGGCGCGCAGAGTGTGGCTGATGGTTTCCGTCAGGATGTTTTCAAACAACTCCCGATCCCGGTCCTCCAAAAGCGCGCCGGTCGTATCAATATCGTTTTGCAGGGACTGGATAAACCCGTCCAGCGTCAGCTCCTTTCCGCCCTTTTTCAGCGTGATGGCGTAACGCTGCCGGAGCTGGTTGGGCTGGCTGGCGGCGTCAAAAATCATTTTGATCTCCGGGTGGTAGTTGGACAGGCTGCCCCTGTTTGCCTGATAACTCCTGGATACCGACTCCCCCATCTCCGCCGGGGTACGCCCCCTTGCGGAGGCCGGGATTTTGCTTACGGCCTGCCGGGCACGCTCCTCCAGCCCCAGGTTTTCGCCCAAGTCAGACAGCCCCAGGCTCCAGTCCTCTTGAAAATACCGCTCCATGTCCTGCTCGTGGATCATGGCCTCGGTCAGATCGTCCTTTCGCCGCGCCATCATCGCTGCGGAACTGTTGAGCTGTTCCTTCAAGCGGACACATTGCTTTTCCGCTTCCCGGTTCTCCCGGTTCTGAAGGTCGATCTCCCGCGCCAGCTCCGCCAGACGGCGGGCTCGGGCCTGGTTTTCAGGCCGGTTCAAAAAATCCCTCAGCTCCTGGACGCTGGCCCGTTTGACAGAAATCTCCCCTTGTATCCCCTGGTTTTCCTTTTTGCGGCTGTCCGCCAGGTCATAATCCCGCTCGAGGTTATCCTGCTCGTCCCGCAAGGAACGGATCATGTAATCCAATTTCTGCCGGTGACGGTCCAAGGTATTCAGCGCATTCTGGTAATCGGCGGCGGCTCCCTGGGCCTCCTCATAGGCGGAAACGGTCCGCTCATAGGGAAGTCCCGCGCTCCCCTCAAGGACCTTTTGTTCCAATGCGGCCCAGCCTTTTTTGGCCTCCTGGGCGGCGGACGCCCTGCGCTCTTCCTCCTCCTCGGCCAGCTGGAGCGCCCTGCGGGCTTGCTCCAGCAATGCCAGCGCCTGGTCCAGCTCCTCCGCCGTGGGCATATGGGCGCGCTCCAACTCCAGCTGAGCCAGATATCCTTCACAGGCCTCCAGCTCCGCCTGAGCGGTTTGTACCTTTTCGGCCAGCCGCTCCATCTGCCCTTCCAACTCCTGGATCTGGCGCAGGCGGTTGGCCTTTCGGGCGGCGGCGCCGATAAAGCCCGCCGGAGCCTCAGGCCGGCTGTGGCCCTGAACCATGCCGCAGCGGAATCGCCCGTCGGGAAGCAGGGCGGTTTCCGCGGTCAGGTCGGATTGGGAGATCTCCCGCAGGCAGGCGGCCGCCTCTTCGGGGAAGCGGCCCGTGGCGTCCGGGAGCAGGCTGTCAATGGGATCGGCGGCGGCAGGCCCCGGGACGAGAAAGCGGTCCGGGTGTTCCGCCAGCAGCTCTCTGACCGCGGGCAGATGTTCCTGGGGCACCACCAGGGCGTCCAGCAGTCCGGCGTCCAGCAGCTGGGCCTCCAGCAGATCCCGGCGCTCCTGGGGCAGCTCGGGCGCAAAGTCCACCAGCTCATACAGAGGGGCGCAGGGCACCCCGGCCATCGCCAGATGGATACGGGTCTCCTGAATTTGCGCACCCCGCGGAGGTTCTGGCTCGGGTCGGTCCTTGATCTGATTCAATTGGCGTTCCAGCTCCCTCCGCTCTGCCTGTAAAGCAGACAGGGCGCTGTCTGTCCGGAATTTTTGCTCCAAAAGGGCCGACTGCCGGACTCGGAAACACGCGTCCATCTGATCCCGGAGAGGGCTCCAATCCGCCGGAACACGGTACGTGGTGAGGGCGCGCCGGACATCCTGCCAAATATCCTGGGGGACAGCCATCTGACGGTTTTCCTCTCGCCAAGCGGTAAACCCCTCCAGCAGCTTATCCCGCTCCTCCCGCTCCTGAGCCTGGGCGTCGCCGAGAACGATCTTGGCCTCCCGCACATGGCCGGCGGCCTCATCCAGAACTTGACAGGCTTTGTCGTAGACACCCCGGGCCTCCTCCGCCCGCCTTAAAACGTCCAGCACCTCTTTGATTTGGCGATTTCTCTGTCGGAGGGCGGACTGAACGGGCTGGCAGTCAGCCTGCGGCCGCTCCGCCTGAATGTCGTGGACATACTGCTGATGCTCCTGTCCCAGCTCCAAAAGCTCATTCTGCTCGCTCAGTTCCCGCAGGGACCGGCGCACCGCGGCGCGGGCATCCTCGCTGTCCCGCGTCAGGTCCCGCCGCCGGACCTCCCGTCTGGCGATCCCATCCTCCAGGCTGTGCAGCTGTTCCTCTCCTCGGGACAGCTGCTCCTCCAAACGGGCACACTCCCCCTCCGCCTGTTGGAGACGGGACTGTTTGGCGGACAGGTCGTCCTCGCCCATGGCCAGGCGCTGGGCTTCCGCCCGCTTCAAGGCAACGCCCGACTGTTCCTGCCGTTCGCTTTGCTCCCTGAGCTGCCGCTCCAGGTCCCGCTGACGATCTGTCTCGTCCTGGACCTGCTTTTGCAGACTCTGTGTTTTGCTCCGGGCCTCCAAATATGCCTGTCCTTTGGAGCCCAGGATGTATTGGTTATACCGGTTGTACTCGTTGTGGATGACCTTGGCGTCCTGGATGGCTCTTCGGTATCCATGCAGGGTGTCCTCCAGTTGATCCATCTGCTCCATGGTGCTGACCATGGCGGACAGGTCGTCATCTGTCAGCACTTGCAGGGAGTCGTTCAGAATGCTCTTCACCAGGGAGGGGCGGAAATCCTTGGACAGCTTGGGTCTGCGCACCTGGATCAACAGCTGGATCAGCTGGTCATATTGCCGGATGTCCCGAAAGCCGAAAATCTGGTCGTTGACCATCTCTTTGTATTTGGTTGTGCTCTCTGCCCAGCAGTCCTGATTCCCGATGAGGTTTCGCAGCTTCTGCTTGCTGAGGGGCAGGTTTTGCCCGCCCACCTTTTCATGCAGCCGCAGGCCGTCCGGCCCCACCCGGCGCCCGTCCCGCAGGCAAAAGCCCCAGAAGTCGATTCCCTTTCCCCGCTGGGCCCTCATTCCCACGCCTATGGTTCGGTATTCCTCCGTGCCGGGCTTGCGAAATTCCAGATACAAATAGCCGGTGGATTCCTCCCGCTCCCCGTCGCCCAGAAGGTAAAATTCCATTTTGCGGTCCCGGGTGCCAAATGGGTCCAGCCGCTCCGGGCTGCGATTTCCGTCCAGTATAAAGGGGATAAAGCTCTGGGTGGTGATGGATTTCCCCGCGGCATTGTTGCCCCGCAGGAGGATGTGCCCATTGCTCAACAAAAATTCCTCCTGGTCATACAGCCAGAAATTGAGGAATCCCAGTTTATTCATCTTCCAGCGGCTCATCTTCCTCCCCCTCGCTCAATTCATTGTGAAAAGAGGCGGGATAATGCCCCACCAGCTTCCCCACGGCAGGAGCAAGCAGAATATCGCCCTCCAGTTTTTCCAGCAGCATCCACTCCGCCATATAGTCCGTCAGCTCCTGGACCACCCGCTCCAAAGACATGGCCCGTATCTGGGAACCCCAGCCGTTTCCCCACCGGGCACGGCACCGCTCCACCTCATGCCGGAATTCCCAACCGGACAGCAGCACCGTATCATCCTCCCGGCGAAGATACCGCCCCTGTACGATTTCCTCCCGGAGCTGGGCGCACAGCAGCAGCGCCGCATCGGACAACGCCCGCGTGCCGGGATAGACAGCTCCGCAGCGATCCCCTTCGGACAGGAGGAAAAACGCCCCGTTTTTATGGACCTGGAGCTCACCGTCCAGGGCTTTGTCCAGGCTGGCATTGATTGCCTTGCGCTGATTCTTGATGTAGTCATAGTCGCTTCGGCTTTCGTCGGAGCAATACAATCCGGGGGTCAGCGCCAGCTGCCGGTAGACTCGGTGGCGGCGGCTCTCCGTCTCCTCGCCCGCCCAGGCGAACGCCTCAAAGTCCTCGATGGACCGGCATTCCATGATGTCCCGGCCAAAGTGAACCGGAAAATGGCGGGACAGGCCGGTGTTCTCATAGAGCACCTCCTGATCCCGATTCCCGCCAAAGCCCGCGCTGTCTCCGTCATAGACCAACACCAGGCCGGTCTCCTGGGCGTATTGGAGCACCCGCACCAGCGACTTGCGGTGGAGAAACTGGGTCCAGTCCACCGGCCTGACCTCCGCCAAAAAAGTCTCCACCGCCCGGGTCAGGGAGGAGAGCAGGAACGGAGCGCCATCATCCAGATCTGCCAGAAAGAGCAAAACAGCACACAGCAAGCAGTAATCCATGGGGGTTTGAAAGGATTGAATGCCCATCCAGGGCAGGGCCCGGGGCGGGACCTTTTCCAGTTTGACGATGGCCTCGTTGACAATCAGGTTCCAGCCCAGCTGCTCATTGATCAGCCTGCGGTATTCCGGCAGAATGCGTTTCAATGTAAAGTAAAGCTCCTTATTTCCCGCCCGGGTGACCCAAAAACGGTCCAGCAGTGCGCGAAACTCATCCATGGCCGGCCTCCTCAAACAGCAGCGCGCAGCTTGGCATGGTCAGGGTGCCGTCGGTGCAGACCAGAGTACAGGTCTGACCGGCCCGTTTTTTCAGGGTGTAACGCTGGCCGTACTGGGTCTGGCCCCATCCATCGGGGCTGAGGTTGGCGGCGGCCACCCAGGATAGGAACACCGTGCGCACAGCGGGCGAGACGGGACGTTCCAACGCGGCCAAGTCCAGCGTCCCGTCCTGGATATAGCTCAAAACTTCCTGGCGGAGGGCTTGCTCCTCCTCCAGGATTTTCTGCCGCTGGGCCGCCTTCTCGGCGCTTTTGTCCGGGAAGCCGGACCGATCCAGCCGGGGCTTGTAAGTCCGTGTCCTGGGTTGGAGGGGATACTCGAAGGGCGGCTCCTCATAGGTGCTCAAATCGACCCGCTCGCTCTCCCGGATGGCGAAAAAAGTGAAGTGCCGCACCTGCTGGACGCCGAACACCAAAGCGGACAGCCGGTGGGCCTCATCAACAGACTGGAAGCCGGCAAACAGCGTGAGCAGATGGTTCAGCTCCGCTTTATTGCTCACCCCCATGTTCTCCATTTGCACCAACAGGGCGGCGTTCTGCACCGTTCTGCGGATCACCTCGTTGGTGACGTTCAGCACCTGCCGGGCGGTGGATTCGCTGCCGATAAACCAGTCGGACAAAGACTGCCAAACGCCCAGGTTCCGGGCTCGCAGCTCGGCTTCCCAGTTGGGGGACTGCTCAGACTGGGGCCGGGGGATCTCCAGCTCGCTGCGCTGGACCAGGTCCAAAATATGTTCTGTCTGTTCCGGAGTGAAGCGTTCCAGCTGCGCGTCAATTTGAGCGGCGCTGCGCTGAAGATCCTGGACAAACTCTTCCAGATAGCGGATCAGGTGCTGTTTGTAGAGGATGAAATCCACCGATTTCATCTGCATCTCCATCCCAGGCCCATAGAACTCCCGGAGATAGTCCTGGTGATTTTTGCTCAGGCGCTGGAAATCCTCCTGCAAATCCTGCCACCAGGCATGGACCTCCCGAAGGGGCAGCTCATCCAGCCGCTCCGCTTTGCGCAGGTCCTCCCGGATGCGTCGGAAGGGGCTGATAGAAAGGCCGGAGACCCGGGCGGACAGGTTCTCCAGCGTGATTGTCATCCGCTCAATCTCAATGGCCGGCTGGGACATCATGTATTGGAACTGACGGTTTTTAAATTCGGCGATGGTGCGGGGCTTGCGCGGGTCCTGGATCGGGGTAAGGTTTTTCCAGCTGACCAGTTGCTGCAAATCTAAGGTCAGCCTCTCCGGGGTGTAGTCGGCGAACCCTGCCTGCTGCTGAAGCAGGGACAGTACGGTGTCCCGGTCCATTTGATAGTGCATTTTCTGGTGTTCCAAGTAAAAAATGCGCATGATGGGCCGATAGATTGTATAGTTGTCCACTGAGAGATATCTGGTCTCCGGGATGCTTTCCAAAAGGTCGGCTTGAAACATAATCCTCCGTCCTTTCAGTTAACGTATCGTAAATTATACCATGTTTAGACAAAAATTACAATATTATTGAACCAAAAGAGTTTCATCAATAGTATCAGATATGGGCAGGCGCACTTGAGCGCGGATCGCCAGCAGAGCCAGTATGTTTTGGATCTGCTGAAACGCTCCTTACTTGTTAGAGAAGGTATATATTTTGGTTGTTTTTTCAAGTATTACCTGCTATACTAAAACAAAGATTTCAATCATGGGAATAAAGATAGAGGTGAATTTCTGTGCCGCTCATGAATGATCCGGATTTTCTGGCGACCTTGGAGCGTATGTATAAAGATGCCAAGTTGTTATTTGAAAAGAAAGAATACTATAATTGCTGCTATTTAAGCGGGTATGTCCTGGAATGTGCCTTGAAATATATGCTTTGCACATTTGGGCTAAAAGGCGATGGAACACGGTATACTATAAGTGACGTGAAACAGTTTACACATGGAATCCAGAAGTTAAATCTTGAACTTGAACAATGTATTTCGGCCGGCATAGGAGTTCCAGCCCGATATCAGTTTATGCCGGAAAATATGTGTCCATATATTTATGCTGGCGCAAACGGTTATCCTTATTGGAATCCGAAATATCGGTATGGAGAGCATCCAATGTGGGGGACGGAAGATTGGAGCAGACATTACATAAATGAGCTTGATGCCATTTTTGGATTTATTTCATCTGTTGTATTAGGGGAGGAGGGTTCATAAATGGAACAGATCGTACATCACGACATTGTTGTACCTCGATCCGTCGAGGTGATTTCTGCTGCTATCAAAGGCCAAGAGGCAGAAGTATACATCGTCCAAAACATTTATGGAAAACTGATGATTTATTTAAAAAACCAGAATTTTGAACTTTTGGATACTATCTCAGAGAGATTATCTGCCGAAATCGGGGCATGGTTCCAGGGCTGTGATTTTTATGAAGCAAATATTTTCATTAAAAGCGAGATTGACAAACGAAAGAGAAGAGCGGAGCCAATTTCGGAGCATATTTGGCTGTTTGAAAAATTCCTGACAAACCTATACTGGGAGGATCGTCAAGAAACTCATTATAATCAAGACAGGACGTGCAAATTAGTAAGCTTCTATTCGTTTAAAGGCGGGGTCGGCAGAACAACCTCCATGCTCATGACCGCGATTTCATTGGCCCGCCGTGGGAAACACGTCATGCTGATCGACTTTGACCTGGAGGCCCCTGGAATTTCCGGGTTGTTCCCGCAGGAGTATTTACCTAAATATGGACTGCTGGATTTTCTGATTGAATGCAATACGCTTCAAAGTGCAGAATGCGAGTTTTCAATTGACGAATATATTTATCCAGTGGGTGAGCTCTGCCAGGCTACGGGTGTAGGGGGGGATATTCATGTTATGCCGGCCTATGGCAGCGCCTTAAAAAACCGCCCTGAATTATATCGCAAAGCCCTAATGCGGTTTGATTTGGACGTACCTGCGTATTCCCAAAAAACGACGCCAGTTGATTTGCTTCTCTCAAAACTGAATGTTTTTGTTGCTCCAGACGTTATTTTTATAGACACCCGATCTGGGATTCATCAAATAGGAGGTATTACTTTAGCCCGGTATTCCGATTTGGCGTTGTTGTTCTTTTATGGCAGCCAGCAAAACGTAGACGGGATGAGAATGGTGCTTCCGCATATGAAAAAAGCGGGCGTCCCTTTTCTTTTGATCAATGCTAAGGTTCCATCAAATGATGAAGTTGCAAAAATTGAGGAAAATATTTACATGGAAGGAGCGTATGAGACGCTTTGCACCTGTGATTCGGAGTACAGCGAAGGAAAAGTGCCCATTGATGATGAAACCGCAGAGCATTTCCCAATCAAGATCTCATATAATCCGGCGGCGGAGGTGCTGCAAAATACAAATCAGCTTATCCAAGCATTTGAGGAACAAAGCAGTGAGTATTATCATTTGGGCGATATCATTTTAGATGCCATTTCTCCCAGTATCGAGCCCGGCCACGAGGCCGCTACCCCCGTAGAATTGCAGAGATCGATCATTCAAGCATTCTCAAATATTATGGGAGACCTGGAAACGGCTGCGGCAGAGGATGAGTTCTCCTCACTGGCAGAGCTTCAAAACAAATTCTACCCGCTGCAGGCATTTTCTTTCATCTTTGACCCCAAGAAATTTTTGATTCAAGGGCAAAAAGGCGTTGGAAAAACAGCACTGTTCAGTGCATTGCGGCACAAAGAATACGCTGTATCGCTGGCAGGATATTTGGGCGTCGACACAGCCCAATATGAGCGGATGGATTGGCTGGTCGGCACTTCAAATGAAACCGCATATAGCGAGTTCGCACCGCTTTTAAAGGAGAAGGAAAGGATTCGTGCTTTTTGGTATTTTGAGATTGTTCGTGTGCTCGTAGAGTCTGATCCGTCGTTGAAAGAAATGCTGCCCCAATGGGCTCTTGCGTCGATCAATACTTCTTTAAATACGAGTATGATTAAAACTCTTGATGCCAATACGGCGTTTCAGCTGAGCGAGATATTGAAACGGATTGACAAAAAGTATTGCTCAGATAAAAAATATGTCACTATTATTTACGACGCGTTGGATCGTATCGTTTCGACAACCAGCAGAGGGAGATTCCTCAGCGAGCTGGTTGACATTTGGTATAAAAATATGAGCAGCCTTCCCAGAATCCGATGCAAGATATTCCTGCGCGAGGATATTTTCGACCGTGAAATTGATGTGGCTGATAAGGTAAAGCTGCGCAACTATTCTTCCTCCATAAAATGGGAATACGATCAATTATTTGCTATGGTGTGGAAACGAGTGCTCGGTCAGAATAAAGAAATAAGAGACTGGTATTTTAAATCTGCCGGGTATTCTGCGGTAGAAGCTTCAGATTGGGAGAGCCAAACAGGGTTAGGCTATATTCCAAAAGCGGATGCGCAGATCAATAAAAATCTGCTGACCATAATCATTGGAGCTAAAATGGGGAGCGGTAATAAAGCGGCAACTTACAATTGGTTTCAAAACCGTCTCGCCGATACGAAGGGCGTTATTGTCCCGCGCAGTATGATTGATATTTTTTCGAAAGCGGCATCAGCAGAAGAAGCTTTGAGGCAACGAAGCACGTTAACCACGAAAAGTATCATACGCCCCAGATGTTTTGAAGACACTTTGGGCGAAGTCTCTGACAAGCGAGTTGCCGACTTAAAGGAAGAATTTATAGAGTATCGAGATTTCTTTGAAAAACTCAAAAATACAGTACAGCGTTCTCCAGTCAATGAAGAATCGCTAACAAAAGCGATTGAACAATCCGGGATGGAAAATCCAGTGGATGAAATCCATAAGCTGATAAATATTGGGGTGCTCAAAAAATATCAGCGCAGGATAAGCGATCCTGTCCGCTACCACTTCCCCGATATCTATTTGCACGGATTAGGTTTGCAGCGGTCAGGAATGCGTTAATTGTCTCACAATATCACAAGCAATATATAAAACTATGAAAGCAGCAGATGTGTATGGCATCTGCTGCTTTCATATCCGCCAGAGTCTGCACGTAAATTTGTAAGAACCTCACAAATGATGCCCGCGTCCCACACGCCAGAATGCTCACCATTCCGACGCACTTTTTAAAATATTGGCGCAGGTATTTCAAATAAATCCTTGCGGTTCGACTGTTCCTGCGGTATCATAGCAGTGAGCAGTTACGCCTTTGAGGAGGTGTAACAAATCCTTTGCGCGATTTATACACGACTGAGTAAGGAGGACGAAGACAAGCACCAGCCCGAATCCGAGAGTATCCAGAATCAGAAATCTCTGCTGGCCCACTACGCCATCGAACATGGCTGGGACATCTACTCGATTTTCTGCGACGAGGATTTTTCCGGCGTAGACAGCGACCGCCCGGGCTTCAACCGCATGATTGAGGCCGCCAGGCAGAAAAAGTTCCAAATCGTCCTGTGCAAATCCCAGTCCCGGTTCACCCGTGATATGGAGCTGGTGGAAAAGTATATCCACGGCCTGTTCCCCATCTGGGGCATCCGCTTCATTGCCGTCGCGGACAACGCCGACACCGAAGTGAAGGGTAACAAGAAAGCCCGGCAGATCAACGGACTGGTGAACGAGTGGTACTTGGAGGACCTATCCGAGAACGTCCGCATGGTGTTCGACCTAAAGAGGCGGGAGGGCAAATACATCGGCGGCTTCCCTATCTACGGCTACCAAAAAGACCCGGCGGACAAAAACCATATCATCCCGGACCCGGAGGCCGCCGAGGTGGTGCGCCAGATTTACCAATGGTCCCTGGAAGGGCACGGACGGCAGAACATCGCCTATCTGCTGAATCAGCAGGGCGTACCCAATCCCACTCGCTACAAGGCAGAACGGGGCTGGACCTGTAACCACCCGATGAAGAATGACTTCGGCCTGTGGAACAAGGTGACGGTAGGACGCATCCTTACCAACGAGATGTACACCGGGGTGATGATCCAGGGCCGCAGAAAAAAAGTGAGCTACAAATCCAAGGTCATCATCGACACCCCGGAGGATCAGTGGTACAGGGTGGAGGGCACACACGAGGCCATCATCGACCGGGCTACCTTCGACGCCGTCCAGCGGGGCCTGCGCCTGCGCATCAAGACGGACGGCTCCGGGGAGGCCCATCTGCTGTCCGGGCTGGTGAAGTGCGCCGACTGCGGCTCCACCATGAGCAAGTGCTCCAACGGCAAGCAAAGCTATCTGCGATGCAAGCTGTACGCCGACAGTGGAAAGCAAAAGCTGTGCACCCGCCATTCCGTCCGGCTGGATCAGCTCATTGACCTGGTATCCGACCGCGTCCGCTACTACGTCCAGACCTATTACGAGCTGGATTCCAGCGACCTCCAGCCCCAGAAGGATACCCGCCGGGAAGCGTTGGAACAGGAACAGAAATGCCTGACCGCTCAACTGGAGAAGCGCAGTCAAGCCCTCAAAACGCTGTACTTAGACAAGGTGGCAGGGATTATCAGCGAGGGTCAGTTCGTCGAGTTAAATGAGAGCTTTCTCAATGAAAAAAGCCGCCTGGAGCGGCGGCTGGCGCACATTGAGGAAGAGCTGGCCCAGCGGGAGGATACGCAGCAGCAGACCGATCTGATGGAGCGGGCCCGGGAGCTGCTTAAGCTGGAAACTGTCCCCCGTGAACTGGTGGTGGGCCTGATTGACCGCATCGAAATCGGAGAGAAGCAGTCGAACACAGGCCAACAGAACGTGTCCATCACTTGGAAGTTTTAACATAACCCCAACGCGAAACGCAGTTTTGCGATTAAAAGTTTCTTTTTGGTACTTTTTCTTTTCAAAGAAAAAGTACGGCCCTTGACCTTCGTGTACTTACGATGCAGCGCCCTGGGGAGCGGTGCCGTCCACCAGCGCCGCTCCCAGCTGGGGCAGAATCAGTGCGTCCAGCGAGTCCGGATCTCCGGAGCACAGCACCTGCTCCGTCTCCAGCCCCGCCGCCTGGGCATGGCGCTCCACACGGCGCATCAGCGTGGATTTGCCACTGCCCGGCCCGCCTTTGACAATATACAGTGCCCGCATCCGAATCGGATCGGACAGCTGATGATACAGAGAGTAAAAACCCGTGGGCGTATTTCCGCCCAAAAAGTACTGTATGCTGGGCATCCGAAAGCCTCCTCCAAGTTTCGGCGGCGTCCACAGACATTTCGCGGCTCCGCCGTTCATTGCAATTCAATCTATGTGCGGCGGACGGAAATGGTGCGAAAGCAGGCCAGATCCATCTGCTCCAACCCTATTTTTATCCGCCCGTCCCATATGCGGCTGGGACCAGCCAAAAATAGCGCCTGTCCCCCTTGTGGTAAGACCGAAAATAGGATAAAATAGAAACAATTATGTTGACGGAGGTTCCAGCCGTGTACACAGGAAAACGAAACGATCCCTTTTACCGCCCCGGATGGCTGCTGCCGGCCATCGCAGCTCTGGCTGTGGTTCTGCTGGCGGCAGGCGTATTTGCGGCCCTGGCACTCAGGCAGTCCTCAGCCCAGCCGCCTCAACCCAGCCAGACCATTCCCTCTCTGATCCCCCAGGCTCCCAGCCAGGTGCCCTCCGCCCAGCCCACCCCCGCGCCCACGCCTACGCCGACCCCCGGCCCGGCGGAGCAGCTGCTGGCGGAGATGACCCTGCATGAGAAGGTGTGCCAGCTCTTCATTGTCCAGCCCGGCGACCTGACCCCGGGTGAGCTGACGGCAGCGGGGACGGCCGCTCAGTGGGCGCTGGAGGAATATCCGGTGGGCGGGCTGCTGTTTGACGCCAGCAATCTGGTGAGCCTCTCCCAGACCCATACCATGTTGTCCAACCTGCAGAGTTTTTCAAAGATCCCCCTCATCCTCACCTGCGACGAGGAGGGAGGCCGGGTCAACCGGCTCATGCACACCATCGGCACCACCTACATCGGTCCCATGCTGGACTACAAGGACCAGGGCGCGGAGACCGCCGCCGCGAACGCCAAGACCATCGCCACAGACATGCGCTTCTGCGGCTTCAATATGGACCTGGCTCCGGTGGCGGACGTGTGGTCCAACCCCGACAACACCGTCATCGGCGACCGGGCCTACAGCGACGACTTCGAGCAGGCCGCCCAGCTGGTGAGCGCCGCCGTGGGCGGCTTTCATGAGGGCGGGGTGGCCTGCACCCTCAAGCACTTCCCCGGCCACGGAGACACCTCCGCCGACAGCCACTACGGCTCGGTGTACGTCTACAAAACGCTGAATAAGCTGCGGGATGCAGAGTTTCTGCCATTCCAGGCGGGCATCGACGCCGGGGCGGACGCGGTGATGATGGGTCATCTCATCCTGCCCGAGATTGACGACCAGCCCGCGCTGATGTCCCACAAGATCGTGACGGAAATTCTACGGGAGGATCTGAACTTTCACGGCGTAGTCATCACCGACAGCCTGAAAATGCAGGCCATGACCGACCACTACGGCAGCGGTGAAATTGCCGTAAGTGCCGTCCAGGCCGGGGTGGACCTGCTGCTGTCCCCCCAGAATCTGGACCAGGCCGTCACCGCACTGACCCAGGCGGTGGAAAACGGCGCCATCTCCCAGGAGCGGCTGGATGAGAGCGTCCTGCGGGTGCTGCGGCTGAAAATGGAACGGGGCATCATTCCCGCTGAATGACAAAACACGGCCCGGAGGGAAATCCCCTCCGGGCCGCGCCTCATGTCCTCACATCCAGCTTGATGGCGATCACCGTGCGGTCGTCCCCGCTGCCGGAGCGCAGGTCGCTCTCCTTCAGCACCTGGGCCGCCAGGGCCTGGGGGGACAGGCCGTCGAACTCCGCCAGCAGCTTGCGCAGCCAGCGGTCGTCCTTTCCTGTGGTCACCCCGTCGCTGACCAGCAGCACACAGTCCCCCGCGTCCAAGGTCAGCGGAAAGGCGTCCGGCGTGGACAGCTCCCCCGCCGCCACCCCTGCCGGGAGGGACTCGCCGCACAGCCGCTCCACCGCGCCGCCGCGGCGCAGGTAGGTGGGCGCCGCCCCCAGCTTGTACACCGCGCTGGTGCCGCTGAACAGGTCGATCTGAAGCAGGTCCACCGTGGTGAAGCCCCCTTCCTCCTCACCCCGGAGGGCCAGGGCCTCCCCCACGGTGGTCAGGGCCTCCTCGGGGGCCAGGCCCGCCCGCAGGAATTTTTCCAGCAGGCGCAGGGCGTTTTCGCTGTCCTCCCGGGCCTCCGAGCCGCTGCCCATGCCGTCGCACAGCAGGAAGTTCAGCTTGCCCGCGTCGTCCTTGAACCACACCCCCGCGTCGCCGCTGACGGGCTGGCCCTCCCGGTCCGCGCCCGCCACGCCGGCGATGGCCATCAAGGGCTCCTTTTGAGCGAGATGGGCGTGTCCCCGCTGGCTGTCCGCGTCCCGCAGGGGACAGCCCAAAATAGCGGACAGCCGCCCGATCTCGCCCTCACGGCTCAGTTGCTCCGCGCCGGGGCCCTCCACCTCCAATTGCAGGTGGCCGTACTGGTCGGAGTACACCGTACACTTACCCTCCAGACCCAGGGCGGCCAAGCGCTGCTTCACCAGCCGCTGGCGGCGCACATCCACCGCAGGCTCCTGGGCCAGCTCCGCCGCCGTCCGATCCAGCACTGCGGCCATGTGCCCGTACTGGGCGCACACCGCCGCGCGGCTCTCCCGCACCCGGCTGTCGTAGCGCCTGCGGCTCAAAAGGGCGGACAGCTCCCCGTTGGCGGCAACCAAAAACGTCTCAAACCGAATGCACCGGCTGGAGAAGTGGGGCGGGAAGTCCTCCAGCGCCCCGGCCCCCCGGTCCAGCATGGGGGTCAGCGCGTCGGCCAGGGCGGTCTTGGTCACCTGGTACTCCCGCTGCCAGCAGCGCTCCTTCTGCTTGCACTTGACGCATACCCGGTCCGCGGCGCGGTCGAAGATGCGGGCGGCGTCGCCGTCGTTGGGCGCTGCGGGGACTTGGAACGCCGCGCGCAGCCCCCCGGACACCGCCCGGAACGCCTCGGCGGTCTGCTTGAGGCGGTCAGCGGCAAACTTCCGCGCGTGGAGGCTCTCCTCCTCCGGCTCCTCCTGGCGGATCAGGGCGGACAGCCGCCGGAGAAGCTTGTCCGGCAGCAGCAGGAACACCGCCGTCCCCGCCGCCAGCTCCCAGGCCAGGGCCTTTCCCGGACCCAGGTCCCAGGTCCACAAAATGGCGGCCGCCCCGCTGAGGGCGTAGCCCGCCGCGCACATCAGGCGGCTCTGCTTCACAAAAATCCCCGCCACCAGCCCCGGCAGGGCGTAGGCCAGGGTATAATAAGTGGGCAGTCCGGCGGAAAAGCCCATGGCCATCCCCGCCGCCACCCCGGCGGCGGCGCCCATACCCACGCCCCCTTTCCAGGCGGCGATGAGCACAATGGGCACGCACAGCACCCGTCCCAAGGACCAGTCTCCCGCCACCGTCACCCGGGTCAGGGTCATCATCAGCGTGGCGGCCAGGGTGATGGCCCCCGCCATCTGCCGCACCGAGATCTCCCCGCCGGGGCGGCGCTTCTCCCACAGGTCAAAGGCTTCGCGGTACAGGCACACGGTTCCGGCAGTGAGCGCCACCTCCGTCACGAACCCCACCACGGACCCGCGGCCCCATCCGGCGGCGGACTGGTAGACGAATCCCACCATGCCGTTGAGGGCGGCGCACACGGCGGGCATGAACCAGGGCCGGTGATAGATCTCAAACTCCCCCATGGCCAGGGCCACGGCGTACACCATCATGGAGGCTGCGATGTACCGCAGACCCTCCAGCACGCCCCGGAAAGACAGGTAGCCCAGCGCCGCCCCCAGCAGCGCCGCCAGGCCCTCCAACCCCGGCTTGCACACCCCCACCAGGGCCAGGGCGAACAGGGAGTGCCCTCCCATCAGCTCCGCCCCCGCCAGCACCGCCGAGAGCAGAAAGCGCACCGCGCAGTCGCTCAGCCGCATCACCATGGGCAGGTCCATCTGCCGCCCCCGTTTTTCCCGCCTGGTCCCCTCATTTGCCGTCATGGTCATCCCTCCGTGGAGAAATCCTAAGTATAAAGTCCCATATTATGGTAACTTCATTATTATAGGACAGGCCTCTCAAAAACCCGGTCGGAAGCTGTCTTGCCTTTTCAGACGGAATTTGGTATGATAAAGGATACATTTGCGAATCAGGAGAATATTCCATGAAAATTGGCAGTGTGGAACTGAATACCCGGCTGGCGCTGGGCCCCATGGCGGGGGTCACGGACCTGGCCTTCCGCAGCGTGTGCCGGGAGCTGTCCGGGTGCTATACCGTCACCGAGATGGTCAGCGCCAAAGCCCTGTGCTACGGGGACAAAAAGACCCCCACCCTCTTGAGGCTGGGGGAAAAGGAGCACCCCGCCGCCGTGCAGATCTTCGGCTGCGACGAGCCGTTTATGGAGAAGGGCGCGGCGCTGGCCCTGGAGCGGTCCGGCGCGGACGTCATTGACATCAACATGGGCTGTCCCGTGCCCAAGGTGGCCAACTCCGGGGACGGCTCCGCCCTCATGCGGGACCCGGAGAAGGCGGCGCGGGTGGCCCAGGCTGTGGTCCGGGGCGCGGCGGGGACGCCCGTCACCGTCAAGTTCCGCCTGGGCTGGGACAAGGGCTCCATCAACTGCGTGGAGTTCGCCAAGCGCCTGGAGGACGCGGGCGTATCCGCCGTGGCGGTCCACGGCCGGACCAAAACCCAGATGTACTCCGGCACAGCCAACTGGGACTACATCCGGGCCGTCAAGGAGGCGGTGTCCATCCCGGTCATCGCCAACGGGGACGTGTTTTCCGCCAAGGACGCGGTGAGGATTTTGAAGGTCACCGGCGCGGACATGGCCATGGTGGGCCGGGGGGCCTTCGGCAATCCCTGGCTCCTGGAGCAGTGCGCCGCCGCCCTGGAGGGACAGGAAATCCCGCCCCTGCCGCCGCTGGAAAAGCGGATGGACACGGCGGTCCGTCAGTTTGAGCTGGCCCGGGAGCACAAGGGCGAAAAAATCGCCTGCCTGGAGATGCGCAAGCACCTGGCCTGGTATCTCAAAGGGGTGCCCTACGCCTCCTACTGGAAGGAGCGGGCCTGCAAAATCCAGACCGCCGAGGAGTTCGGCCAGGTGATCTCCGGCATCAAGCGGGACCTGGCCGACCCGGAGAGGAGCGAGGATGAATAAGCGGTCGCCCTCCAGCCTCACCACCACATTCCTGTCGGTGGAGGGAGTCATATATGCCGTCTTTCTCGTCCTGGACCTGACGGGCCGCGGCGGACAGACCATCTCCATCAAATACGCGGGCGTCCTGCTGTGCCTGGCCTTCTCCCTGCTGGGCGCGTCAAAGGGCGGGGACAAGTTGGTCCCCCTTGCCCTGGCCCTCACCGCCGGGGCGGACTGGTTCCTGCTGGTGCGAAACGACCACTACGCCGCCGGCATTGTCCTGTTTTTGTGCGTTCAGACCGTCTACCTTGTCCGGCTGCGCCGCGCCGGGGCGGGGAGCGCTTATCCGCTTCGCACCGGGCTGGCCCTGGGGGCGGGGCTGGCGGTGTACGCCGCCAAAATGGCCTCCCCGGTGAACCTGCTGGCGGCGCTGTACTTCTCGCAGCTGCTGTCCAACACCGCCCTGGCCTGGACCCTGAAAGGGACGCGCTGGCGGACCTTCGCCCTGGGCCTGACCCTGTTCGTGGGGTGCGACGCCTGCGTTGGGCTGTTCAACGCCCTGCCGCCCGCCTCGCCCCTATACCCCGCCGTCTCCATCGGGATGTGGCTGTTCTACCTGCCCTCCCAGGTTTTGATCGCCCTGTCCGCCCTGCCTAATAAGGAGGAATTCAAATGAGAAGCAGCAAGCCCCTCGCTATTTTGATGTCCATCGTCACCGCCCTGGCGGTGCTCACCGGGGCCATCGCCGTGCCCATCCTGTGCCGCCCTTTCTATTACGCCCACATCGGTCCCCTCCACCTAGCGGAGCGGACGGGGTACACGCAGGAGGAGATCAAAACCGCCTTTGACGAGATGATGGACTACTGCACAGGCGGAGAGGAGTTCTCCACCGGCGTGCTCAAATGGTCGGAGAGCGGTAAAAGCCACTTCACCGACGTGCGCTTCCTGTTTAAACTGGACCTTCAGATCCTGGCTTGCTCGCTGGGGGTACTGGCGGCGGCCGCTTTCCTCTCCTTCCGGGGCCGCCAGCGGCCCGCCCGTCTCCTGGGACGAGGTCCCGCCTTCTGGGCGGGCGCCGGGCTGGGCGCGGTTTTCTTGGTTGTCGGCGCTTTGGCCGCTTTGGACTTCGAACGGGCCTTTGTGGTGTTCCACTCCCTGTTCTTCCCCGGCAAGACCAACTGGCTTTTCGACCCCGCCCAGGACCAGATCATCAATATTCTGCCCCAGGAATTTTTCCGCAACTGCGCCATCCTCATTTTGGCCCTCCTGGTGGTGGGCTGCGCCGCCCTCATCATCTTCGATATGACCCGAAAAAGGACCCGGAAAGAGCCCCACTCAAAACTGCAAAAATTTTAGAACGAACGTTTGACATCTCGAACGGCATGTGGTATAATACGGGCATAAATAAAATACGCCTGTTGCAGACCGTACGGCACAGCCGAAAATGTTCAGCGCCCCGCCCCGGGGCGACTTTGGAAGGAGCTTGCACCATGGCTAAACTCACCCCTAAGCAGCAGCAGATCTATGATTATATCCTCTCCTTCGCCGAGTCCCACGGCTATCCCCCCTCCGTGCGGGAGATCGCTGAGGCCGTGGGGCTGAAGTCCCCCGCCACCGTTCATTTCCATCTGAAGGGCCTGCGCGAAGCCGGCTACATCTCCCAGGCGGAGGGCAAAACCCGGGCCATCACCATCACCGATCCCGGCTACGGCCGCAAGGATCAGGTGCCCCTGGTGGGCTATGTGGCGGCGGGCACCCCCATTCTGGCCCAGGAGAACATCGAGGAATACCTGACCTTCGACACCGGCGGGCTGGCCGGAGAGCACTTCGCGCTGAAGGTGCGGGGAGAGTCCATGCTGGAGGCGGGCATTCTCCCCGGCGACGTGGTGGTGGTCCACCAGCAGCCCCTGGCTCGCAGCGGCGACATCGTGGTGGCCCTGTTCGACGACGAGGCCACCGTCAAGACCTTCCGCCGGGAGAACGGCCATATCTGGCTCTACCCCGAGAACTCCAGCGGCGAATACCACCCCATCGACGGCGAGGGCTGCTCCATCCTGGGCCGGGTGGTGGCGGTGATCCGCCGGTACTGAGTCCATCTCCCCCCCCCATTTCCCAGCTTCCCCTCGGGAGCTGGGAATTTTTTATCCCCCTTTGCGATATAGACAGCACGTAAGCATTTTCCACAAAAAATCGGCTCTATTTTTTTGCAATCCTCCGAAGCTGGAAAAATCGGCAAATTTCTCTTGTCAAGGGTATCTGATGCTGGTATGATGATGTCACAGAGGGCTGGAAACGTTTTCGGTAACGCTATCAGCCTCGGCTTCAGAGAGGAGGGACGCGGATGACCATCAAAGACATCGCCCGTATGTCCGGCGTGGGCGTGGCCACCGTGTCCAGAGTATTGAACCACCACCCCGACGTCTCCGAGGAGACCCGCCGGAGGGTGATGGCGGTGGTGGAGGAGCAGGGCTTTCAGCCCAACACCAACGCCCGCCGCCTCAAGCAGCAGACCAGCGCCTCCATCGCCGTTGTCGTCAAGGGCACCATGAACATGCTCTTCGCCGACCTGGTGGAGCGCTGCCAGCAGCTTCTCCAGGACGCGGGGCAGGACGCCTCTGTATACTACCTGGACGAGGACGACAACGAGGTGGCCTACGCCCTCCGGCTCTGCCGGGAGCGCAAGCCTCTGGGCATCCTGTTTTTGGGGGGCGACCTGGAGTCCTTCCAGGCGGAGTTTCAGCACATCTCCGTGCCCTGCGTGCTGCTCACCAACTCCGCCGGGGAGCTGGGCTTCCCCAACCTGTCCTCCCTCACCACCGACGACGAGGAGGCGGCCTGTCAGGCCATCTGCTATCTGGCGGACCAGGGGCACCGCCGCATCGGCCTGCTGGGCGGCAACCGGTCCCCCACGCAGATTGGCTGCCGCCGGGTCCAAGGGTGCCGGCGGGCCTTTGACGAGCTGTCCCTGCCCTTTGACCCCCGGTGGAGCGAGCTGTGCCGCTACTCCTTCTCCGACGCCTATGACGCCGCCAAGCGCCTTTTGGAGCGCTGCCCGGAGCTGACCGCCCTGTTCTGCCTCAGCGACGTCATCGCCATCGGCGCCATCCGGGCCATCCGGGACCTGGGCCGCCGGGTGCCGGAGGACGTCTCCTTGGTGGGGTTCGACGGAATTCCCCTGGCCCGGTTTGTCGTCCCGCGGCTGACCACCGTCCGGCAGGACACCCAGCAGCTGGCCCGGCAGGGGGTGGAGCTGCTCCTGCGCGGCCTCCGGCGTCCCTGCGCCCCGGTCCACGGCGTGGTGCCCTTCCAGCTCCTCCCCGGAGAGAGCGCCGCCCCGCCCCGGACTTGATTTGAAATGCTGACTCGGTGCCGCCCCCCAACACAAGGAGGCGGTCACTATGAAAGGTGGAATTGTTTATGAGATCCTCCGGTATCCTGATGCCCATCTCCTCCCTCTCCTCTCCCTACGGCATCGGCACGCTGGGCGCCGCCGCCCGAGAGTTTGTCGACTTCCTGGCCGCCGGCGGGCAGACCTACTGGCAGATTCTGCCCATTTGCCCCACCAGCTACGGCGACTCCCCCTACCAGTCCTTCTCCTCCTACGCCGGCAACCCCTATTTCATCGACCTGAACGACCTGGCGGCGGACGGCCTGCTGAAGCCGGAGGAGTACCAGGGCCTGGACTGGGGTTCCGATCCCCAGAATGTGGACTACGGCCTGATGTACGTCACCCGCTACCCGGTGCTGAAAAAGGCGGCCCGGCGCCTGCTGGCCGCCCCGCCCGCCGAATATGAGACGTTCTGCAAAACCTCCGTCTGGCTGGACGACTACGCCCTGTTTATGGCGCTGAAAGACAAGCACGGCGGCGCGTCCTGGTTCACCTGGCCCGAGGACATCCGTCTGCGCCGCAGGCCCGCCTTGTCCGCCGTTAAAAAGGAGCTGGCGGAGCAGGTCGACTTCTGGAAAGCGGTGCAGTTCCTGTTTTTCCGCCAGTGGAAGGCCCTGAAGGACTACGCCAACGGCAGGGGTGTGTGCATCATCGGCGACCTGCCCATCTATGTGTCCGGCAACAGCGCCGACGTGTGGGCCAATCCGGACCAGTTCCAGCTGGACGAGAACGGCCTGCCCACCGAGGTGGCGGGCTGCCCTCCCGACGGCTTCTCCGCCGATGGCCAGCTGTGGGGCAACCCCCTGTTCCGCTGGGACGTGATGAAACAGGACGGCTATCGGTGGTGGCTCCAGCGGATCGCCTTCCAGTTCACCATCTACGACGTGCTGCGCATCGACCACTTCCGGGGCTTCGATTCCTATTACGCCATCCCTTATGGAGAGAAGACCGCCAAAAACGGCCGCTGGCGTCCCGGCCCCGGCCTGGATTTTTTCAAGACAGTGAACAAGCAGCTGGGCAGGCAGAGCATCATTGCCGAGGATCTGGGCTTTCTCACCGACTCGGTGCGCAGGCTGCTGCGGGACACGGGCTATCCCGGCATGAAGATCCTGGAGTTCGCCTTCGACAGCCGGGACGCGGGCAGCGACTATCTGCCCCACTGCTACCCGACCCACTGCGTGGCCTACACCGGCACCCACGATAACGACACCATCCTGGGCTGGATGAAGACCGCCCCGAAGAAGGACGTGTCCTTTGCCAAAGACTACCTGCGGCTGAACAGCCGGGAGGGCTACCACTGGGGGATGATGCGGGGGGTCTGGGCGTCCCCCGCCGACCTGGCGGTAATGCAGGCCCAGGACCTGCTGGGCCTGGGCAGCGAGGCCCGGATGAACATCCCCTCCACCTTGGGGAGCAACTGGAGGTGGCGGGCCCTGCCCGGCGTATTCACCCCCGCCCTGGCCAAGCGGCTGCGGAAAGAGGCGCGGGTCTATCAGCGCCTGCCCAGGGAGACCACCAAAACGAAACAAATAAGAGACGCGTCCAAAGGGCGCTGCCATGAGAAAACCCAGTAAGATAGGCGTACTCAAGTCCGTCCGGAAGCAACTGGGCAAAAAGGACGGAGATACGTTCCGTGGCGATTTAGAAACACCAATGACTTTTTATAAAGGGGAATGGTCCGAATTGGGCCATTCCCCTTTACGTTGTCCACCTGGAACCAGAAGCTGGCGGAGATCCGAACGCTGACCTCCACCAGCCCGGAGGAGTTCAAGGGCGGTGGGCTATGCCCTACGGCATTGTGCTTTGTCCTGGGCGTGGCGAAAACCATGGAAAGCTTCGCGGAAGTGAATTACAGTTAAAGATATTACAATCAACCCACACTTATATATGAACGGCGTAAATGATTGCTTTTGTAGCCATTATTATGCAATGTCCAGTTATCTCATCCACGTTAACACGAAGAGGAATTGGACAGAAGCGTATCATGCGTGGGCGTACGTCTTGGAGTGTACGTCCTGTCAAAGTATACAAAATCTTACATATAGTATTGTAAAAATATTAATATAGATATCAAGAAAATATAATATATAGATATCCAATATAGTAAAAGTGTCGGACGTTGGGGTGACTGAACTACCGGCGCAGCGCATAACAGGCCCCCAGCATTAAAAAGGAGGAGAAGCAAATGGCAGAAGCTGAAGGTTTTGTCGAACTGCTGAACAGCAAGATCGGGGAGCGAATCGGATGGCACAAGATCACTTATAACTATCAGCACGGTGCTGATTCGTGACTACGACGCTCCCGAGGGCACCTATCCGATGTTCGAAAGCTCCCCGGTGAAATTCCCCGACCGCACGCCCGATGTGGTGAAGAACGGGGAATTCTCCAAAGTCCAGCACGCCCTTTTCCGTTTGACGGGCGACACCAACTACGTCCACATCGACCCTGAATGGTCTCATAGAGGGAATGGCACCGATCCGTATATGATGGGTTTCTGCCCCCAGGGGTTTGCGTGCCGTATGGCCATTAACGGCGTCTGCCCCGGCCATCCAGAAAAGGTCAAGCGTTTTAAAACACAGTTCCGAAACGTCAGTTTCCCCGGCGATAAACTCCGGTTTGAAGGCTGGGTCATCGAGCCTGGGAAGATGTGGTTCCGTTTGCTCAATACTGAAACCGGGAAACCAATTCTGGACAAGGGCGAGTTTGATTGGGAGTCCTGACGGTTTCCGCCGCTGCCCCCACGGACGGCGCCCGGCCCGCCCACAATTTTAAGCAGCGCTCAGCAGTGAGAACACATTGAAAGGAAGCGATTGAATTGGCAGTAGAATACCTACTGGCAACCGAGGAACAGCGCGAGTTTGCCGAGCTTACAGGCTCCATCTGCGAAAAGGAGCTCGCCCCGCGCATTGAAGAGTTGGAAAAAGCCAACGACGGCCGCGGCCAGTACCCCATGGACCAGCACAAAAAGCTGGCTGAAGCCGGCATCTGCGGCTTGAACATTCCCGAGGCGTGGGGCGGCATGGGGATGGGCTACGTTTCCCGCGGCCTGATTTACGAAGAGATGTCCAAAACCGATATTGGCTTTGCCTTTAGCCAACGCGGCGCCACCGAGAAGGGGGACTTTGTCCTGGACAGCCACCTGCCGGACGCTGAAAAGAAGCAGTGGATCGACGGCATTCTCGCCGGAGACGTCGTCGGCGCGTTCGCCCACACGGAACCCAACGCGGGTTCCGACGCCAACAACATCTTCACCACAGCCGTCAAGGACGGGGACGAGTGGGTCATCAACGGCTCCAAATGCTTCATCACGAACGCCCCCATCGCCGACTTCTACAAGGTGGTTGCCGTCACTGATAAGGAGAAGGGCCCCAAGGGCGGCATCTCCGCCTTCTTTGTAGAGAGGGACCGCCTGGGGGTGAGCCCCGGTCTGCCCGAGATGAAAATGGGCCTGAAGCTGTCCCCCACCAGCACCGTTTCCTTCGAGGACGTCCGCGTCCCCGAGGACCACTTAATCGGCAAACTGGGCTGGGCCATGAAGGGCGAGGGCGGCAACGCCGCCATGTGGGCGGGCTCCCGGCCCTATCTGATCGCGTTTGCCGTGGGCGCCGCTCAGCGGGCGGTCGACATCTGCAAGAAATATTCCAAGGAGCGCGTGACCTTTAAAAAGCGCATCGTCGACCATCAAGCCGTCGGCTTCCAGATCGCCGATATGCAGATGCGTGTGGATATGGTCCGCAACATGGTTTACACCAATCTGGAGGCCGCCGACCGCGGCATTGATATCGGCCGGTACAGCCCAGGCTGCAAAGCGGTGGGCGCCGAGGTCTGCCAGCAGGTGGCGTGGGACGCCATCCAGGTTTTGGGCGGCTATGGGTATATGAAAGAATACGGGCTGGAAAAAATCGCCCGCGACTGTCGAATTTTCAGCATTTTTGACGGCTCCAGCGAGATCATGCGCGAGATCGTCCGCCGCCAGATCAGCAGATGAGCGGGCCGGCGAAAATTGAGGAGGAACAATTATGCAAAAGGTAATGAAAGACATCAAGGTACTCAGCTTCTGCCTGGCCGCCGCCGGACCCACCACCGCGCGCATCCTGAAGTCCATGGGCGCCACCGTTTACCATGTGGAGCCGCTGTCCGGCTGCTCCACCCGGATCAGCTACGCCATCCAAGAGACCGAATGGAATCTGGCCGGCACCAAAAACATTCCTCTGGACGCGAAATCCCCGGAGGGCTATGAGGTTTTGAAGCGCCTGATCATGGAGTGCGACGTTTTCGTCAGCAATTACCGGGAGAAGGCCCTGGTCAAGCTGGGCCTGGACCATGAGGCGGTATGCAAGCTGAATCCGCGCATCATCTACGGCATGCTGTACGCCTATGGCCCCGAGAGGCCGCAGAAGGACGACCCCGGCTATGACACCACCTGCTACTGGGCCAAGGGGGGGCATGATGCGGGATACCGCCGAGAAGGGGACGTCGTCGTCCCGCCCATCGCCGTGCCCGCCCGCGCCCTGCTGAACGCCTATCAGGCCGGCGACGGAGAGTGGCTCACGCTGAACGCCAACAACAACCACGATAAGAACTGGCCCTATCTGTGCAAGCTCATCGGCCGGGAGGATTTGATCGACAAATATCCCACCTCCAAGTCCACGATGTTTGAGCACGCCCCCGAGGTCACGGCCGTTCTGGACGAGGCGTTCAAGAAATTCACCCGCGACGAGCTGGTGGAAAAGCTCCACGCCTGCCCCACCATCGCGGTGGAGAAAGTCTGCTCCTCGCTGGAGACGATCAGCGACCCCCAGGCGCTGGCCAACGGATATTTCTTCAAGCACACCATGGCCGATGGTACGGAGGCGATGATGCCGGCGGTTCCCTTCCGCGTTGGCGACAATGCCAGCGAGGAGGGGCTGGGCGGCAAGGTGCCCGCCTTGGGTCAGGACACCGTGGAGATTTTGGAAATGCTGCACTACAGCAGGACCGAGATCGACAGCTTGGTGGAAAAGAACGTAACGAAGCTCGCGGAGTAGAACACACAAGAAAGGAATGTGAATGCGTATGGGAAGCGCAGAAATCCTGAGCTTGGTCGGCATCATTTTAGGTCTGCTGGCCGTCATGCTTCTGTCCTATAAGGGATGGAGCCCTCTGCTCGTCGCTCCGCTCGGCGGTATCATCATCCTGATTTTTGCGGGCTTAAATCCTCTCACCGCCATGTTCAGCGAGTTTGTCCCCAGGGTTTCCAATATGGTTACCAGCATGGGCGCGCTGTATCTATCCAGCTTCATGTTTGCCAAGGTCATGAACGATTCCAAAAGCACCTATTCCATCGGCGCCTTTCTGGGGCGGATTATCGGTGTAAGCCACGCCCCCACAATCGTCATCATCTTCTCCATGATCCTGCGCCTCGGGGGGGCTGAACATCGGGTCCTACATGGTCTCCTATGCCATCGGCGTGTACCTGTGCTCGAAAGCGAATTATTATGAGCACATCCTGCTGGCCACGATTCTGGGCGGAACCTGGACCTTCTCCAACAGCATGCCGTTTTTCCCCTCCAACCACAATGTTGTCTGCATGAACGCGATGGGGACAACCAACACGGCCGGAATTTTCCAATTCGTCTCGATTTGCGCCTTTATGGAGTTCATTGCCCGCTATCTGCAGAAAAAGGGCAAGACCTTCTCCGCGCACGAATACGTGGACAAGGACTTGGCCGGCGAGAGCAGCTTCCCGCCCGTTATCATCGCGATTTTGCCACTGATCGTTTTTGTCCTGGTCTTCAACCTCCTAAACGTGAATGTCGCCGTTGCGATGCTGGCCGGGACCGTCACCTGCACGCTGCTGAATTTGAAGCAGCATAAACTTGAGGAGTGGTTTAAGCTGTGGCAGGAGGGCGCGAAGGGCCGCTTGCCCGCGCTGGCCAATTTGTCCATACTGGCGGGCCTGGGCGGCGTAGTGGTCGTGACTCCGTTTTACAATGTGGTTTTGGACTTCCTGTCCAGCAGCCCCATCTACCCCTATATCCTGACCTTCGCGGCGACGCTGATTATGGGCGGCCTGCTCGGGTCGGCCGTGACCGCCATCAATACCTGTATGCCCGCTTTCCTGCCGCTGTTTGAAACCTGGTGCGCCACCCAAGGGCTAGATATGGGCAACTTCCACCGCATCATGATTTTGGGCGCTCTGCCGACCTCGACCCTGCCGCACAGCGGCAGCTTGGTCGCCATGTGCGATATGTTCCATACCACGCAAAAGAAGTCCATGGCACTTGCGCTGGTAACCGGCGCCCTGATTCCCGCCATCGGCGGATTGATCACGGTGCTTTTGGCCATGGCCGGTCTGAAATAATAGCTTGGGGCGGACGCCGATCGTGCACGGACTTCAATCATATTTCGGCACAGACGGCCTGCCTAAAACAGTCTGCGCTGTCGGCATCCTGCTTGGCGCGGTCACGATGGCGGCGGCCGCAGCCATCCGCGATCCCGACGGCACATTGATGGAGGCGGCCATAGCTTCCGGGGCCGAAATTCCAAAACGGCAGTACACATTCCGAGAAGCGGTCGGATGCTACGAATACTGGACCTTATGCATGCTGAAGTTTTTGGCCTTTGGAGGCTATCAGATATTGAATCCCATCATCCTGACACTGGGGCTTTCAAGGGGGCTGGATGAATCGCAGGCAGTGCTCTGCGTCTCCCTGACCGGGATCGCCAGCAGTCTGTCGAGGCTGCTCTGCCCCATCCTGGCCGATAAGATCGGGAACCTTCGGATGCTGATCTGCACGGAGCTGTTAAACCTAACGCTGGTCTGCTCACTGGCCTTTGCGCGCAGTCCTATATACGTTGTCTGCGTGATCCTGGTCGTCGCATGCTATGGGTGCGCGCAGGCGCTGGTGTCCGTTTTGGGCGTGGAATCATTCGGTACGGAGCACTCGGGGCCCATCCTCGGGTTTACGCCGGTTTTTAACACTCTGAGTTCCTTCATATTTCCTTCCATTTCCGCCGCTGTCTATATGGGAAGCGGAGACTACTCCGGGGCGTTTCTCATCGGCTCGGCGGCAATTTTGCCGGTTATCATCATGCTCAGCCAATATGAGCGGGTCCGTCAAAAGCGGATGCGCGCGGATAAAACCTAAGTTTGGAGTGTGAAAAGATGCTGAAGCCTTTAGAGGGAATACGGGTCATTGAATTTGCGCTGGCGACGGCGGGGCCCTCCTGCGGCAAGCTGCTCTCGGAGATGGGCGCCGAGGTCATCGTCGTAGAGCCGATCGGGGGCAGGACCACCCGCTGGGTCACCGATTATTATGATGTGTGGGACACGGGGAAAAAGAGCGTCTGCATCAATATGAAGACGCCGGAAGGGAAAGAGGCGATGCGCCGCCTGCTGAAAAGCGCGGACGTGTTTTTTTCTAATTTTCGCACGAAGGCGCTGGAACGGCTCGGGCTGGACTACGAGAGCGTGCACAGCCTTCGGCCCGACATTGTCTACGGCGTTTTGACCGGCTGGGGAGAGTTTGGGGAAGCCGCGGACCGGCCCGGTTTTGACCCGGTCTGCTGGTGGGCGCGCGGCGGCTTTATGAACGATTTGGCGGCAGACGGCACCGTGGTAATCCCGCCGCTTGGCATGGCGAATTCCTTCACCGGTCAGAATTTGGCCGCCGAACTCACGGCGGCGCTGTTCAAGCGGAAGCGGACGGGGAAAGGAAGCCGTATCGTTGTCTCCCTCTATGGAGAAGCTGTTTTCCTCAACAATTACCGCATTATAAACGCGCAGCTAGGCAAACTCCCCCAAAAAAATCGGAGGAAGGCCGCTTCCGCCGCTAATAATATCTATCGCTGCACAGACGGATGGATCTATCTGTTTCTTCTCGACGACGAGACCTTTGCAAAGGCGGCTTCCGCTCTGTCCATAGACCGCGACCGGTATCCAAGCCTGGCGGCCCTGGAGGGATCCGGGGCGCCGGACGCGGTCGGCCTGCTGGACCAGATCTTTTCCGGTATGACGGCGGCTCAGGCGGCGGAGGCGCTGATCCCGGCCGGCGCAGTCGTGGAGCGGTGTTGGGGAACGACGGATATGATGCGGGATCAGGTCGCATGGGACAATCAGTTCCTGTTCCGGTGGACCATGTCGCAGGGGCGAAAATGCGGGGAGGAGCGAGTCGTATTCTCCGCCCCGATGCGTTTCAATGGAGAAGGATACACGCAGGACTCCTTTTGGCGCACTCCGTATCTGGCTGAGCATACCCTTCCGGTTCTTCGCTCCGTAGGCTATCAGGAAGCGGAGCTTTGGCGGATGGAAGAAACAGGCTGCATTGAAACAGAGTGGAAAGGGTAGGGAGCGGGAATATGTTTGATATTACTTTCGAGAAAAAAGATAGGAAAACGGATGCAGGTGTGGTAAAATGGAGGGTATGGAATACATCGACCTGAGGAAAGTAGGGAGAGAGGGCCTCAAAGAGATACGCAGGCAGGTAGTACGGCTCAAGGAATTGGGAAAAACGGGAAAAGAAATCGAGGAATTAACCGGCGTACGCCAGAATCGCGCGAGCGAAATATGGACAGCGTATCAACGAGAAGGATCGGCCTCCCTGGAGCGGAAAAAATACGGGCGAAAGCCCGGGAGCCATATGGTTCTAACCCCGGAAGAGCAAGAGAATATCCGGAAGGCGATTGTGGACACCGTGCCGGAAGATTTCGGAATCACCGGCAGGCTGTGGACATTGGGACGGACGCGGGAATATATCCAGAAGAAATACCACAAAGCCATCAACGAACGGACACTGTCGGATTACATGAAGCGCTGGGGCATGAGCTGCCAGCGTCCGGCGAAGCGTGCGCGAAAACAGAACCCTCGGGGCATCTAAAGGTGGAAAAGCGAGGAATATCCCGCTGTTCTGGAGCGTGCAAGAGCAGAAAACGCCATCATCTATTGGGCAGATGAGACTGGGGTAAGCAACTGCGAAATAGTAGAACGCGGCTTCTCGCCTAAGGGCCGTCCTCCCGTGCTGCCGGTGGAGACGAAACGGCAGAGGGTCAATATGATCTCAGCCATCAGCAGCCAGGGCAGCGTCCGTTTTATGGTTTATCAGGAGACTATGAACCAACAGCGGCTGATCCGTTTCATGGAGCGGCTGATTCACACATCAGACCAGAAAGTGTTCTTGATTTTGGATAATCTGAAGGTGCATCACGGTAAGCTTGCTGCAGCCTGGCTGGAGAAG
>CATLHC010000007.1 GCA_949948775.1 uncultured Oscillospiraceae bacterium
CCAGAAACAGCAAATCGTGAACACTCTTTTTGAGCAAGGCAGTACCTGATTTTTGTTACTCCCGCCGCCGAAAAATGACAAAATTTCTTCGGCGTTTTCTTACAATTTCAAATCGGCGTTGACAAACGCTGACCGATATTGACGCCGGGAAACTCCTTCGGCCTTTAAAGCACTGAAAAAAGCTTCGGCCACTGCATAATCTATCCCGCGGGAACGTTCCGTATGAGATCAGGTCAGCCGGTAACCTGAACCCAGCTGCCGCGCCAGGTCATTTGGATAGACAGGCCCTCCTCCTCCGAGATCTGCCCGACGTAGTCGATGATCTCCCTGGCCTGCTCGTAGTCGGTGAGGGGTTCAGGAGCGCCCTGCTTGTTGATATAACAGGGGACAAAGCCGAACTCGTCGATCCCGTCCCTGGTGGCGCTCATACGAGCCAGGATGGTCTTGCGGCTCTCGGGATTGAATGCGTAGAAAGGCATTTCAGGGTCCGGGGTGAAGCCGAACAGCTTCTTGCGCTGCTCAATCCAGCGCATCCGCTCCGGCGTGTTGTCCCCGGAGGGGGTGAGCGCGTGCGTAACGCACACGAAATTGCCCAGGTTGTGATAGATGGGCCTACCTTTGTACACTTCAATGCCCCGAAGGATGTGGGCGTGGTGACCAATAACCGCGTCGGCTCCGGCGTCAATGGCCGCGTGGGCCAGAGGGCGCTCGTACATCTGGAGTTCGGCATGGGTATGCACCATGCCTTTGTGCAGAGCCACCAGGAGGATGTCCACCTGATCCCGCAGCGCTCGGATATCGGCCTGCATATCAGCTACGGAATCGGGTTCCGGGAAGGTATACACCTTGGCGGCAAGGCCCGGGGTAGCCCTGGGAGACGGCTCGTGGTGGGTCAGAATTTGAACGTAAGACACGCCCGCCTTCTGGGAGGTGGCCCAGCCCTCGCGGGGGCCCACGGCATTGTAGCCGATCAGCCCCACTCGGATACCCTTGCGCTCCACGATGGCAGGTGTCTTGGCCTGCTTCAGATTCAGCCCGGTTCCGGTGGCCGCGATGCCCAGCTTGCCAAGCAGATCCAGCGTATCCACAATGCCGGGCACACCATTATCATGGGCGTGGTTGCCGCAGGTGGTACACAGGTTGAACCCACAGTCCTTCAAGGGAGCCAGGTTCTCCGGCGGAGCGGGCGGAGCAGGCACGTCTGTGCTGACGCTCTCCCCCCGGTCGGTGTGGGGCACTTCGATCTGCCCCACCACAAAATCGCCGCTGGAAAGTAATCCTTTCGACGGCTCAAAGAAGGAGTGGGGATCGGGCTCATCGATGATGATGTCTCCCGTGGCGAAGATCAGCGCCTGGTTCTTAGACAGACTCTCCATAGCTTTCACCTCTATGTAATTGATGTTCCTCTCTTGGGGGGCAGATCACCCCGCGATCTTGCGTTTAGCTTATCACACATATTTCTTGGAAAACAGATGTCCCCCGCCCAAAAAAATTTTCTGCAAATGTGCAGGTTGCACATGCGTCGTATCTCCTGTTCCTGCGCTCTTTTCCGTTTTGCCCAAGTTTCAACATATCATAGGGACATCCCGGAACTGACCTCAACCATCGTAAACGAGTGTATCGAGGGGATCATCGTCATATTGATTCCCCCAATTGGAAATCCCCAGAATTTAGAAATCCTTTCTCAAGCCTCTTGGACCGTCTGCAGTCGGACCGACGCAAAACCGTGCCACATCCGATGTTGTTCTATTTGACCAAACCGCATGGATCCATTTTGGAGATTGCGCCGAAAATCACGAGCCCTCTTGACAACCGCGTTATCCTGTATTATAAAAATACATGTGAGGAAACTCCTGCCCAGCGTCACAGTGCCGCTGAGCAGCTTCGCCCGACAGGAAGGCGGCCCTGTTCCGTTCCAAGAGAAGGCTGTAGCCCCAAGGTTTGAGATGATTCGGCAGGAAACGTGCCGGACTCAACCGGGACCAGTCGGGCGGAGCGGGGCCGTTCTACTGCCTGAACTTGTTGTATGTATCTAATACAGGTTGAGGGGGTCTTCCCCGGAAAGGAACGGTGTCCCATGACGCAGCGTATTCCGCAAAAACTGCATGAACAGGTATTTGACAGCATCAAAGATATGATCCGCTCCGGCGCGCTGGAGCAGGGCGATCTGCTGCCCAGCGAGAACAAGCTGGCCCAGCAACTTGGCGTGAGCCGGGTGACTGTGCGCTGGGCGCTGAAGCAGCTGTCCGAGGCGGGGATTATCCAGACCCGGAAGGGCAAGGGCAGCATCGTGGCGGTGGATTGGAAGGGGCTGCTGGAGGAGGGCGAGCACCACGACCAGGCGGAGCAGCTTCAGGCCACCTTTTTCCAGTCCACCCGGGCCCGGTGGCTCATCGAGCCCACGGTGGCCAGGCAGGCCGCCATGCTGGCTACGGAGGAGGACCTGGCCCGGATGGAGGAGGCCCTTCTCCGCCGGGAGGACGAGGTGGTGCTGGCTCCCCTGGCGGGCCGGGTCTCCGGGCGGGTGGATTTCCACACCTGCCTGTGGTCCAGCCTCCACAACCCGGTGATGATGCGGGTGTGGGAGCAGCTGTCCCAGACCTCCGGCTCCATCAACCGCCTTCCCTTCGTGGCCCCGGTGTACCGGGACGGGCAGAAGGTGGAGGCCCAGGTCCAGCACCAAAAGATTTTCGACGCGGTAAAGAGCCGCAGCCCGGAGTACGCCTATCTCTACATGATGGAGCACTGCGACTGGATCTGGGAGACCTATGGCCAGTATTTCAAGGACTTCCTCAAATAAATGGCGAATTCTTTTCCCCGACACCCCGGTGAGGCGCCGCCGGACGGAGAATGGAAGATATATCCCAAATCTCCCGGAGAGGGAGAATGATTTGGAGGTAGATCAATGAGCTACAATTTTGACACAGTACACGACAGAATGGGGTCCGACTGCCTCAAGTGGGAGAAGCAGGTGAAGTTCGGGCAGCCCAGCGGCCTTCTGCCCTTCTGGATCGCCGACACCGACTTCGCCACCCTGCCCGAGACGGTGGAGGCCATGGCAAAGCGGCTGGAGCACCCCCTGTTCGGCTACACCTTTACCGGTCCCAGGACCCTGGAGACGGTGCGGGGCTGGTACGCCCGGCGGCACGGGGTGGAGCTGCCCGTGGAGGCGTTCCTGCCCTCCCTGGGGGTGGTCACCGCCATGTGGTTCTCCATTCGGGCGCTGACCAAGCCGGGGGACCAGGTGCTGGCCTTCACCCCGGTGTACGACCCCTTCTTCGCCATCATCGAGAACCAGGGCCGTGTGCTGGCGGACTGCCCTCTGACCTATGAGGATGGCCGGTACGACATCGATTGGACCGACTTTGAGGCCAAGCTCAAGGGCGGCGTGAAGGCAGTGCTGTTCTGCAACCCCGCCAACCCGGTGGGCCGGGTGTGGTCCGCCCAGGATGTGGAGCGAATGGTGCTGCTGTGCAGGCAGTACGGCGCCTACCTGCTGTCCGACGAGATCCACGGCGACATCGTGCTCTATGGAAATAAGTACACCTCCGCGGCCAGGTTCAAGGATGAGTATGACCGGATCATCGTGTACACCGCCGTCAGCAAGACCTTCAACCTGGCGGGGCTCCACTCCTCGTGTATGCTCATCCCCAACCTGGAGCTGAAGCAGCTCCAGGACAAAACCATGCGGGAGGCGTGGCTCATGGGCCCCAACTCCCTGGCCAACGGGGCCATCGAGGCGTGCTACACCTACGGAGACCAGTATGTGGACGAGCTGAACGCCTATCTGACCGAGAGCGCCCAGCTGGTGATCGACTACCTGGGGGAGCACGCCCCCCAGATCGGCGTGGTCAAGCCCGAGGGCACTTATCTCATGTGGCTGGACTGCCGGAGGCTGGGCCTCACCAGCCAGGAGATGACCGACCGGCTGGTGAAGGAGGAGGGCCTGGCCATCGGCAGCGGCGCGGGCTACGGCAAGAACGCCGAGGGTTTCCTCCGCTTTAACATCGGCTGTCCCCAGGCCACGCTGAGGCAGGGCCTGGAGAAGATAGCAAGGTTTGCAAACCATGTGTGACCCCACAAGAGAGAGGAGCAAAACAAATGGGTAAAAAACTGAATTTCACCGATTGCATGGGCTTTTGCATCGGGCAGATCGTGGGCTCCGGCGTGTTCGTCCTCACCGGCGTGGTTATGGGCCTCACCGGCCACGGCATGCCCTACGCCTTCCTGCTGGCCGCCATCATCTCCCTGACCCAGCTCATCCCCATGGCCATCCTGGGCTCGGCTCTGCCCGCCACCGGCGGCAGCTACGTCTACGCCAAAAAGCTCATCGGCCCCAGGGCGGGCTTTGTGTACCTGATGATATTTGTGCTCTCCCAGGTGCTCATCTCCACCTTCGCGCTGGGCTTTGCCAGCTATGTGAAGGTCATCTTCCCCGCGGTGAATGAAAAGCTCATCGCAACCTTGGCCATCCTGGCTGCCGCCGGCGTCAACCTCATCGGCCTGAAGACCTCCGCCAAGGTGCAAAAGGGCATGGTGGCCCTGCTGCTGATCTCCCTGGGCATCTACATCATCTTCGGTTTGCCCAAGGTCAACTGGGAGTACCTGACCCCCGCCATGGAGAACCTGATGCCCAACGGCCCCATGAAGTTCCTGCGGGGCGCGGTGATGCTGTCCTTCGCCTGCGGCGGCGCCAAGTTCCTAGCTGAGAACGGCGGCGAGGTGGAGAACCCCGGCAAGACCATTCCCAAGGCCATGGTGGTGTCCACCATCGTGGTGGCCGTGTTCTACGCCCTGGTGGGCGTGGTGGCCGCCGCCGTCCTTCCCATGGATCAGGTGGCCGGCCAGAACATCTCCGTGGTGGCCAAAGAGATCTTCCCCGCCCCCGTGTACCTGTTCTTTGTCATCGGCGGCGCCTGGTTCGCCCTGCTGACCACCCTGAACGGCACCCTGTCCTGGGTCACCCGCGGTTTGCAGCGGGCCTCCTTCGACGGCTGGCTGCCCAAGTCCTGGGGCATGGAGAACAAAAACGGCGCCCCCGTGATCCTGCTGGGATTTTTCGTGGTGGTGGGCCTCATCCCTGTTATCACCGGCATGAATACGACCGATATCTCTAATATGGGCACCGGCTGCTCCAAGCTGTCCGACCTGCTGATGGTGTACGCCTGCTTCCGCCTGCCCGACGTGCTGCCTGAGGTGTATGAGAAGTCAACCCTGAAAATGAAGCCCCGGAATCTGAAGATCGTCATGGTGATCGTCTTTATTGTGCTGGGCCTGTCCTCCTATGTCAGCTTGTCCGGCTTGACTCCCATGCAGTTCCTGGGTATGGGCATCTACATCGTGATCGCCATCGCCGTGATGCTGCTGCGGAAGAACCACTTCGCGGACGCCGACCTGGCCAAAAAGTAAAGCGTCAATCATCATTTCATTTTTCGTACAAAGGGGGAAGGGCCGTCAAGTTTCGCTTGATGGCCCTCCCCTGCCCTTTTGAAAATCCGATCTGGGAGGGAAAACATGAGATACGGGATCGTTGGGTTCGGCACGGCAGGCTATCACGCGGCCCAGGCCATCCGGGAACAGGACAAGGCCGGAGAGGTCCACGTGTATGGCGACACCGGCCTGGCCCCCTATAACCCCATGCTGACCACCTATTATATCTTTGGCAAGCTGCCCCGCTCCGGGCTGTTTCCCTTCGGGCCGCTGGAGGAGGTGGCGGACCGGCTGGGGCTGACCCTGCACCACGAGCGGGTGCAAAAGGTCCGCGCCCAAGACCTGGCGGTGGAGACGGAGCGGGGCGTACAGCGCTATGACAAGATCCTCATCGCCACCGGGGCCACCGCCTTTGCCCCGCCGGTAAAGGGCCTGAGCCCGCAGGACGCCCACCTCATGCGCACTGTGGACGACGCCCAGCGGCTGAAGGACCGGCTGGACCGGGGGGATGTGCGCTCCGCCGTGGTGGTGGGCGCGTCCATGGCGGGCATCAAGGTGGTGGAGGTGCTGGAAAAGTACGGCGTCCGGGTCTGCCTGGCCGACCTGGCCCCCCATATCTTTCCCCTGGCCGCCTATCCGGAGGTGTCCGCCGCTATTGAGAAGCGGGTGGCCAAGCGGGGGATCGACCTGCGCTTTGGGGCCACCATCGACCACATGGAGCTGTGGAACGGGCAGAAAACCGCGGTCATGACCGACGGCTCCGTGGTCCCGGCGGATCTGGTGTCCCTGTGCATCGGCACCCGGGCGGCCACCCAGGTGGTCCAGGGCGAGGTGGACATCGACCGGGGCATCCTGGTCAATGAGCGGATGGAGACCTCCGCCCCCGGGGTGTACGCCGCCGGGGACTGCGCCCAGGGCGTCAACCTAGAGAGCGGAGAGAAGCAGATCATCGGCCTGTGGGCCAACGCCAATCGCCAGGGGGCGGCGGCGGGGGCCAACATGGCCGGAGGGGAGGCCCGGTTTGAGGGCAATATCCTTCACAACATCACCCACTTCATGGACATGGACTTTATCGGCTTCGGGGACAACCGCATCCAGGGGGAGCTGCTGGAGCAAGGTGCTCTGGACGGGGACGGGCTGTATGTCCGGGCGGTGATCTCTGGCGGAAGGGTGGCCGGGGCCAACATCCTGGACAGCTACCGCATCAGCGGCATTCTCAAAAACTACATGCTCCGCCTCTTCGCCGGGGAGGGGGGCAGCCTGCCCGACTACCAGCGGGCCATGCTGCTCCAGGCCGGGCTGAGGGCGGAATTCATCGACAGGATGGAGGTGATGACCCGTGGATAGGCTGGAAGAGCTGATCCGGGCGAAGATCCCCTGCCCCGAGACGGGCATTGAGGTCAAGCACACCGTGTGCGCCATCTGCAGCCCCGCCTACAACTGCGGCATCAACGCCTACGTGAAGGACGGGAAGCTGCTGAAGGTGGAGGGCATGGACGAGCACCCCCGCAGCCGGGGCGGGCTGTGCACCAAGGGGCTGTCCAACCGGGGATACGTCTACCGGGAGGACCGCATTCTCACCCCTCTGCGCCGGGTGGGCGAACGGGGCGAGGGTCGGTTTGAGCCCATTACCTGGGACGAGGCGTACAAGGAAATTTCCGACAGGCTGCTGGCCATCCGGGCACGGGACGGCGCGGACGCCGTGGCCTTCTTCGGGGGCTACAACAAGTGGTACCGCCCCTGGCTGCGGAGGTTTGCCCACTCCTTCGGCACCTTTAACTATGGCACCGAGTCCTCCACCTGCATGACGGCGGGCTGGATGGCTTGGAAGGTGGCGGCGGGCCAGCTGGCCCGGCCGGACATGGCCCACTGCGACCTCTACCTGGGCTGGGCCTTCAACCCCTACTACTCCGGCTACCTCAACGCCCAGGCGGCGGAACGGGCCAAGGCGGCGGGGACCAAGTTCATCGTCATCGACCCCAAAATCACCCCCACGGTGGAGAAGCTGGCCGACCTGCACCTGCGCCTCTATCCTGGCACCGACGGGGCGCTGGCCCTGTGCATGGGGAATGTGCTTATCCAAAATGGCTGGATCGACAAGGACTTCATCCGAGCCCACGTCCACGGCTTTGAGGAGTACGCCGCCTATGCCGCCAATTTCAACGAGAGTAATGTGGAGCGGCTCACCGGGGTGCCCTACGCCCAGGTCCTGCGGGCCTGCGAGATGATCCGGGACGCCAAATCCATCTCCTCCCACGAGAACAGCGCCCCCATCCCCCACCACAAGAACGGGATGCAGAACTACCGGGCCATCACGGCCCTGCTGGCGCTGACGGGGAGCTTCGACAAGCAGGGCGGCCAGCTCCCCACCCGCCACACCTTTACCCACCAGATCGCCGGGTTCGAGACCCGGGAGGAGGAGTGGATGGACGCCACCCAGCCGGAGCACATCCGCCCCGCCGTGGGCGAGGAGCGCTTCCCCCTGTGGTTCCACACCGAGCGGGAGATGCAGGTGGTGGACCTGGCCCGGCAGATCGACGAGGGCACACCCTACCCCATCAAGGCCGTGTTCGGCATGGGGATGAACTTCCGGATGCTCCCCGAGGACGGCTACCTGGCAAAAGCCCTGGGCAAGCTGGACTTCTTCGTCAACGCCGACCTGTTTCTGACCGACACCTGCAAGATGGCGGACCTGGTGCTCCCCGTGTGCTCCTCCCTGGAGCGGGGAGAGCTGGAGACCTACCCCGGCGGCTACGCCTGGTTCACCCAGCCCGCCATTGACCGGGTGGGGGAGAGCAAGTCCGACGTGGAAATTCTGCGGGACCTGGCCGTCCGCATGGACCTGGGTGACCAGGAGCTGGCGGCGGGCTACGAGGCCAACATCGACTCCATGCTCACCGATGTGGGGGTGACAGTGGAGGAGCTGAAGAAGGCGGGCGTGCCGGTGAAGGTGCCCCGCTTCCGGCCCTACCAGCCGGGGACCAGGCTGGCCCAGGGGCTGGACACCCCCAGCGGGAAGTTCGAGCTGTACTCCGAGCTCATCGCCGCCCACCCGGAGTGGGGGCTGGACCCCCTGCCCACCTACTGCGACCCCCTGGACGGCGCCGACCCGGCCCAGTACCCCTTTGTGCTGTGCTCCGGGGGGCGGCTGCCCCACGCCATCCACTCCCGGCTGCACAAGGTGGAGTGGCTGCGCGCTATGCAGCCCGAGCCCACCGCCCAGCTCTCCGTGGAGGACGCCCAGGCCCTGGGCCTCAAGGCGGGGGACGATATGGAGCTATACACGCCGCGGGGGAGCATCACCGTGAAGGCCAAGCCCAGCCATCGGGTGCAGAAGGGCGTGGTGTTCTTCTACCACGGCTACTCCGAGGCGGATGTGAACGCCCTGATGGACAAGGACCACGTGGACCCCTATTCCGGGTTCCCGGCCTACAACGCCACCCGGTGCGGCATGAGAAAGAAGGCGAAGCCATGAGCAAACGGTATGCCATCGACCTGGACGTGTCCAAATGCGTGTCCTGCGGGGCCTGTGCCGTGGCCTGCATGGACCAGAACGACCTCAACGTGAAGCAGACCCGCCCCTTCCGCAACGTGTTCGACATGGAGCGGCAGGAGGGGGAGGGCACCACCTACAGCCATCTGTCCCTGGCCTGTATGCACTGTGTGGACGCCCCCTGCATCGTGGGCTGCCCCAGCGCCTGCATCCAGAAGGACCCGGAGACCAACCTCACCGTGTTCGACACCACCAACTGCATCGGCTGCCATAGCTGCGCCATGGCCTGCCCCTACGGGGTGCCCGGCTTCGGGCCGGACGGCAAGATGGTGAAGTGCGACGGCTGCTACGTGCGGGTGCACCACGGCCTCAAGCCCGCCTGTGTGAAGGCGTGCCCCACCGGAGCCCTGCGGCTCATTGATCTGGACGGACCGGAGGAGATCGCCCCCGAGAACTCCTTGCGGCATAGAAGTATGGAGATGCTGAGTAAACAAGTCTAACGTTCAAAAAGAAAGGAGAAAAAGCGTCATGAATGTTGTGGAAACTAAAAATGCTCCCGGGGCCATCGGACCCTATTCCCAGGGCTGGGAGGTCAACGGCTTTGTATTCACCTCCGGCCAGATCCCCGTGGACCCCGCCGGCGGCGCGGTGCCTGAGGGCATTGCCGCCCAGGCGGAACAGAGCTGCAAAAACGTGTGCGCCATCCTGGAGGCTGCCGGAACAGACGCGTCCAGGGTGTTCAAGACCACCTGCTTCCTGGCCGACATGGGGGACTTTGCCGCCTTCAACGAGGTGTACGCCCGCTATTTTATCTCCAAGCCCGCCCGGAGCTGCGTAGCGGTGAAGGACCTGCCCAAAGGCGTTCTGTGCGAGATTGAGGCCATCGCGGTTAAATAGGGCCTCCGCCCTGCTCTGAGGCGGGGCCGTGTCGGCGTTTGCCGGTAGGCGGCGCGGCGCCCATTGCGCGTAGCCTCGCAAAAGGCGTCCCCGGCTGCATAGAGCAGCCGGGGACGTTTTTTGCCGCTTTTTATGTTTGCGGTCCATGCGGTCGCGCTTTGAGCCCCTGCATGCTTTGCGCGCTCAGAGGTCCCGATCAGGTCAGCTCCTCCTCCGTGACACACTCGCTTTTGAGCCTGTCCACCAGATATTGGAGCGCGTCCACCACGTGCGGGCGAATGTCGCCGCCAATCAGGACGAGCATCAGATCATCGCCTACGCGCAGCCTGCCCTCGTTCAGCCAGACGCGGACATGGTAGATCCCAGGCAATTTTTCGGTTTCGGCCACCGCCCTGCTCACCTTTTCCTCATCATATGAGAATACCATGCCGGAAACAGGAGCCGCCATTTTACCGCATCCCCTGGCCTGCGCCCTGGCGGTGCCCCGCACCACACCGTTGTGGGTCAGGTACATCCCAATCTTTTCCGCGAACGGCCCGGCCTTCGCCTCCCGGAGCCACTCGTCCACGGAGGGGACCCGCTCCCGGCCGGAAGGCCGCGATTCCCCACAGTTGGCGGAGCCGCTTCCCAGCAGCATTTCCACGCCGTGCGCAATCGCTCCAATGACGGCCGTCAAATTTTCCACGGCCGCTTTTTCGCTCCCGGGCAGATTGATGATGAGGGTCCTTCCCCGAATGCCCGCCGCCGCGCGGGAAAGGCAGCCCTTCGGGGTGAGGCGCAGGCTCTCCGCCCGCATCGCCTCCGGGATGCCGGGAGCGGCGCGCTCCACCACCTCCAGCGTCGCCTCCGGGGTGACGTCCCGGGGGGAAAGGCCGGTGCCGCCGGTGGTGAGGACAAGGTGAATCCCCAACGCGTCGGCGCACTTGATCAGCTCCGCCTTGATCTCCTCCTTTTCATCGGGGATCAGATTTGTGTAGCGGACCGTCCACCCCGCCCGCTCCAGAACGGCCCGGACTGCGGGGCCGCTGGTGTCCACACGCTCGCCCCTGGCTCCCTTGTCGCTGACGGTAATTACCGCCGCCGTATAGCTCATACGGATTCCTCCCGCTGAAAATCTCCATGGACGCCGCCGGTCTTGCGGAGCAGCCGGATGTCGGAGATTACAATATCCCTCTGTACGGCCTTGCACATATCGTACACCGTCAAGGCCGCCGTGGAGACCGCCGTCAGCGCCTCCATCTCCACGCCGGTCCGCCCGTCGCAGGAGACCACCGCCTGAATTTCCACGCTGCACCGCTCCTCATCCAGCCACAGGGACAGGTCAACGCCGTCCATCAGGACCGGGTGGCACAGGGGAATCAGATCGGGCGTCCGTTTGGCGCCCATCACGCCCGCAATCTGCGCTGCGGCCAGCACATCGCCCTTCTTCATGCCGCCGGACCGGATCAGGCCGAAGGTCTCCCGACCGATCAGCACCCGCCCGGCGGCGGCGGCGGTACGGCGGGACGCGGGCTTTTCCCCCACGTCCACCATCCTGGCGCGGCCCGTGTCGTCAAAGTGTGTAAAATCGTTTGCCGGCTTCACCATAATCCTCCCCATAATAAAGTTGGCGATTCCTTCGATCTCGTCCGGTCTGAAGCAGGGGAGGTCGGTCTCAACCTCCAAATCGGTGACGAGCGCAATAAATCGGTCGATATCGGCGGGAAAGCCCTTTCCGGTCTCTCTTCGGGCCATGCCGATCTGCGGCAGCGGCCCGTTTTTATACCCCTCCACCAGAATTAGGTCCACGTCCCGGACCATCCCGAGCAGCCGCTCCAGGGGGAGTCCGCGCTGCTCCACGTACGCCGTCCGCTCCGCCGAGCCGAGCATGACAATGTCCGCCCCCGCCTGGGCAAACCGCCAGGAGTCCTTGCCCGCGTGGTCGATCTCAAAGCGGTGGCCGTCGTGCTTGAGCACGGCCAGCCGCAGACCCTTGGCCTTCAGCGCCTTGACCAGCTTTTCGATCAGGGTGGTCTTTCCCGTCCCGGAATAGGCGGCAAAAGCAATCGCCGGAATATTCATGGCTTATCCTCCGATGCGGTTCATGCCGCGCCCGGCGCCGCTGCGCCGTGTGGCGGACAGCGGCGCGTGGCAGGCCGGCTTGTCCAGGATGGCCCGCTCCATTTCCCGGCGCATTTCGTCAAGGCCCAGCCCTTTGATGGAAATCTCCCGGTCGGAGTGCAGGCAGGGCTTCAGCTTTCCGTCCGCGGTCAGCCGGATGCGGTTGCAGGCGGTGCAGAAATGGCTGCTGACCGCGCTGATCAGCCCGACGCTGCCCTTCGCTCCGGGGAGGCGGTACAGCCGCGCCACGCCGTCGCTGCGCGCCTCCGGCAGCAGCTCCGGCAGAGCGGACAGCACCGCCGAGGCGGGGACGTAGGCCCCCCGGCCGAACGCCTCATGCTCCGTCATGGGCATCAGCTCAATAAAGCGGACGTCGGCGGGATAGCGGCGGGTCAGCTCCGCCAGCGCCGGAATCTCATCATCGTTAAAGCCGCCGATCAGCACCGCGTTGAGCTTCAGACGCTCAAATCCGGCCTCCAGCGCGGATTCAATGCCCCGCAGGGCCTGCGGCAGCGCGCCGGTCCGGGTGATGTGGGCGTATTTGCCGGGATTCAGCGTATCCAAGCTGATATTCAGCCGGTCCACCCCGGCGCGGCGCAGGTCCTCCGCCAGCGGGGCCAGCAGCGTGCCGTTGGTGGTCAGGCACACCTCGCGGATTCCCGCCACCGCGGCGGCCCGCTCGCAGATGGAGAGGATGTTTTTCTTCACCAGCGGCTCTCCGCCCGTCAGCCTCAGCTTATGGATTCCCAAGGAGGCGGCGGCTCGTACCGCTAGAATCATCTCGTCCTCGGTGAGCATTTCCTCGTGATTCTTTTTGCACACTCCGTCCTCCGGCATGCAGTAGCGGCAGCGCAGATTGCAAAGGTCCGTCACCGACAGACGGAGGTAGCTGATCTCTCTTCCGTAGGTATCCCGCATGTCAGTATCTTCCAAAGGTGCAATTGGGCCAACGGCAGGTTTGGCACATCTGGCACAGCCCGCCGCTGCCCAGGCGGACCAGGTCCTCTTTGGTCAGCCTGTCTCCGGCAAAGATTTGGGGCAGCAGGACGTCAAAAATCGTGGTCGGCAGGCTGATGGCTGCGCCGGGTACGCCGAGGATCGCCGTGTCGCCCACATATGCCGCAAGGGTCATATTCCCCGGCTGGGCGGGGACGCCGTGGCTGACTACCTGCGCGCCCAAGGCCCGGATGGCGGAGGGGGTCAGGTCGTCTGGGTCCACGGACATGCCGCCAGTGAAGATCAGAAGGTCCGCGCCCAGCTCCAGATGCCTTTTGGCGGCGGTCGTAATCATGTCCAGATTGTCGTCGCAGATGGTCGCGCCCACGATCTCTGCGGGATACCGCGCCAGCTTTTCGCGCACCACGGGCTCAAATTTGTCCTTGACGCGCCCGTGGTACACCTCGCTGCCGGTGACGGTCACGCCCACCCTCCGGCGCCGGTAGGGGCGCAGGTCAAACAGCTTTTTTCCCCTGCACAGCTCCTCCGCCTGGGCAAGCTGCCCCTCCTGCGTCACCAGCGGGACAATGCGCATGGAGGCCAGCCGCGCCCCCTTTTCCACTGGGTAGTGGTCGGGAAGGGAGGCGATGGTGAGGTCCCCAATGGAATTGAGCCGGCTGAGAAGCCCGGCGTCCACCCGGAACATCCCCCGCTCCTGGGCCATCAGCAGTACCTTTCCCTCGGACGGCTCGGTGTAGCGCGCGCCGGCGACGGGCGCCATGGCCGCCATGCGGCGGGCAGCATCTTCCTCATGAACTTCTCCGGCGTTTTCCTCCCACACGAAAACAGTGCGCTTGCCGTAGTCCAAAAGCCTGGGGATGTCCTCCTCCCGGATGACGTGCCCCCGCTTGAAGGCCGCGCCCTTGAAGCCGTCGTACATGGCCGTCACGTCATGGCAGAGTTCCATGCCCACGGCGTCCTCCACTTTGACCTTTTTCATAGCAAAAATCCTTTCAAAACCGTTCCGGCGCTGAGCGGCCCGCTCCCGGCCGGGACCACCGCCATCAGGTCGCAGCCGATGGCGCTGCTGAGTACCACATTCCCCTGATCCTTCGGCAGCTCCATACAGGCCGCGCCGCCCTTCAGGTTCAGCCTTCCCCGCAGAAAGCGGGTTTTGGGACTCTTTTTGTCAAATCCGGAGGAGAGCGCCACGGGGAACTCCTGCGGGAAGCACACCCTGACGCCCGCCAGCTTTTTCAGCGCGGGAAGCGCGACGGCGTAGAGATTGGTCAGGGAGGAGGCGGGATTCCCCGACAGAGCGCAGATGAGCCTTCCGTCCCTGACGCCGTAAGCGCAGGCCATTCCCGGTTTCATGTCCACGCCCCGGAACAGCAGGTGCGCGCCGGCGGCATCCATGGCGGCGGGCGTGACGTCGTAGTCTCCCGCCGACACGCCGCCGGTGGCCACAACCGCGTCGCACGCGGCGAGGCCCTGGTCCAGCGCCGCCGCGATCTCCTCAACGCGGTCCCCGGCGATGCCAAGATAGACCGGCGTGCAGCCCAGCCGCCGCAGTGCCGCCTCCAGCATATAGCGGTTGGAGTTGCGGATCTGCCCCGGCCCCGGCAGGCCGTCGGCCTCCACCAGCTCGCTGCCGGTGGACAGGACGGCCACCCGGGGGCGTTTGTAAACCAGGGGAACCGCCATCCCCTGTGCCGCCAGCGCCCCGGCCAGGCCGGGGTCGACCACATCCCCACGCCGCGCCAGCACAGCGCCCCTTCGGATGTCCTCCCCGGCGCGCACAATGTTGGCCCCCGGCTTCACCGGCCCGAACAGGGTGACGGAGCGGTCCGTAAAGCTGGTCTTCTCATACATGACCACCGCGTCTGCCCCCGGCGGTATGGGTGCGCCGGTGAGGACCTTCGCGGCGGTTCCCTCCGTCACGGTTTCGGCGGGCGCCGCGCCGGCGGGGATTTCCTCCAGAATGCGGAGCGTCACCGGCGCGCTGTGACAGGCGCAGGCCGTGTCCGCGGCGCGCAGGGCGTAGCCGTCATAGGGGGAGCGGTCAAAGGCGGGGACGTCCTCCTGTGCGGCCGGCTCCTCGGCCAGCACGCGCCCGCCGCATTGGGACAGGGGGATCCGCTCCGCCCCCACCGGCCGCGCCGCCGCCAGCAGCAGCTCCCGGGCCTGTTCATAATCAGGATGATTCAGCATCAGCGCCACCCTCCAGCAACAGCAGTGATTCCACCGGCAGGCAGATGTCCAGCTCGTCCGCCCGCAATTGATTCCAGATCCGTTTTTCCGTCTCCCAACCGATGGGGACCGCGCGCTCCCTGTCTGCGGGCCGGAGCATGACCGTCACGGAAAAGGGATTTTCGATCACCTCCGTCACCCGGCAGCGGATCACGTTTTCCGTGCCTCCGACGCGCACGTCGTGCATGCGGATGCCCACATAGCGGGCGTTTTCGGCGGGTCCCGTCACCGACAGCGCCATCTCCCATTCCGAGGCATAGACGCGGTTCTCCCCCACGCGCCGGACGGCGGAGATATTTTTGCAGCCGGTCAGCGCGGCCCCGGCCCTCGTGCGCGGGGCGGAGAAAACGGCGTCTCGCCCGCCGCAGACGTCGACCCGCCCGTGGCTGATCACCGCGATGGCGTCCGCCATCCGGTAGACCTCGTCCCGGTCGTGGGACACCAGAAGGGCGGTCTTCCCGAAGGAGCGGATTACCCCCCGCACCTCCTGCTCCAGACGAAAGCGCAGATGGCTGTCCAGGGCGGAAAAGGGCTCGTCCAGCAGCAGAATGCGGGGCGCCGACACCAGGATGCGGGCCAGCGCCGTCCGCTGCTGCTGCCCGCCGGACAGCTGACGGGGATATCGCCCCGACAGCTCGGACAGGCCGAAGCTGTCCATCACCTGCCGCACGGCGCGCTCCCGTTTTGCCCTGTCCTTTTCCCGTTTTGCCCCGGCGCGGATGTTCTGGAGCACGGTCATGTTGGGGAACAGCGCGTAATTCTGAAACAGCAGCCCCACGCGCCGCTCCTGGGGCGACAGGTTGACGCCCCGCTCGGAGTCGAACAGCGTCACACCGTCCACGACGATGCGGCCGCTGTCCGGCGTTTCAATGCCGGCGACGCATTTAAGGGTCATGCTCTTGCCACAGCCGGAGGCGCCTAAAAGGGCGAGGGTTTCGCCGCCCGCCTCAAACCGGATGTCTAAAGAAAACGCGCCCAGCTTCTTCTTGATGTCCACGAAAACAGACATTCAGCGCCCCTCTTTCTCTTTCGGCGCCGCGCTCTTCTTTTCCAGCATGTTGACCGCCAGGAGCACCGCGAAGGAAATCGCCATGTTTACCATGACCCATTGAAACGCCAGGGCGTCGTCATTGGTGCGCCACAGCTGATAGACGGTGGTGGAGATGGTGGCGGTTCGCCCGGGGGTGTATCCGGCGATCATGCTGGTCGCGCCGTATTCGCCCAGGGCGCGGGCAAAGGCCAGCACCGCGCCCGCCAGAATCCCCTGCCGGCAGCAGGGCATTCGGATGCGCCAGAAGATATAGGCGTTGGACAGGCCGAGGCTCTGCCCGGAATAGGCCAGCGTCTCGTCAAAGGACTCAAAAGCGCCCCGTGCGGTGCGGTACATTAAGGGGAAAACCACCACCACGGTGGCAAAAATGGCGGACCACCAGGTCATGGTCAGCTTCACGCCCAGCGTGCGCAGGGCCCACGCGCCGACGGGGCGCTTGGGTCCCAGCACCCGCAGGAGGAGATACCCGACAACGGTGGGGGGGAGGACCAGGGGCATGGTCAGGAAAACGTCCAGTACGCCTTTCACTAAGCGGGGCGCCTTTGCGATATGGAACGCGGCAAAAATTCCCGCAAAAAACACAATGACGGTGCTGATTCCCGCAATGCGCAGCGAATTCAGCAGGGGAAACCAATCCAATGCTCTCACAGCCCTTCTGCTTTTGTCCGCATGGGATGGGGGCGGCCTACCTCACGCGATGGGAGTGAAGCCCACCCGCTCGAAAACGGCGTCGGCGCCGTCGGAGGTGAGGAATTCCAGGAAAGCCTTCGCGGCGTCGGCGCTTTGGGAACCCTTCACAACCGCCGCAGGGTAGATGACCTGACCGCACATCTCGGCGGTGGCGGTGTCCGCCACCGTGAGGCCGGCGGAAAAAGCGTCGGTCTGATAGATGATCCCGCAGTCGACAGCGGCCTCGCTGACCTGGGTGGTGACCTCCTTGACGTTGCCGCCGTAGGTGACGCAGCCGGCGGCGGCCAGGTCCTCCTCGCTCAGATCAAAATACTGCAGAATCTTCTGGGTATACTGGCCCACGGGCACGTCGCTGTTGCCCATGGCCAGCATGATGGAGCCATCCTTCAAACCGGCGGCCATGTCGCCGTAGGAACGGATGCCGGAGGGGTTCCCCTCGGGGACGGCCAAAGCCACCTTGTTCTCCAAAATATTGAAGCGGGTGCCTTCGAGGACGTAATCCAGCCCATCCGTATTGACGGAGGAATCGGCGGTGATGTCCAGCTGGTCCATCTGCTTCTGGCCGGCGGAAATAAAGACGTCCGCGTTCGCGCCCTCCTGGATCTGGGTCTTCAAGGTGCCCGAGGAGTCAAAGTTGAACACGAGGGTGATATTTTTATGGTCCTCCATGTACTGATCGCCCAGCTCGGTGAGGGTCTCCTGCATGGAGGCGGCGGCAAAAACGGTCAGCTCCGTCTTTTCGCCGGGTCCCTGCCCGCAGCCGCAGAGGAGCAGCGACAGGGCCAGCGCCAGCGCCGGTACAAGGATTTTTTTTGTGTTTGTCATCTTATTTTCTCCCTCTTGTTGATTATCGCAAAAAAACTGTTACCATTGTGGCTGCGGGGCACGCCGGCAGCGGTGTTCTCCAATTTATAGGAAACGGTCGAGGTGCAAGCTCGGCCGTTTCCTATTGGAAAAGAAAAGAAACGACAGACTGCCTGAAGAAAGCGGCAGTCTGTCAATCGACACAATCACACAAGGGATACGCCGGAGGGCGTAACCCTGATTCATTATGCTGCTTCCTTCTCAAACACGGAAAGCTATGCCGTTTCCAGCATAACTCTGGGACCTGCTTCCAGGTCGGCCGCATTCCATAGCGAATGCCTTAGGCAATGGCGGCTCGGAGGCATATTCACTTTTAATGATAAAATTATCGCATACTTCATGCGGTAAGTCAAGGGGAACCTGAAAAAACGTCGAAAGCTATCCGCGCCGCAGAATGTCTGCGGTTCATTTTATCGTGCGGGGATAGTTTATTTGTACAAACCGAAACGACCTGGTTTGGAAATTGTGACAAAAATCACAAATTCGCTTGACAAGCGCATCGTCTTGTATTATAAAAATACATGTGAGGAGAGATGTTGTCCTGCGCCGCAGCGGCGCTGGGCAGCGGCGCCCGACAGGAAAGGCGACCCCGTTCCGTTCCCAGGAAGACTGACGTTTAAAGGCTTTGGACAATCCGGCGTGAAATGAGCCGGGGTCCGGCCGGTGCCAGTCGGGCGGACCGGGGTCGCTTTAATGTCCAAACTTGTTGTATCTTATTAATACAAGTTTGTGAGGGACACTCCGGCGTGAAACGGCGAACCTATGGCGCGGTATACGCTGCAAAACTTCCCGGTGGGGCGGAGCGTTACAAGACGGTGAGTTCCTTTGGAAACTCCGTCAGGTTTTTTGTCCCTTCTGGAGAAAGCCACACCATATCCTCGATGCGCACGCCGAACCTCCCCTCCAGATAGATTCCGGGCTCCACAGTGACGATGTTACCCTGCTGGAACACATCCCGACTGCCTTGGGCGGCGCGCAGGCCGTCGTGGCAGACCAGCCCCACGGAGTGCCCCAACCCGTGGCCGAAAGCGCCGGCGAACTCCGAACCGTCAATGACATCCCTGCCGGCGGCGTCCACCTCGTGCCCGCTTTTTCCGGGGGCGATGGCCGCGATGCCCGCCGTCTGCGCCTGCAGTACGGTGTTATAGGCCCGCTTCATCTCATCGCCGACCCGCCCCAGCGCAAAGGTCCGGGTCATATCGGAGCAGTAGCCGCCCACCTTGACGCCGATGTCCATGGTGATGAAATCGCCGTTTTGGATTTTCCGCCCACCGGGGAAGCCATGGGGCAGGGAGGTGTTCTCGCCGCTGAGAATGATGACGGGAAAGGCCAGCCCCTCCGCGCCGTTTTTGTAAAAGCGGTAGACGAGCTCGGCCACCAGGTCCTGCTCGGAGACGCCTGGCTTGATCAGCGGGAGCAGCTCACGGAGGGAGCGCTCCACGATGCGCTGTGCTCGAACGGTGCACGCCACCTCTTGGGGAAATTTGACCTGACGCAGCGTCTCAATGCAGCCGTCCAGCCAGGTGACGGGAACCGGGAGCTGCGCTTTCCAGCGGTCGGCGTCGGCCACGGTCAGCGTGTGGTTTTCCATGGCCACCCTGGAGATGCCCTGTCGGAGAACGACCTCTCTGATATAGGGGATGAAGCCGTCCTGGGCCATCTCCAGGCAGACCCCGGAATCCGCGAAGTGCCGACGGGCGGCCTCAATGGTGCGGAAATCCGTAAAGTACCAGCTCCGGGCAGGGGTGACCAGCAGCACGGCCCCGGCAAAAAAATCAGTGAGATAAAACAGATTGGTGGAGGAGGTGACAAGGGCGGCCTCCACTCCGTCCCGCTTCAGCCGGGACTGAAAATTCCGAAGCTTCTCAAAAGACGCCATGGGATACCAAATCCTTTCCGCTGAAAATGCGCCGTCTCAACGCGCTTTTATGATACCGTCGATATGCTCTTTTGTCCAATATCAACTGATAATAAGTTCATATCGAATCGCATATGAAACATGATTCCAGGCGCCTGCGTCTGGAACGCGGGGCCGGAAAAAATTGAGAAAAGAGATGAAAGGGTATGGATCTTGTTCAGCTGAAGTATTTTGCGGCCGTGGCGGAGGCGGGTCACCTGACCAACGCCGCGAAGAAATTGAACGTAGCCCAGCCCGCGCTGAGCGTAAGCATCGCGCGTCTTGAAAAGGAGGTGGGCGTCCCCCTGTTTGACCGGGTGGGGCGGAGCATCTACCTCAATAAATTCGGTGAGATCTACCTGAGTTACGTGGAGCAGGCGCTGGACATGATGAGAAAAGGCCAGCAGGCGGTGGACAAATATTCGGAGAAGCTGGAGGACGTTTTAAACTTGGGCGTCGTCAGCAAGCCCTTGGCCTGGAACATGCTGGAGAGCTTCAAGGAGCGTTATCCGGACAGCCAGATCCGTCAGACCGAGATCTCCGCTGAGCACATGGAGGAGGAGCTGCGAAAGGGGACCGTGGACTATGTGATCTCCAGCCGCCTGACCTTGGCTCCCGGCCTGGTGTGCGAGGTGTTTCGGGAGGACCCCGTGGTGTTGGCCGTGCCCGCAACCCATCCCCTGGCCGGCCGAAAATGGATTCGCTTGAAAGAGGCGCAGGGCGAACGGTTCGCCTGCCTGCCCGCGGGATACGAGTATCGAACCCTTGTGGAGGAGATGTGCCGGGATGCCGGCTTTACGCCGGACGTGGCGGTGGAGTGCTTTCACTGCCATATGGCGGGGGTGGCGGCCTCCGGAAAGGCCGTGGCGCTGATGGTTGAAAACCGGGCCGCGCAAAGCACCTATGGAGAGCGGGTCAAATTTGTCCCGATTCGGGATCCGGTATAGACCCGGAACCAGTATATCATATGGCGGGCCGGCCACCACTTTAATAAGATTGCCAGGGAGTTCAGAAGCTACCTGCGTTCCTATCATGAGGACCGAGGCGCGCCGGAGTGCGGCGGCTGCGAATAGCGCCCGCCGGATGAACCGGCACGCGGCCGTGCATCGCTGGAAAACGAGAAAAACCAAGCCGTGGTATTCGCGTGGAGCCGGCAGGAGTCAGGGGGCGCCCGACAGCTTTCCCGTTATTTTGATAATAAAATCATTATGAGCCCATCACAAACGTATATTGGACATATTGAACTGCGGGAGATATGATAATCACCATATAGGGGGCACTTTGCACAAGACATTGGGGAACTGAAACCTGGAGGGGGTACGTATGAAGGAAAAATTCGACAAGTTGATCACGCGGGCGTTTGCCAAGCCCTTGTACCGCGCCGCGGTGATCCTGCTGGGGCTGCCCACCATGCTGGCGGCGATTTTGGGTTTCCTCGCCACCCGTAGGAGGGAGTCGGATGAGTATCGGACTTATTTGTCCGCCGCGCGGGATCTGGCGGAAAAGGACGGGACCTTGGCGTCCATCCGAGAGAAGGCGCGCGCCTATTTGACCAAAAAATATGAGCACTTCGGCAAGCAAGCCGAGGAAGCCGAGTTCGAAAAAGAGCTTGAACGCCAGATCCAGCAGGACGAGAACACCGAGATCGCCGCCCGGGTGGACGCGATGTACGCGCAAGAGGGGAAGGAGGGCCGCCAGAGCTTTGTGCAGTTTCTCTGCAAAGCCCTGGACAACAGGGGGGTGCTGGCGCTTTCGGTCGTCACCTCCTTCCCCATGTATGTCCTGCTGCTCATCTTTTCCAACGCCTACGCCCGCTACATATTTGAGCGCCTGATCATGATGGTCTTCGTGGCCTTCGGCGTTGTGTTTGTGGTGTTCACCATTTTGCACTTCGCGTCCTCCAGCCCGGCGGCCAACGTGCTGGGCGAAACCGCCACCCAGGAAAAGATCGACGATTTTAACCGGGTGTACGGTCTGGACCAACCCTATATTGTCCAGCTGTTCAACAACTTTAAAAACTTGGCCACCTTCAAGCTGGGCAATTCTTATGTGGGCAACGAGGACGTCATGGTCGCGATCATGAGAAAATTCCCCGTCACCGTCGAGATGACGGTGTACGCGTTTTTAATTGCGCTGGTCATTGCCCTGCCCATTGGGATCATATCGGCGGTGAAGCCGAACACGGCTTTTGACTATGTGTTCATGTTCATCGCCCTGGTGGGCCTGTCCCTGCCAGCGTTCTGGTTCGGTATGATCATGATCCTGAACTTTTCCATCAACTCGCATCTGCTCCCGGCCTCTTACATAGAGGGCAATAAGCTGTCGCTGTTGATGCCGGCCCTGGTCGCCGGGACCCATCTGGCCGCCAGCCTGGCGAGAAATACCCGGTCCGCGCTACTGGAGGTGCTCAATCAGGACTATATCGTGACCGCCCGCGCCAAGGGTCTGAGCAATCTCCGGGTCATCATCAAGCACGGTCTGGGCAACGCTATGATCCCCATTGTCACCGTGGCTGGTCTTCAGTTCGGCGGCTCCTTGGGCGGGTCCGCCGTGATTGAAAAGGTATTCAACGTAAAGGGCATCGGGAGCTACGTGGTCGACAAGCAGTTTCTCCCCGACATCCCGGCCATTCTGGGCGGCGTGGTCTACGTCTCCATTGTCATCAGCTTGGTGAACCTGGCGGTGGACCTGTTGTACGTGTGGCTTGATCCCCGCATTAAGTCCAGATTGAAGAGCCAGTGAGGGGTGGGCAACGATGAAAAACGACAAATTCTTTGCAAAAAAGGCAAATCAGCGGCTCCTGAAGCGGCATCAGGAGCCCGGCTCCCTGGCCTTCGGCGCGGGCGCCTCCGCCTTTCTGGGCGCTGCGGTGGGCCTTATGGCGGTCGACTTCAAAACCTGGAGCGTCGGCGCAATACCGGCGGCGGTGGCGGGCCTGTTTCTGGCCGAGGCCCTGGCGGCTTTGCTGATCCTCCAAGTCGTGAACCGCCAGATCATCAGCGGCGGCGAGATCAGCCGGCCGGTCCGCCTGATCGGGGCGCTGCTGTTCCTGACCATCGTCAATGGGAATATTTTCTGCTGCGTGGCCGGGCTGATGCTGGTGAAGAAGGAGAAAAACCTGGAGTATCAGGTGGGCTGCTATATGCTGCTGGTGGAGATCCTGATTATCCTGGTGTCCTGCCTCAACATCTTTAAGCCCTGGGTGTGTAACAGCTTCTTTCTGGGAATCGGTATCCTCGCGGCGGTGATTACAATCCACGCCGTCTCTCTGCCGCTGGTGGCGTCCCATGTGCGGGGCAACCGGGCCGATAAATGCATGCTGCCCCTGGCCGTGGTCCTGATCGTGCTGACCGTAACCGGCAACCTGTTCTCCCTGCTTCTTGGGCTGATTCTTCTGCGCAAGGTGCTCACGAAGGACGACCACATCTCCATCGGCTGGGTGGACGTGGTAAAACGCCTGTTCCGCAGTCAGATGGCAGTTCTGGGCGCCTTTATCATCGTCTTTCTGCTGTCCATCTCCATCTGTGCCAACCTGACCTTTGACTACGGCATCGCCGTGGACAACGACTACTCCCTGATTCTGCAGCCGCCCAGCCTGGCGTATCCCTTCGGCACCGACGACTACGGCCGGTGCGTGTTCACCCGCGTGATATTCGGCGCGCGGATTTCCCTTGCGGTGGGCATTTTCTCCACCGCGATGTCCATCGCCGCGGGCATCATCCTGGGGGCCGTCGCCGGTTTCTACTCCGGCACGACGGACAACGTCATCATGCGTATCCTGGATATATTCATGGCCATCCCCGGCCTGCTGCTGCCCATCGCCATCATCGCCGCTTTCGGCACGAACACCGCCAACGTGATCTTCGCGCTGGGTGTGGGCGCGATTCCCAGCTACGCCCGGACCATTCGCGCCTCGGTGCTCCAATTGCAGGACGCGGAGTTTGTCGAGGCGGCGCGGGCCTGCGGCGCGAAGGACAACGTGATCATTTTCCAGCATATCCTGCCCAATTCCATGGCTCCTCTGATTATTCGGGCCACTCTGGGCATCGGCGCCGGCGTTACCGCAGTCAGCTCCCTGAGCTACCTGGGCCTGGGCATCGCGCCGCACATCCCCGAATGGGGCAATATTTTGAAAGCCGGAAGCGCGTACCTGGAAACCAACCCGTACATGGCTATTTTCCCGGGCTTTGCCATCGTGCTGCTGGTGCTGGCGTTCAACTTCCTGGGCGACGGCCTGAGGGACGCGCTGGACCCGAAACTGAAATAACAGGAGGGGCATATGGCAGAACAGGAGAAAAAACGCATTCTGCAGGTAAAGGACCTGCATGTACACTACATCACGGACGAGGAAGAGGTCTTCGCCGTCAACGGCATCAGTTTCGACCTGGATGAGGGCGACAGCATCGGCCTTGTGGGCGAGACCGGCGCCGGAAAGACCACCACCGCCATGGCCATCATGCAGCTGGTCCCCGATCCTCCCGGCGTCATCACCGGCGGCGAGATTTATTTCAAGGGCCGGAACATGATCACAAACTCCAACGCCGAAAATGAGCGGATCCGCGGCAACGGCATTTCCATGATCTTTCAGGACCCCATGACCGCGCTGAATCCCACCATGACCGTGGGAGATCAGCTCATTGAGGTTTTGCGGCGGCACAACAAATCCCTGTCCAAAGCCGAGGCGAAAAAGCAGGCCGTCGAGATGCTGGAGATGGTGGGCGTCAAGGCGGAGCGTTTCAGCGACTATCCCCACCAGTTTTCCGGCGGCATGAAGCAGCGGGTGGTCATTACCATGGCGCTTTTGTGCAGCCCGGACCTGCTCATCGCCGACGAGCCGACCACCGCGCTGGACGTGACCATCCAGGCCCAGGTCCTGCAGATCATGATGAACCTGCGGGATAAATTTCACATGGGCCTTATCATGATCACGCACGACCTGGGCGTCGTGGCCGAGACCTGCGACAAGGTGGCCATCATCTACGCCGGCGAGGTGGTGGAGGCCGGCACGGTGGCGGAGGTCTACCTGAATCCCCGCCATCCCTATACTCGGGGCCTGTTCGACTCCATCCCCAAGCTGGACGAGGAGAGCACCCGGCTCATCCCCATCGAGGGCATGACGCCCAATATGTCGGAGCCTCCCACGGGGTGCTTCTTCCACCCCAGATGTAAAAACTGCCGGGATAAGTGTACAAGCCAGTCCCCCGAGATGGTCCATATGGAGGGGGGAACCCATCGCTTCAAGTGTTTCTATCCCCTTGGAAACGATCAAGACGAGGAGGTGTAAGCCGTGGGCGCCATGCTGGAAGTAATCGGACTGAAAAAGTACTTTAACGTCGCCAACGGCGGCCAGCTCCACGCGGTGGACGATGTGAGCTTCACAATTGAAAAGGGGGAAACCCTGGGCGTTGTGGGTGAGTCGGGCTGCGGCAAGAGCACCCTGGGCCGCACCATCCTCCGACTCCATGAGCCCACCAGCGGCAAGGTGATTTTCGACGGAATGGACATCGTCTCCTTCAGCAAGGAGGAGATGCGCCAGATGCGCCGGCAGATGCAGATCATCTTTCAAGACCCCTACGCCTCCCTGAATCCCCGCTTTACCATCTCGCAGATCATTGAGGAGCCGCTGAAACTCCACAATATGTACAAGACGGCGGCGGAGCGGCGCGGCAGGGTGGAGGAGCTGATGGAGCTGACCGGCCTGTCCCACCGCATGTACAACATGTATCCCCACGAGTTCGACGGCGGCCGCCGCCAGCGGGTGGTCATCGCCCGGGCCCTGTCCCTAAGTCCCAAGTTTATTATCTGCGACGAACCGGTCAGCGCGCTGGACGTGTCCGTCCAGGCCCAGATCATCAACCTGATGATGGATCTGCAGGAAAAGCTGGGACTCACCTATGTGTTCATCTCCCACGACATGTCCGTCATCAAGCATATCTCAACGAACATCGGCGTGATGTACCTGGGGCAGATGATCGAGAAGGCGGGCAAAACCGAGATTTTCAAAGACCCCCTGCATCCGTACACCGTGGCGCTGCTGTCCGCCATTCCCTCCACAAACATCCGGGAGAAGCGGGAGCGGATCATTCTGAAAGGTGAGATCGGCTCCCCGGTGAATCCCAGACCCGGCTGCCGCTTCGCCCCCCGCTGTCCCTTCGCCACGGAGCGCTGCCGCGCGGAGAACCCCGTCTTTGAAGAGGTAAAGCCAGGCCACTTTGTGGCCTGCCACAGGACGGATGAAATGATATCCGGCCGGCTGAGGTACTAACCGTATTTTGACGGGCCACCCGTTGAAATAGCCGCCCGCTGACCGGCGGAGGCACAAATTAAAAGGAGGAACAGATTAAGATGAAGAAAAAGGTCCTTGCGCTGCTGCTGTGCTGCGCCATGCTGACCCCTCTGCTGGGCTGCAACGTCCAGACCAAGGATGACGTCCAAGGCGGCGGCAGCGGCGCTCCATCCTCTTCCGGCGTACAGGGCGGCGCCGTGTCCCTGAAGCTTCTGTACAGCAGCGCCGATGAGACCGTCGCCAACGTCATCCGGGACGAGCTGACCAAGGCTGGCATGACCGTGGAGATGAGCGCCGCCGCCGACGGCGCCACCTTCCGTGAGCAGGAGAGCGCCGGCAACTTTGACATCGCCATCTCCAGCTGGGCCAATCCCGTGGGCACCCCCGACTACGGCTGCCGCGGCATCTGGCACAGCAACGGCGACAGCAACATGACCGGCATCAGCGACCCCAAGCTGGACGAGCTGATCGTAAAGGCCTCCACCGAGACTCCCGACGTCTACGTCAACACCTACGGCGAGGCCGAGCGGTATGCCATTGAAGAACAGTGCTATATGACTCCGCTCTACCAGAATACGTCCGGCCGCGGCACCAGTAAGGTGCTGAACCAGGATTCCGTCGTGCTCAACCAGCGGTGGGAGAAGCTGGCCTACACCGATCCCTCCCTCACCGACACCCGCACCCTGAACATCACCCAGACGGGCTCCACCATCACCACCTGGGACTGCATCCGCGCCGACGACCAGAGCTCCGGCTACTCCCTGGACGAGATGTACATCCATCTGCTGACCCTTCAGCCCGACTGGGGCGTTTCCACCGAGGAGTCCCTGTCGTACAGCTACGCCATCTCCGAGGACAACACCCAGTATTTCTTCCTGCTGCGGGACGACTGCGGCTTCGCCCGCATCGACAAGGACGGCAACGTGTACGACTCCGGCGTCAAGGTGGCCGGCGAGGATGTGGTCTACTCTCTGAACCGGGTCAAGGACCCCAACTCCACACCCATGCACAAGACCTACTCCATGTATGAGAATCTGGCCAGCGTGGAGATCGTCACCGACATGTCCGTGCTGGAGAACACCAAGACCGCCGACGGAAAGAGCGTCCGGGAGGTGCTGGAGGCCGAGGGCCAGACCATCGGCTCCATCGTGGAATCCCGCGGCGACGTGGACAACGACGCCGGCAGCTATCAAGTCGTGTGCTGCACCACCTCCGTCCCCTATCCCCAGATTTTGAACTGCCTGACTTTCCACGGCGCCGGCATCGTGGACAGCGAGTATGTGGAGGAGATGAACAAGGACCTGGACGTGGCCAGCTATGATCCCACCACCGATAAGCTGTACGGCGACTCCGTATGCACCGTGGAGGGCGCCACCTATGACAACCATCTGTCCCTGAGCGGCAGCTACGTGATTACCTCCATGAACGACTACCAGATGAACTTCACGGCCAACCCCTGCATCCGCACCAAGGATACCGCCCGCAACCCCATCAAGAACATCGTTGTCAAATTTATTGGCGACAGGGATGCCGCTCTGTCCGCCCTGCGCAGCGGCGACGTGGACTTCCCCTATTTTCTGCCCGAGGCCAAGTACGACATCGTCGAGCAGGATGAAAGCCTTGACTTTAAGCTGCTCCCCGGCATCCGCGTGTATATGCTGGCCTTCAACATGCACGGTAACTCCGAGGTCTCCAAATCCGCCGACCTGAGAAAAGCCATCGCCTCCGTGATCAGCTACGATGACATCAGCGCGGTTCTGGCCGGAAACACCATCCAGGTGTACAGCACCATGGGCACCTGCCTGGACTGCGGCAATAAGCTGAACTACCAGCCTGGGGACACGCAGAAGTATCTGGAAGCGTATTTCGCCTCTAAGCAGTGAGCAGCCGGCACGGCCCCGCGCTCCATGTGCGGAAGAGGCAGGTTAAGATATTCGTGATTTGCTGATTTGTCTGAACTCGGAGCCCGCAGGGTGCTGCGGGCTCCGAGTTCACTCCTTGCGTTAACAATACGTGCAAAAGATTGGCCTTGAACTGAGGAGAATATTTAATATGCAAGAGTTGATCAAACAGATCGACCAATATATAAGCGAGCACAGGACCGATATCTTGGAAGATCTGAAAAGTCTGGTGCGGATCCCCAGCGTCAGCCGGGAGGGAGAGGGCGGCAAGCCCTTCGGCGTCCAATGCGCCAGAGCGCTGGAGCTGGCCCTGGATATGGCCGCCAAGCGGGGATTTTACACCAATAATCATGACGACTGGTATGGGACCGCCTTCTATTCTGCGGCGCAGGAGGGGGAAAATCTGATCGGGATATTTTCCCACCTGGACGTGGTGGAGCCGGGGGAGGGCTGGACCTACGACCCCTTCGAGCCCGTTGAGGTCAACGGCTTTCTGATCGGCCGGGGCGCGGGGGACAACAAGAGCGGCGCCGTGATCGGCCTGTACGCCATGCAGGCGCTGAAAGAGCTGGATATCCCCATCAAAAGCAATGTGATGCTCTATTTTGGGACCAATGAGGAAAAGGGCATGAAAGACGCGGAGCGCTTTGCCGAGGAGCACATCATGCCCGACTACTCTATGGTGCCCGACCTGTTTTTCCCGGTGTGCTGCGGGGAGAAGGGCAATCTGAAGATGTCGCTTCAATCCAAGGTGGGCTTTCAGCAGATCACGCGTTTCCAGAGCGGGACGGCGGACAATGTGATCCCATCCCGGGCCCAGGCGGAGGTGTGCCGCTGCGGCGGGCTGTACCGACGGGCGCAGGAGCTGGCGGCGGGCCGGGACGGTATCGAGCTGGCCCGGAACGGGGATGTGATGACCGTCACCGCCCTGGGAACCGGGGGACACAGCGCCATGCCCAAGGGGAAAGTCAACGCCATCGCGGTGCTGACCGGCTTTTTAAAAGACCTGGAGGGACTGAAGGAGCCGGACCGGAGCATCTGCGCCGCGCTGGCCGAGTTTTCCGCAGACTGCGAGGGCCGGGCGCTGGGCGTCGACTGGGCCGATGACCCCTCCGGCGCGCTGGTGTGCTCGGCAGTCCGGGCGGACATGGACGGCCCCATCCCCGAGGTGCTGTTCTCCTGCCGCTATCCCGTGACCGACTGCCGGGAGCGGATTGAGGCGGCGCTGCTCAATGTGATCCCGGGAAAGGGGTTTGAGCTGAAGGAGTCGGTGAACAGCGCGCCCATGTACATCGCCAAGGACGACCCTTTTGTGCAGTGCCTGATGAACGTCTACCGGCGGGCCACGGGCCGGGACCGGGAGAGCTATGTGATCGACGGCGGGACCTACGCCCGGAAGCTGCAGCGGGCGGTGGGCTTCGGCGGCGGCGACGGCGTCCAGGCGGACTTCCTGCCCGTGGGCCACGGCGCGGTACACCAGCCCGATGAGGCAAGACACATTGACGGGATCCTGGAGGCGATCAAGATTTACATCCTGTCCGTCATCGCGCTGGATGACATGATTCAAAAGGAACATGGGTACAAATAAAAGCGGGAATGAGGAAGAAATATCTGCCGGAAAGCCTGCGCCCGGCCGGCGGAGCAAATTCAAGGGCTGTATGCCCTCCTGGAACGGACCTGACGACAAAATGAAACCCACCCCGGATCAAGGGGTGGGTTTCGTCCGCTTTATGAATCGCCGCCCCACAGAAAATTCTGGGCATAGGCTTCCCAAAAGCGTCCCGGCCATACCGAGCTCAGCCGCCGGGGCCCGTTCCCTTCGCATGAACAGGGGCAGAAATATTAAGCGGCTGTGGAGAAAGAGCTTGCGCAAATTTCAAAAATGCGATATAAATATAGGCACACCTCAAACCGAAAGGAGAACGCCATGAAACCATACGCGGAAATGAGCAGGGAGGAGCTGGAAAGCCTGAAGGTCCAGCTGAAAGCCGAGTATAAGGAATATCAGGGGAAGGGCCTGAACTTAAATATGGCCAGGGGAAAGCCCTGTACGGAACAACTGGACTTGTCCATGGGGATGATGGACGTGCTGGGCAGCGGCGACGACCTGACCTGTGAGGACGGCACCGACTGCCGGAACTACGGGGTCTTAGACGGCATCAAGGAGGCCAAGGAGCTGATTGGGGACATGATGGAAAACCCCATTGACAGCATCATCATCTATGGGAATTCCAGCCTGAATGTGATGTACGACACCATTTCCCGCTCCATGACCCACGGCGTGATGGGCAGCACGCCGTGGTGCAAGCTGGACAAAGTCAAATTCCTGTGCCCCGTCCCAGGCTACGACCGCCATTTTGCCATTACCCAGTATTTTGGCATCGAGATGATCAATGTGCCAATGACGCCCACGGGCCCGGACATGGACCTGGTGGAAAAGCTGGTGTCCTCCGACGAGACCATCAAGGGCATCTGGTGCGTGCCCAAGTATTCCAATCCGCAGGGGATCTCTTATTCGGATGAGACGGTCCGCCGTTTTGCCCGCCTGAGGCCGGCGGCAAAGGATTTCCGCATCTACTGGGACAACGCGTACGGGGTACATCACCTGTACGACCACGACCAGGATCATCTGATTGAGATCCTGGCGGAGTGCAAACGGGCCGGGAATCCGGATCTGGTGTACAAGTTCGCTTCCACCTCCAAGATCAGCTTCCCCGGCTCCGGTTTGGCGGCCATCGCCACCTCCCCCAACAACATGGAGGACATCAAGGCGCAGCTGGCGATCCAGACCATCGGCCACGACAAGGTGAATCAGCTCCGCCATGTGCGGTTCTTCAAAAATATCCATGGCCTGGTGGAGCATATGCGCCGCCACGCGGACATCCTCCGCCCCAAGTTCGAGATTGTGATCGACACCCTGGAAAACGAGCTGGGCGGCCTGGACATCGGCGCATGGACGGCTCCGAAAGGGGGATACTTCATCTCCTTTGACTCTCTGGACGGCTGCGCGAAAAAGATCGTGGCCAAGGCGAAAAAGGCCGGTGTGGTGATGACTGGCGCGGGCGCGACCTATCCCTACGGCATGGACCCCCACGACAGCAATATTCGCATCGCTCCCACCTATCCCTCCCAGGAGGATTTGCGCACGGCTATGAAGGTCTTTACTCTCTGCGTCAAGCTGGTCTCCATTGACAAGCTGCTCAGTTCCGCCGCGGAGGCTTGACGTTTGGAACCGGCGGAAAGAAAAATGGTATCATCGAAATGTGATGCGGGAACATAAACGACGCAGATATGCGAGCGATTTGCGCGGCAGCCGATGGACTATCATAGAGTCTTGCTGCGGCGCGCTGAAAACCGCGTAAGCCGGATTTCGGCGCTGCACTCATCCGGCGTTCAAGAAAGGAACTGAACCATGAGCACAAGAAAAAATCTGCTGTTTATTTTTGCCGACCAGTGGAGAGCGGATGCCATGGGCTATGCCCATGCCGATCCGGTGCGTACGCCCAACATGGACCGCTTCTGTGGAGACGCCACCTATTGTGACCACGCCTTCAGCACCTTCCCTGTCTGCTCTCCCCACCGGGCCAGCTTGATCACGGGCCGGTATCCCCTGAGCCTGGGGTTCTTCACCAACTGCAAGGCCGGGCTGCCCCTACGGCTGCGGGATGAGGAGATCAGCATTGCCCAGGCGCTGGGGAAAGAGGGCTATCAGACGGCCTATATTGGGAAGTGGCATCTGGACGAGCCGGAGGTGAACCACGACCCCGCGCCCGCCTCCGGGGCCAGGGACTGGGACGCCTACACCCCGCCGGGGCCCCGCCGCCACGGCTTTGACTACTGGTACTCTTACGGCACCTATGATATGCACTTGACCCCCCACTACTGGCAGGACTCCCCCCAGATGATCTGCCCCGGGGTGTGGTCGGTGGAGCACGAGACGGACAAGGCCATGGAGTATCTGAGCCAGGTGCGGGACAAGGACCGCCCCTTTGTGCTGTTCCTCTCCTGGAATCCGCCCCACAGCCACTACGACCAGGTGCCCCAGCGGTATCTGGACCTCTACCCCGATGTGGAGCTGAAGGACAACGTGATATTGGGCAATATCCACCACCACACCGGAGAACCGGCAAACTATACAGAGGAAGAACTGCGGCTGAACACCCGCCGGTACTACGCCGCCGTCAGCGGCCTGGACGACCAATTTGGGCGGCTGATGGATTTTATGCGGCGGGAAGGGCTGTATGAGGACACCGTCATCGTCCTCTCCTCCGACCACGGGGACATGATGGGCTCCCACGGCCTGATGGGCAAGCACGTGTGGTATGAGGAGTCCATTCATATTCCGTTCGTGGTGCGAGCGGGAGGCGGTCACAAGCGGGTCTGCCGCACCTGCATTGCCAGCCAGGACATGATGCCCACCCTGCTGGGCCTGCTGGGCGCTGAGATCCCCGGCACGGTGGAGGGGGAGGACTGCTCTCAATACATCCTCACGGAGCGGGAGGACCTGGACCGGGTCAGCTATCTGTGCGCCTGCCCCGGCGGCGCGGCGGTGGTCAGGGAGTTTGAGGCGGCGGGGAAGGACCCGCTGGTGTACGGCTGGCGCGGGGTGCGCACCCAGACCCACACCTATGTCATGGAGCTGGGGTACAAGGTTCAGCCCGCTCCGGCGCGGTATCTGTACCACACCGCCCAGGACCCCCACCAGCGGCACCCGCTGGATCTGACCACACCGGAAAACAAGGCGCTGGCGAAGGAGCTGGAGGAATCGGTCCTGGGCTGGATGGAGCGGCAGAACGACCGGTTTGCCGAGCACTGGAGGAAGGAAGCGGCGAAGCTGGGGGACCTCTGACCCCTTGGACCTTGCCGCGGCCCTTTCCGCGAAAATGATTGCAAAAACTGCCCCGCGTATATCACGCGGGGCAGTTCTTTTTGTGTTTTGTCAGCCCTCCGTGCCCCAGGCCTCAAACTGGCTCAGCGCGGGGAAGGGGGAGGGACCCTCCGCCTGGATCAGCTCGCCCAGCTTCAGCCACTCCACCGTCCGGGGCTGGATGGGGAACACCTGTGGCTGGGCGGTCTTGACCAGGGTCAGGGTCTCGGCGCTGCCGTCGGAGAAGGTCACCCTGGCGCTGGTCCAGTAGTTGTCGTGGGGGAAGTCCGCCCGGAGGACCAGCCGCAGCTCGTCGATGGTGACGGGGCGGCCAAAGTTCAGCGTCCACTCCGCCTTGGGGTCCCGGTTGATGCCCCAGCTCTGATAGGGCCACTCGCCGTGGCTGGCGTTTTCACACACGCCGTCGATGGCGTTGTAGGACGCGAACACCGCCTCGCCCCGGGTCTCCACATTCGCCTTGCTGTGGGGGAAAAACCCGTTGTCCCCGTGCTGGTCGTAGGGGTTGAAGGCCAGGTTGCGGCGTGCGGCAATCTCATGGGGTTCCGCCAGACGGGCGCGGATCAGATGCCGGCTGCCGGTAAAGCACTTGGGCGAAAATACGATCCGGTCAGGTCCAAAGGGGATGTGATACCAGATCTCCCGCTCCGCGGCGTAAATGAGGGCCGGCGGAAGGCTGTCCTCAAACTGCACCACGCAGTAGCAGGGATGATCGCAGTCCAGCACGATGCTGTCCCCCTCCTGGTACGCGCCGGTGTAGACCAGGCTGACGCTTTTCGCGTCGGCCCCGGTCAGCATGGTGCGCCCCTGGCCGCTGATCACCTTCAGCTTCAATGTATTCTCCATGACGGTCCTCCTACTACCAATAGACGTTCCAGCCGGGGTTGAGCAGGCGGGTCAGGGCCTCCATGAAATAGTAGTCGCCCCAGATGACGCACTCGTCCACGCCCGCGTTTTTGCAGGTGTTGTAGGGGGTGGACTTGGCGTAGACGCCGTGGAGCAGCTGGCCGTTGGAGACGGCCGGGTCTGTGACCTGATAGCCCCGGATCAGGCTCCCCATTAGCTTTTTGGCGGCGGAGGTATAGAAGGCCGCGTCCTTCTCGGGAAGGTATTTGCTCATCTCCAAAAAGCCGCAGGCCACGATGGCCGCGGAGGAGGAATCCCTGGGCTCTTCATTGTCTCCATTGCCGAAGCTCAGGTCCCAGTAGGGGCAGATGTCGTCGGGCAGATGGGTCAGGAAATAGCGGGAAACCCGCTTGAAGTAGTCAATGTACTCGGCGCGGCCGGTGTTCTTATAGGCGATGGCGGTGCCGTAAACGCCCCAGGCCTGTCCCCTGGCCCAGGCGGAGGCGTCCTTGTAGCCCTGGCAGGTGGCGCCATGGGAGAAGTTGCCCTCCGCGTCAAAGAAAATGGTGTGCCAGGTGGAGTCATCGTCGCGGACAACGTACTTCAGCGCGGTGGTGATATGGCTCTCCGCCACCTGGCGGTAACGGGGCTCCCCGGTGACCTCGGTGGCCCAGTACAGCAGGGGAATGTTCAGCAGGCAGTCGATGATCAGCCGCCGGTTGTCCACCGCGTTCATCTCGCCCCAGGCCTGGATATAGCCGCCGGCGGGCTGGAAGCGGGTCATCAGCTGGTCGGCCGCCTTGAGGGCGGCCTCTTTGGCGCGGGCGCTTCCCGTCAGCTTATAGGCCGCCACGCAGGAGGGGATATACAGAAAGCCCATGTCGTGATGGTCCACGCCCAGCTTCTTGTTGATACGGTCCAGATAGGTCTCGACCTGCTTGTCCCCGGCATCCTTCAGCCGGGCCTTCACGGATTCGTCATTGGTGTTCTCGTAGGCCAGCCATACCTCGCCGGTCCAGAAGCCGCTGGTCCAGTCGTCGTCCCGGTAGGGGTTGCCGCCGGGAGTGTAGAAATTGCCCTCGCTGTTGGCGTCGGGGAAATGGGCCTCAAAGGCGGGCATGTTTCGCAGCACCTGCTTGACACAGTGATCCATCGCCTGCCGCAGCTCGGGGAGCGTCGCCTCCTCATGGGCCATCACCTGTTCCAGTGTAATCCACTTGTTCAAGGCATTACCTCCAATTTTCAATTGCGGGATGATTTGCGATTTCCCCGCGGCGCCGGCCCCAGCCGGCGCCGCGGTTTCCCAGATTGGGAAGAGGTCTAAACCTCGATCATCCCTTGACGCCGCCGGTCAGACCGCCGATGATGTACTTGCTCAGGAAAATATAGATGAGGAAGGTTGGGGCAAAGACGATCATGACCGAGGCAAACAGGCCGCTCCAGTCGCCGCTGAACTGCATCCCGTTGATCATGGAGAACAGGCCCAGGGCCACGGGGCGCAGCTTCTCGGAGTTGACGAACAGCAGGGACAGGAAATACTCGTTCCAGATGTTGATGAAGTTGAAGATGGTGACGGTGATCAGCCCGCCCTGGGCCATGGGGAACACGATCTGCCAGAAGGCGCGTATGGGGTGGCAGCCGTCGATGCTGGCGGCCTCCTCGTAGGCCCTGGACACGCTGTCGAAGTAGGGCTGCAAAAAGATGGTGGTGTAGGGGACCTTGGTCCCCACGAACAGCGTGATCAGCACGATCCGGTTGGTCATCTCATCCTTCAGCAGTCCGGCCCGGGCGATAATCATGTACAGGGGGATGATGACCATGATGATGGGGACGCCGCTGGCGGCGGCCAGCCCGGTCTTGAGCAGGGTGGAGCCGGGGAAGCGGTGGCGGACCAGGACATAGGCGAAGGGCGCGCACAGCACGATCAGCAGGGTGCAGGAGATCACGGCGTAGACCAGGGAGTTGGCGAAGTACACCGAGACGTTGGAGCCGATCCAGGCGCGGCTGTAGTTCTCGAAATGCAGGCCGGTGGAGAAGTCAAAGATGGTCCCCCGGAAGATGTCCCCAGTGGTGGACAGGGACGCGCCCACCACCCAGAACAGCACCACAAAGGTAAAGGAGACCCAGGTGGCCAAAACCAGATAGCCGGGGGCCAGCTTCAGCTGGCCGCGCATATTCAGGCCCTGGGAGCTTTTCTTTTTTGCCATTTGCTTCGCCCTCCTCACATTTCGATGTCGTCGTCCTTGATGGTCTTGTTGACCACAAAGAACATCACGACGACGAAGATACACAGCATGACGCCGATGGCGGCGGCGCTGCCCGCGTCCCGGGTCACGCTGTCCGTGTTGGCCGCACCGAACAGCTTCTCGTACATGTAGATCATGGGCACGATGGTGGAAGTGTCGGCGGTGATGGGGGAGAACAGCTTGGACCAGATGAAGAAGCCGGAGCAGCTGATGGCCCACATGGTCAGGTTGGTCTTGAAGATGCCCCGCAGCAGGGGCATGGTGACGTAGAAGAACTGCTGGACCTTGCTGGCGCCGTCGATGCTGGAGGCCTCGTAGATATCGGGGCTGATGCGCTCCATGCCGGACAGCCAGATCAGCATGTAGTGGCCGATGGTGCCGAAGCAGTAGGAGACCAGCAGCGCGGTAAACTTCATATCCGGCGACAGCCACTGGATATTTGCCAGAGACTCCAGGCCGATGGCCTTGAAGAAGTTGTGCAGGAAGCCGTAGGTGGAGTTGAACACATACTGGATCCACATGGTGGCCATGGCCACGGCGGAGATGATGTTTGGCATGTAGATGACGGCCTGCCAGAAGCCCTTCAGCTTGACGCCGCTCTTCAGGATCGCGGCCATCAGCAGGGAGACGCCCAGGGTGATGACGCCGCCGAGGAAGAAGATTTTCAGCAGATTGATCCAGCTGGTGCGGTACAGCGCGTTGCCCATCAGCGACTTGTAGTTGTCAATGCCGTTGAATACCCAGCTGCTGAAGCTGTCGGTGATCTCCTGGATGGAGAAGAAGCTCATGAACACCGTGCGGATCACGGGGTACACGAAAATCGCCACAAACAGAATCGAAGCGGGCAGAGCAAAGGCGGCAATCATTGTTTTATTTCGTTTCATTCTTGCAGCTCCTTTTTTTGCGCTCTTTTTTTGAATGGCAATGAAAATGGCAGACAGGTCGGTTAAGAAATGTCTGCCATTTTCACGCGTGATTCAATTTCCGACCGGGATGGCTCTCGTGCGCCGTTCAGATAACCGCCGTTTTTAGATTACGCCTGGGAAGCGGTCTCCATATTGGCGACGAACTGATCCGCGGTGATCAGACCGGCGTACAGCTTGGCCAGGTTCTCCTTCAGGGCGGGGGTGATGTTGGGGTTGTTCTCCAGGCCGCCGGAGACCGCGAAGATTTCGGTGCAGGCGTCGAAGTAGGGCTTGGCGTCGGCCAGCTGCTCGGGCCACTCGGTGTTGGCCTTGTCGATGGGCAGGCCCAGGGTGCCCTCGGCCAGCTTGGCGTCCCACTCGCCGCGGGTGATCTTGGAGATCAGGGCAAAGGCGGCCTCGGGGTTGTCGCACTTGTTGGTGATGGCGAAGGACTGGCAGCCGATGACCATGGCCTCGGTGCCGTTGATGCCGCCGTCCACCTCGGGGTAGTTGAAGAAGCCCCACTCAAAGCTGTCGCCGGTGATGTTGCGCACCTCGTTGGGCAGCCAGGTACCGCATACGTACATCCCAATCATGCCGGTGGCGAACTCAGTGTTCTGGCCGGTGGGGAAGGCGTTGGAGGCCACCAGATCGGAGAAGTAGCCCTTGGAGGCCAGGCCCTCAAAGGCCTTGGCGGTGGTCAGCACCTCGGGGGTCTCAGCCCACAGGCCGTCGTTCACCACGGCCTTGACCTTGTCAGTGCCCAGCATACGGGCCAGATGGATGCCGAAGGCCTGGGGGGTGTAGGCGTCGTCGGTGGTCATGGGGGTGATGCCCGCGTCCAGCAGTTTCTGGCAGACGGCCTCGAACTCCGCCCAGTTGGTGGGGACGCTCTCGATGCCCGCCTGACGGAACAGGGCCTTGTTGTAAAGGAAGCCGTTGCCCTTCATCTGGTAGGGGATCTCACGGGTCTTGCCGTCGGCGTAGTAGCTGCGGCACAGCTCCATCATGGCGGCGTTGCCGTCCTTCTCGTAGTCGGCGGCGGCCATCAGGTCCTCAACGGGCACGATGCGGTCGCCAAAGTTGGACTTGTTGCCCTGACCATCGAACATATCCACCTTCTGGTCGGCGTCCAGAGCCGGGATCAGGCCCTCCTTGATGCCGGTGCGGCCCTTGAACTGGAGGTCGACCTCCGCGCCGGTCTCAGCCATAAACTCGTTGACGGCCTCAGTGATGATCTTGCCCTGGGTCTCGGTGGCCTCCCAGTTGGACCAGTAGACCAGCTTCACGCCGTCGTAGATCTTGTCGCCGCCGCCCTGTACGGGCGCGGACTCGCCGCTCTTGGACTCCTGGGCGGGGGCGCTCTCCTTGCCGGCGTCTCCGCTGCCGCAGGCAGCCATGGCCAGGATCATGACCAGAGCCAGCAGCAAGCTAAGCAGTTTCTTCATGTTCTTCATTTTCTTGTCCTCCATTTTCATATAATTTTTTTGTGCGCTCGTAAAAGCGCAAATTGCTGCGGTAAACCACATCCAAAGGGATATCAATAAACGTGTCCGGCTTGATGTGCTTGACCAGAGTGTCCACCAGTGTGCCCAGCCCCGTGTATCCCTTTGCGTAGGCGCCCTGGTCAATGACCAGCGTCAGCTCTCCATCGCGAAGATATTGGGCTGTGTACTCATTCAAATCCGTACCAATCCGTGCGAACCTTCGGCTGCTGCCCAGCTCACGGAACACCTTCACCGCCAGCCGCGTGTCCAAGCTGTTCTGGGCATAATACAGTACCACGTCCTCGTTCTCCCCAAAGGCCCGCAAAATGTTCTCCCGAACCACGCTGTCCGTTTCTTCGTCTTTCGGGTATCCGGGAATCGATAGGATTTTCAGCCCGGGTTTTGTCTTCGCCAGATACTTCTTGTAGGCCTGCAGCTTTTCCGTGTGAACCTTGGAATCCGTGCGGCCCTCCGTTATGAGGATCGTTCCCTCGTCGGGCGTGAGCGTGGTTGTGATTTCAGCGGCCAGCTCACCGACGCAGGCCTGATACGCGGGAATACAGCAAACACCTTGTGGCTCCGTCATGATGTCGTCAATGACAAAGGTTTTGATCTTTAAGTCAACCAGCCGCTGAAGCTGTATCATGACCTCCGGCATTCTGGAGTAGGAGTACGCCAGTACGCCGGCGTATTCCTTCGGACCCGCGTCGGCAATGGATTTCAGAATCTGATACTCGTGCTGCTCGTCGTCGCAGATGTGTTCCTCAACGTCTATATTCAGATGGCGGGCTTCTTCGGCACATTTAGCTACACCTTTCCAAATGTTTGCAAAATAGCACCCGTCATCCTGGGGAACGATCACCGCGATCCGAAGGGTACGCCGCTTGATGGAGGCGGCCGCGTAGTTGATCTCATATCCCATCTCGCGGGCAGTGCCCAGAATTCTCTGACGCAGAGCATCCGTCATGCCCTCTTTTCCCGCCAGGGCGCGATGGACGGTGGTGGAGGAAATTCCCAGCTTTGCCGAGATATCTTTAATCGTAACTTTTCCTCCGGAAATACGACTGGATTGGCTGCTCATGCTCAGCACCTCACATCGTGGATTGTATAAGTCGTTTGGCCACACCTCCGAATTGAGTTAGGCGAATACGACGGGTGAAGCTTGCGTATTCGGTTTCTTTACCGTTTGCGCAAACGTTTACTTACAAGATAATTGTAGCGCGCAGAATGGAATTTGTCAACAAGGAATAATTCACTAATAAATTGTTACGAATTTGTGACTAATTGCCAAAAGGTCCGCAGGGGCGCCATCCCCTTGACGATGACCGGTGACGTCCAGGAGAGCCAATGCCGGCACAGCCGGTCCCTTTTCCCCGCTGGCCCGTATGTTTCGATTGGAGGCTTACCTGCATCTCTTTTTCGCAATTGTGAAATCGCGCTTCGAATCCCTTCATTTACGCATTTTGCTCTTTGACTTTGGACTGCTTATTCTTGAACAATGACACATGGTATCCACAGCCGAAAAAGACTGTGACCATGAAACACAAGAGATGCAAGCAAAGAACAACCCTATTTTTCCACTGTGCCAACGTTCACTTTTTTCTCATAATTTTTAAAAATCACAACCTCCAAAGCGATCACCGCTGCGGCCAGGATCACATCCGCCACGATCAGGATGATCTGCCAGCTCATCAGGCCGGAGGTCATATTCTCAGGCGCGTGTCCGCGGCTGTTTACGCCGGTATACAGTACATCCTTACAGGCCCGGCGCATCTGCTGTACAGTCAGCGGGTTGTCGGTATCGGTGACGTTGTTGGTGACCATATCGCGGTTCATCAGGCAGGCGGAGCCGCCGTTATGGATGGAGCGGGTGGCGTCCATGTAGCCGAAGTTGGCGAAGTAGTCGGTGAGGACGCTGCCCCGGAAGCCCCACTCGTCCCGCAGCACCGTGTTGAGCAGGCTCCCGCAGGCCCCGGCCCACTGGCTGCCGATGTAGTTATAGGAGGACATGATTGCCATAGGATGTCCGGCGGCGCCGCCCCCACTGGCCACGTTGTCCTTCACGCACAGCTCAAAGGGCCTGAGGTAGATTTCCCGGATGGCCTGCTCGGTGGACCAGGTGGTGAGCATCTCCCAGCGGCCCGTCTCCTGCTCATTGAGGGCGAAGTGCTTCAGGTAGGGATAGACGCCCCGGACGGAGGCGGCATCGGCGGCGCTGGAGGCGATGCGGCCGGACAAGAGGCCGTCCTCGGAGTAATACTCAAAGTTGCGTCCGCCGAAGGGGGTGCGGTGGATGTTCATGGCGGGGGCGTACCAGCCGGACACGTTCATCTCCTCCGCCATGTCGGCAATGCCGTCGCCAAAGGAGCGGGCTAGGTCCTCATTCCAGGTGGAGGCAATCATCACGGCGGCGGGGAATCCGACGGAACCCACCTGGGTAAAGTTGTTGTTCAGCGCGGCGGGGCCGTCGCAGTCCACGGTCTGCACCTTGCCGATGGAGTCCACCGCGGGGGTCTGATAGCTGCCCAGGGAGATCATGTTGTTCATGTCCGCGATGGTCAAGTTGTCCAGCAGGGTTTCCCAGCGTGGGTTATCGTAGGGAGCGCCCCGCAGCTCGGTGACCATCATGCCGTTCTTGGCCCCGGTGACGGGCATTTCGGCGTTGAGATCGGTGGGAATTTGATAGTTGGAGTTATTGACAAACCGGGCCTTGTCCTCCTCCCGCAGACTGGTGGACGGGGCGGCGGAAGCCTGCTCGAAGTTGGTGTAGCTCAGGCCGTGGCCGAAGGGGTACTGCACGGCCTCGTCATAGTTGATAAATCTCTCGGCGGCGGCGGTCTCCCAATACCGGTAGCCGACGTAGATGCCCTCCACATAATCGACGAAGTGGGGCAGAGTGCCGGGGACAAAGGCGTCGTCTTCCGGGGCGGCAAACTCCCCCATGTTGTCATAGACGTTGTAGCCGAAGTTGTTCCACCAGGGGGCCAGGGTGAAGTCTCGGATAAAGGTGTCGGCGGCCTTGCCGGAGGGGTTCACCGCGCCGCTCAGGATGCGCCCAAGGGAGTTGAAACCGTTCTGTCCGGCGGCAGGGCACCAGATGACGGACTTGATTTGGCTGTAATCGTCCACAAAGTCCAGCTGCATGGCGTTGGAGCTGTTGCAGATGATCACCACGTTGTCAAAGTTGGCGCACACCAGATTCACCAGGTCGCGCTCGCTCCGGCTCAGCTCCAGATAGTGGCGCCCAGCGGGGAAGTCCTCATAGCTGTCGGAGTTCTGGGTGTAGTTCAGGCCAGTCATATCCTGCGGCAGATCGATGTGTTCGCCGCCGGGACGGGAGAACACGATCAGCGCCGTGTCGGAGAAGTCTTTCGCGCCGCTGATCATCGCGTCGGTATAGCTGGAGGCGGGCGGTTCAGGCAGCGTCCACTCCTGGGCCCACATTCCCACTTCGGGGCGGTCGGCCCGGTAGGCGGTATAAAAGTCGCTCAGCTGGTCGTTGGTGGTAAACCCGGCGTTGGCCAAGCCCTCCAGCAAGGAGATGGTGGGGTAGGCGTCATTCATGGAGCCGGAACCGGTGCCGCCGTAGATGGGATTGGTGGACGCCCAGCCGAACACATTGACGTTTCCGCCGCCCAGGGGCAGCAGGTTTTGGTCGTTTTGCAGAAGGACGATGCCCTCATCGGCGATCTCCTCCGCCCGCAGCACGGCGGCGTCCGAGGTCTCTTGGCTCAGGGAGCCGTTGCCGGTGACCAGGGACAGCAGAGTGTACATAGGACCGGTGCAGATGATGTTGACCACCAGGATGAGGGATACTAAAATGAGCATTCCCCCGTGGGCGCGGACCAAAAACTTCTCCTGCTTGGGCCGTTTCGCGCAGGCAATCATCACAATGATACAGGACGCCGCAGTGATGCCCAGGGCAATGAAATAGTTTTTGAGGCTGTCAAGAGTCTGCCATACATCGCTCCAGTTGATTTCAATCATGATTTTTCCTCCCTCATTTTATTGATACAAAAGTATAGGCGGTGTTCATTTCCATTTTATCGCGGGCATTTGAAAGAAGGAAGTTCCAGTTGGTAACTACCGTGTAAACCTTTTCGTTTCCGCAAAATCCGTCAGGGATCAGCAAAAGCCGTCCCGGAAACGGCTTCCGAGACGGCTCTTTATGGGAGATACTCCGTGCCGTGGAATACGGCGTCAACCTCATCTAGAAAACGCCGGATGGCCGGCGTGGGGGCCGGGGCGTGAAACAGGCCGAAGGGGACCGTGTAATCCCACATTACCGGCAGAATCTTCAGCAGCGGATGGAGCCGCATCCAGGGTTCAATATCCGCGATCATGACATTGCTGTTTTCGCACTCATTAAATACACTCAGCTTGAAAAAGTCGAAATCTGTGATGCGAACCTGGGGATGAAACCGCTGCAGGTCATCCCGTAGACGGTCAAACCCCTGATTCCAGCCCCGCTGTATGAGCATCAATTCTTCCCCGTAGAGGTCTTGGACCGTGAGAAAACTTTTGCGCGCCAAGGGATGGCGCAGGGACATGGCGCAGCAGATGTGGGGCTGAAACAGCTCGTAGGCGGCGCATCCGCGGGAGGTGAGAAAATTCTGGTCAAAGGGGCCGATCACAATGTCGATATCGAGTCCCAGGCTGCCCAGAATGTCTCGGGCATTCTGCGGCGTATTTTCAAAGGGAATCAGCTGGAACCGGACATCGGGAAACTGCTGGGCAAGGTTCGGCCACAGGTCCAGCAGCAGCTCCCCCGGCGTCATAGGGGATGTGCCGATGCGGATCACGTTTTCCGCCTGATTCATGGCTCTTTTCGCCCGGACAACCGATTCCTGACAATACTGGACAATAAATCTGGCGTCGCTGCAGAAAGACCTGCCGCCCTCGGTCAGCACCAGGCCCTGGTGGGTGCGGGTGAACAGCTTCACGCCCAGCCGCCCTTCCAGCAGGTTAATCTGCTTGATTACCGCCGGAACCGTGACGAACAGCTCCTCTGCGGCCTTATGAAAGCTGCCCGCCGAAACGACCCGAAGAAAAGTATCTATCTGCGGACTGTACATCTCCCACTCACTTCCATCCCTCTGAGCAAATTAAAATCAGCGCGTATAAATGGTCAAGTGCTATCTAGTTATAGGCCCGATCACGATATTTTTGAGCTTTTCATCGTCCAAACAGCCTTCGGTTTTCGTTTCAGGAGGAATCCCGCGCCGGTATCCGTTACTTATCACCATTCTGGGGCGCGTGGCGGGGGCGGCTGTCATGGCCCGTCTCGCCGAGCGTTGCGGCAGCGGCGCTCAGACCGTCGCAGACGCGTTCCGGTCCGCCTATCCCGGACACCCCCTGGCCGCCTCTCCTATCAAGGAATAGGCCATCATCAGGCAGTCCAGCGTGGCATTCTCTCTTTTGCATCACTGCGCTCAATCCCGGATGAAGTTGGTGAAGGAAATGGCCTCCTGCTCCGGCAGAGGCACGCCCGCCGCCAGGCCGGCCTCTTTGCACTTCAGGAAGAAGGCCATATTCTTGCCCAGGATGCGCATGGTCTGCATCCCCTCCAGGTCTTTTCGCGCTTGCTCCGGCGCGGCCCCATGAACCATGTTCCAATACCGGGAGGAGATGATGGGCATCTGCATCAGTCCGAAGTATTTGTTCAGCTGATCCCAGGTGGCGATGGTCCCCGCCCGCCGGGCGGACATCACCGCCGCTGCGGGTTTGAGCAGGAAACGGTTCCCGCCGCCGCAAAAGTCCGCGTAAAACGCCCGATCCAGGAAGGAGGTGAGGGCTCCGGTGGCCCCGCCCCAGTGGACGGGAGTGCCAAACACGAAGCCGTCGTAGTCCCCGGCGATGTCCAGGAACTGGTTCACCGCGTCGTCAAACACGCACTTGTGTTTGCTGGCGCAGGTTTTGCAGGCGATGCAGCCGGACAGGGGCTTGACGCCGATCCAGAACGTCTCGGTTTCAACCCCCGCCCCTTCCAGCGCCTTGCCCACTTCGGAGAGGGCGGTGAAGGTGCAGCCCTCCTTATGAGGGCTTCTGTTGGCCAGCGGCGAGAAGGCCACAAAGCCAGCACCCAGCTCGTCCAAGGCGGCAAACAGCGGCTCATACCACCGGGCCATCATGGAATAGCGGTTCTGCACCGCCGTCACCGGGCAGACGGCGTGGGCCCGGCGAATGGTATCCTCGTCCGCCTCGGACAGCCCCCAGTGGGTGATTTTCCCCTCCCGGATCAGGTCGGCCATTATCCCGGCCACCTCCTCCACCGGCACCTTGGGGTCCATTCGGTGTTGGTAATAGAGGTCAATGTGGTCGGTGTTCAGCCGCCGCAGGGAACCCTCCACGCTGGCGCGGATGGTCTCCGGCCGGGAGTCGGGGATGAGAGGCTTGTTTACGGCGGGGCTGCTCATGTCGAAGCGGATGCCGAACTTGGTGGCGATGACCACCTTGCTCCGGTAGGGCTTCAGCGCCTGGCCCAGCAGTTCCTCGTTGTGGTGGGGATTGTCCGGGGAACCATATACTTCGGCAGTATCAAAAAAGGTACAGCCCAGCTCCACCGCCTGGGCCAGCAGTGCGCTCATCTCCCGCCTGTCCGGCGGCGCGCCGTAGGCGTGGCTCATGCCCATGCAGCCCAGGCCCACAGCGGATACGGTCAGGTCTTTTCCTAAAACGCGGTAATTCATCAAGAACCCTCCTGTTTCAAATTAGCGCAGACAGAGGCCGTTCCCCTTCAGCCGCTTCACGTCCTTCAGATCGAATGCCGTGGTCAGCGCGTCGCCGTTTCCGCCCACGGTGGGCGTGGTGCTCGGCAGAAATAACTTCTTTATCTGTCCCTGCTCCGCTCAGACGCCCCGGCCGTTGGCCCACTCGGCCACATTGGCCTCCGAGACGCTGGAAGGAAACCGCGCCCCGGTCTGCCAGTCTCCGGTGCTGGCGCAGATGGCCGGGACGGGCGATTGGCAGGCCGGCCAGCGGTTCTCCTCCAGGGCGTCTCAGGAGCAGGTGACGCAGTGGCTGAATGGCCTGGAGCTGGGCTGAACACTCAGATAAACGAGGAAGCACCGCCGTGAGGAAAGGACAGAAAAAATGGAACGTTTGTTATCGCTTTTGACAGCGTCCGCCCTGATGTTTTCTCTATGTGGCTGTGGGAACAACGCCAATCAGCCCGAGCCGGATCAAACGGTTCGGGCTGACGCCGCACTGAGGGGGGAGGAAACGACTGTGACAAAGGATACTACGGTGGGAGAGGTGATCGCGATTCCCGCGCTGGAGGACGTTGGCCGCCTGCTGTTCCCTGTGGATCGAGACGTGTCGGATGACATGACGCTGGAGGAGGTGAGCTCCAGCGGCGTCTACGTGTGGTACAGCCACATCCAGCCGGACCGGACGGTGGAGATCGTCAATGACGTGATCGGCCGCGCCCAGCAGGGTGAACGGGTCTTTTTCCCCATCTACTCTGAGGAGGAGATGGATGCCGACCCCTCCAAACGGGATACGGGGCTGTTCTTCTTCCGGGGGGAACCGGGGGAGAAGTTTGCCGTGGTGAACGCGGGCGGCGGGTTCATGTACGTGGGGGCCATGCACGACAGCTTTCCCCACGCCCTGGAGCTGAGCAGGATGGGTTACAACGCCTTCGCGCTGATCTACCGCCCCGACGACCCATACACCGATCTGGCCCAGGCCGTCGCTTACATCTACGACCACGCGCACGAGCTTCAGGTGGACCCCGAGGGCTACTCCCTGTGGGGCGGCTCCGCCGGGGCGCGGATGGCGGCGGAGCTGGGCAATGGGGACGCGCTAGCCCAGTTTGGCCGACCGGATATCCCCCAGGCGGCGGCCGTTGTCATGCAGTACACCGGGTATACCACAGCTTCGGAGAAGGACGCGCCCACCTATGCCTGTGTGGGTGTCAATGACGGCATCGCCAACTGGCGCACCATGCAATCCCGGCTGGAGAGGCTGGAGGCCCTGGGTGTTCCCACTGAGTTCCACGCCTACGAGGGTCTGGGCCACGGTTTTGGCCTGGGCACGGGCACCGTGGCGGAGGGGTGGATTGAGGACGCAGCGGCATTCTGGAGGGCACAGACGTGACTGGCCGTTGATTGGACCAGGCCGGTGTGCTATACTTGATTGGGCCCGGATAGGGCAAATGAGTGCCCGCCTTGGTATGCCTCTTGGCAAGTAGGTGGGCATCATGGGGAAGGAGCGTCTGGTGATGAGTTCTGTATTTTACATGGCGTCGGATCACCCCCTGAAAGAACGGCCCAATCCCAACTGTAAAACGCTGTCTGTCAGCGAGGCGCTGGCAATGGGCATGGACGTTCCAGGGTTTTTGCTGGAGCCCGGCTTTAACCGGGACAAACCCGATGTACTTTTATGGTCTGATGATCTTGATACGCAGGGCAAGCTTGACGACGACTTTGCAATCTATGCGCTTGACCCATCTATGGACGATATCTATACGGAGAAAAAATATCGCGCCGCATTGCAGTGGGACTACACAGAAGGCAGGGCCGAAAAGGTCATTCAATATATCAGGGAGCATTTGGAGCATACGGATGAGCTGGAACTTTGGCACGTCTGGGTGGGGCTGGATGCTTTCCCAAAGATCCGAACATGCCCCATCTCTCTGGACGAACTTATTTCAGACGATTTGAAGGAATTGTGGGATTTAGAAGTGTGGAAAGAGCCTATCACTCACTATTGCTTTGTGATCAAAGCCTCACACAAAACTGTTCCAAATTAATTGACGATAGGGAGGAAACAGCATGATTTACCGGGATTTTGGCAAGACCGGCCTCAAGGTGAGCGCCATCGGCGTGGGCTGCGAGTATGTGTGGACGGCGGACGAGCAGACCGTCTATGACCTGGTGCGGACGGCGGTGGACGCCGGGGTGAACTACTTCGACCTGTTCGTGGGCACCCCCAGCACGCGGGAGTATTATGGGAAGGCGCTGAAGGGCGTCCGGGATAAGGTGTACCTGGCGGGGCACCTGGGCTGCGCCGACCGGGAGGGCCAGTACGTCAAGACCAGGGACGAGGCGCTGTGCAAGGACTTTTTGGAGCAGTTCTACGAAAAGCTGAACACCGACTGCATCGATGTGCTGTTCCTCCACAACTGCGACGATTTTGACGACCTGGACAACATCCTCAACGGCTGGATGTACGCCTACGCCAAGGAATTGAAGGAGTCGGGCCGGGCGAAGCTCATCGGCCTGAGCACCCACAGCACGGACATCGCCGTGGCGGCGGTAAAAAGTGGGAAGCTGGACGTGCTCATGTTCCCGGTGAACCCGCTGTTCAACCTGCTGCCCCAGGACTCGGCGGACGCCCGGATGAAGGGCCGGGAGGTGCGCTCCATGACCCAGGCGGAGCGGGACGCCTACCCCACCAAGCAGGAGCTGTACGACCTGTGCGGGGAGATGGGGGTGCCCATCGTGGCCATGAAGCCCTTCGCCGCCGGGAACATCCTGAAGGGTCACGAGGACGGGCGGCTGAAGGGTCTGCTGGAGCTGACCCCGGTGCAGTGCATCAGCTACATCCTGTCCATCTCCCAGGTGGCCTGTCCGGTGCCCGGTTTCGCCAGTGTGGATGAGCTGAACCAGTCTCTAGCCTACCTCACCGCCACCGAGGAGGAGCGGGATTTCAGCCGGATCAACGACAGTCTGGTGGGCAAATTCCAGAACCAGTGTATGTACTGCAACCACTGCCAGCCCTGTCCCCGGAAAATCGACATCGCCGAGGTGACCAAGCTGGCGGATATGGCACGGGGCGGCATGACGGACGAGCTGGTCCGGCGGTATTCCGGCCTGTCCGTCCCGGCGTCAAAGTGCATTCACTGCGGCGCATGCACCAAGCGGTGCCCCTTTGGTATTGACGCCGAGAGCAACATCCGCCGGGCCGGAGAGACATTTGGGTTTTAAGGAACCTCTGATCAGAGCGGCAATTGGATCTGCACGGACAGCATTTCCGGGCTGACGGGAGACCCGCCGGTGTTCCGCGCATTAAAAATTGCCTAGAGCAGAGAGGCTACACCCTGCGGAGCACAAAGCAGTGAGAGGTCAGCAAGCCGGAATAAGGCAAAATGATAGCCGCAAGCGTCAAATAGAAGCATACCGCTCTATAGGGGAACAGGTTAAAAGAACGCAAAAAATCCGCACTTATGTGCGGATTTTTTGCCTGCATCTCTTTTGTCAACGCAAGTTGGCGCAGCGGGTGGGATTCGAACCCACGGACGGGATCAACCGTCAAACGATTTCGAATCGTTCTCGTTATAACCACTTCGATACCGCTGCATATTTTTTATTAAGATACCTCATTTTACGGGAAATGTCAAGGCGGTTGAGCCATTTTACCGGCAGGGAAGGGCAGAGGCGGAAGCGCTTCGCTCCCGCCCCTGCGTTCTTAGAATGTCCTTTGCCCCAGTTTTTTCCCCACGAGGGCCATCTGCGACCGCGTGACCTGCCAGTCGTGGTCAAATTCGATTTCCACAAACCGGTCCGGGTAGCACAGCAGATAGGTGTTCTTTGGCCCATACTCCCGGCTGGTCCAGCAGTAGGCCGCCTCCGCCCCCCAGGGGGCGGGGTCCGCCGGCTCGTAGGAATACCATTCGCTCTCCGGCATATTCCGGTTCCACCGCTCCGCCCGGTCCAAGAGCAGATGATCTCTGCACATGTCATAGAGGAAGGGCGCCTTCACCACCGTGACGGTGTACTCCAGCGTGGGCATCTCTTTATAATACGCCGCGTCGAACCGGGGACGCTGGTAGGCGTGGTATTGGGCCAGGAACAGGGACTCCGTCCCCCGGTGCTCCCGGTTGTAGCCCTCGTAGTCCACGTCCATTAAGTCCTCCACCGTGAGGGGGAGGGAGTCCCGGAAGGCGGTGAAGGTGTTCCCGTTGTACTGGTAGGTCTCCTCATCCTGTTCGGCAAACCAGCCATGATCGCTTCCAAACAGGACGCCGAAGGTGATGGCCCCCACAAAGAGGTAGGCGGCCACAACGGAGGCCACGATGGTCACCGCCCGGTTCACTTTGGCGGACACCTTTTTCCGCTTGAGCCACCCCATGACGCCCCGGATCAGCAGGAACAGCCCCGGCACATACACGCAGAACATGAGAACCGCCACCGCCATCATCATCCGACTGCCGGAGTGGGCCACCGACAGCAGAAAATACACCACCCCCACCGCCAACAGCACCAGCGCCCCGATCTGGAGCTTCCGGTGGCTTTTGGATTCCAAAAACTCCCCCCGTTCCGCCGCCTGCGCGGCCCTGCGGTGCCACCAGAAATAGCCGCCCAGCTCCACCCCAATCAGCACAAACAGAATCACCCAGCTCAGCCCGGTGAGTGTGCTGGCCGGGCTGGCCAGCAGCGCGATGGGGTCGTTGTAAAACTGCCACACCAGCAGCCCCACGTCCAGCAGCGCCACCACCAGCAGCATGAGCTGGGAGGGCAGGAAGCTGCGCTTCATGGTGCGGTGGATGGACTCCACCTCCAGCACTGGGTCGGTCTCAATGGGGACGGGGTTTTCCCGCTCGTTGTAGAACACCTGGAGCTGGGCCGACGAGGCCGCCAGCACCCAGCCGGAGTGGGCGCAGAAGTCGTAGAAGGTCTGCTGCTCCTCCGAGGGCTCCGGGTCAAACTGGGAGGCCTTGGGGAAGTAGCACACGGAAAAGGTCAGCCGTTTCGGCTCAATCTTCCGGTAGGTCCAGAAAAACTGTCCGATTTTGTCCAGCAGCCAGCCCCTTTCCGCCATCCGGGCCAGGTGGGCCTCCAGCCCGGTGCGGTCGTAAAAGGAGAAGGTCTCCAGCCTGCGCTTTGTCTCTCCCATGAATGTCACTCCTTTCCCATCCAGCGGCGGTAGTCCTCCGCCTGGGCCCGGATGCGCTCGTACTCCTTCTCCAGCGTCTCCCGGCCCTTGTCCGTCAGCAGGTAGCTGCGCTTTCGCCCATCCACCCGGGTTTCCCGGATCATCCCCGCCTCACAAAACTGCTCCAGCAGGTTGTACAGCGTCCCCGAGCCCACGTTTACCCGCCCGGCGGTCATGGCGGGCACCTTGTCCAAGATGTCCATGCCGCAGCACTCCTCCTGCAGACACAGAAGGATGTAAAACATCTGCTCGGTGAGGGTCTGAAATTTTGCCCTAGGCATCCGCTATGCCCCCTTTCTCGAATATCGAGATTGCCCTCCAAAAAGTAAACTCGAATATCGAGTATCTACCCACAGTATATCCTCGAATATCGAGAATGTCAAGGGGAACAGGAAAAAATCTCTGGGACCCGGATAAGTCCCAGAGATTTTGGCGTTATAGGGTTTCGCCTCCCACCGCGCCCAGCAGCGGGCGGGCATAGGGAAGCCGCAAAATCTCGTCGCACAGCACGTGCCACTCGTCCAGCTTGTGATTTCGCCGGGCGTAGTAGATGTTGACCAGCACCTCGTAATTCAGCGTCACCGTGCGCATCTGGTTGTAGCTGGAGGGGAGCAGCTGAATGAGGTCGTACCAGTCCGCCCTGTCCTGCTTTTCCACAAATCGCTGCCGGACCGTCTCCAGATAAGCCACATACCGCTGGAACTCCTCCAGGGAGGCGGGGGTCAGGCGGTCGATGGAGAAGTCCGCCGGCTCCAGGGGCTTGGCATGGAGCTTGTGCATGGTAGAGGTGGAGTTGGCCACGGTGCCCACCTTATAGGTGTCGAACTCCTTCCACCAGTACAGGGGAGCGGTGATGTCCATAGATGCCATGATCTGCCGCAGGAACTTCCGGTGGTCGCTGCCCGCGGCGCACAGCCGCACCGCCAGCGACAGGTCGTTCTCCCCCAGCACGTACTGCCCGTCTGGGCCGTAGGCGCTGTCCGACCTGGCCCAGCTGTTCATGGGGTTTCGCGCCCCCCGCATGGCGTTTTCCAGGTTCATGACGCTGACGCGTTGGACCTTGAGCATGAAAAGCCCTCCTTAATAAGAAGAGCGCCGCCCGCCCGGACGGCGCTCCTTGACCGTGTTTAGTTGGTGGAGATGTACTCGCCCATGATATAGCCGCGCATGGTGGCGCCGCCGCTGCCGGAGAAGGTGATCTCGTACCAGCCGCCGCCCGCGTCGGCCACCACCTGGACGGTGTTGCCATTGAGCAGGCTGGCCACGATCTCATTGGACGTGCCCGGACCGGAGCGCACCCGCAGGCCGCTGTCGGCGCCCACAATGGTGCCCGACCGGCCCACGGTGGGATTACCGCCGGTGGGGGCTTGGGTGGAAGGCGCCTGGGTGGAGGGGGGCGTGGTGGTGCTCCCGGCGACGGTGGAGATGTAGTCCCCCATGATGTAGCCGGTGAGCGTAGTCCCGCCGGTGCCGGTAAAGCTGATGTTGTACCAGCCGTTGTCGGCGGGGGCGATGACGCTGATGCGGTTGCCGTTATACAGGCTGGCCACGATGTCGTAGGTTGTGCCCGGACCGGAACGCACCCGCAGGCCGCTGCTGGCGTTGACGACGGTGGCGGCGGTCCCCGTGGGCGTGACGGGAGGCGTTGTATTGGTCACAGGGGTGGAGGGCTCCACCGGCGGCGCCGAATCGATGGGAGTGGTCACATTCTGACTATAGGCGGGGCCGGGGTCCGTGCTGTACGCGGGATTGGGGTTGAGGCTGGGGGCGGAGGAGACCCCCGCCGAGGCGCTGGCGTTGGGGTCATTGTTTTTGTGCAGCTTTGGATAGATAAAGGTAAATACGATGACAAGGGCGGCCACGATGATGACCAGGGAGCACAGGAAGGTGATGAGCCGGGGCCAGTTGACGGGCGGCAGCTCAAAATTTCCGCCCTCCTTGGGAGCCAGGCGCTTGCCGCCCTTGGGGCGGGGGGTGTAGTACTCCTCCTCCGGCTCGTCGTCGAAGGCGTCCTGCCCGTCAAAGATGTAGGTGTCGTCCAGCTCCTCCTCCCGGCGCCGCGGCTCTTGCGCGGGGGGCGGGGTGGGGATGTAACGGGAGCTGGATTTGGGATCGTCCCGGCCCGACGTCCGGCGGGGGTCGTTGCGGGCCCCGCAGAAGGGACAGCGCCGGTAGGTGGCGCTGTAGTCCTCGCCGCAGGCGTCGCAGTGGATCAGCGTATCATGAGAAGGCTTGACAGCCATATTGGGATTCCTCCTTGACTGAAAGGGTCGAAGCTTGTCATACTCCCCTTATCTTACACGGTTTGACCCAATTCGTCAATCCTTTTTATGCCTGCGCGGCCATGATATTCACAAACCGGTGGGCGGAGGGCAAAAGGAAAGCGCCTCCGCGGCTGCGGGGGCGCTTTCTCTTAAAGCTCAGGGGAATGGAACAGGTCCGGGTCCTGCCAGTAGTCCAGGTCGACGCCCGCCCTGGGGGGCGTGGACTGGGGTCCTGCCTGGATCCGTCCGGCCACCAGGCTGGACAGGTCCTCGTAGGGAGGGGTGCGGTACCGGGGGTCCCGGGCCGCCCGCTCCCGCTCGTCGGGCTTTTCACGCTTCATGACAGTTCCTCCTTCAAACGTGGAGCGGAGGACGCCTGGGTCCTCCGCTCCCGCCCGGCTCAGTAGCCCCGGCAGTTGTTCCGGTTCTCAGCGCCGTTGGAGTCCTTCTTATTCTGGCTGTTCTGCTGGCTCTTGTTCTGACCGTTCTGCTGGTTCTTGTTCTGGCTGTTCTGCTGGTTCTTGTTTTCAGAGTTGTTGAAATTGCGGTTATCCATGATTATCACCTCACGCACAAGAGTATGCCACCCTTTTTCCCGGGTTATACAGGCTGGAAAAATTTTTAAAAAAATAGTACCCATTTTATGATACTCTGTGTTATAATAAAAGCAGTGGACAAGGCCGCGGCTGGGTCCGCAGGCCACATACCAGGAAGGGACGGATGCCGTTGTGAAATGCCCGTATTGCGCCCATTTGGAAAGCAAAGTGGTGGATTCCCGCCCTGCGGACGAGGGGAGCAGCATCCGCCGCCGCCGGGAGTGCTTGTCCTGCCGCAAGCGCTTCACTACTTACGAAATCATGGAGAGCCTGCCCCTGATGGTGATCAAGCGGGACGGCAGCCGTCAGGCCTTCGACAAGAATAAGCTGCTGGGCAGTATGCTCAAGTCCTGCGAGAAGCGCTCGGTATCCATGTCCACGCTGGAGAAGATTGCCGGCGAGATCGAGCAGACCCTGCAAAATGAGATGGAGCGGGAGGTGCCCAGCACCGAGATCGGCGAACTGGTCATGGAGAAGCTGAAGAATGTGGACGAGGTGTCCTACGTGCGCTTCGCCTCGGTTTATCGTCAATTTAAGGATATCAGTACCTTCATGGCGGAGCTGACCAAGCTTCTGGAGGAAAAATAGAACAAGGTCCGCCGGGAGACCGGCGGACCTTTTGTTTATTCCTACAGATTGGCTGGTTGTAGGGCCGCAAAAATTAGCAGTCTCCCCGGTCGATTGTGAACGGAGAGTGAATTTTTGGCCTCAACCCCAAATTTTTTGAAATTGGGGGTTGATTTTTTTGCGCAAACGGGGTATTATCATACTCGAGGTTAGCACTCAGGCAAAAAGAGTGCTAACCCAATGAAATTGTTTTTACGTATATCATATATAAGGAGGAAGCTAGTTATGAATCTCAAACCCCTGTCTGACCGCGTCATCCTGAAGGCCCTGGAGGCCGAGGAAAAGACCAAGGGCGGCATCATTCTCACCGCCAACGCCAAGGAGAAGCCCGAGATGGCCGAGGTGGTGGCCGTGGGTCCCGGCGGCACGGTGGACGGCAAGGAGGTCGTCATGACCGTGAAGGTGGGCGACAAGGTGCTCACCAGCAAGTATTCCGGCACCGAGGTCAAGGTGGATGGCGAGGAGTACACCATCGTCCGTCAGAACGACATCCTGGCCATCGTGGAGTAAGACGACCGTAGGGGGCGATGTCCCCATCGCCCCTGTGAGACCTGGCCTATGAGAAAGGGCCGATGAGGACATCGGCCCCTACGAATCAAATTTGGAGGTAATGCGATATGTCTAAGATCATCTGCTATGGCGAGGAGGCCCGCCACGCTCTGGAGCGGGGCGTCAACCAGCTGGCCGACACCGTCAAAATCACCATGGGTCCCAAGGGCCGCAACGTGGTGCTGGATAAGAAGTTCGGCACCCCCCTCATCACCAACGACGGCGTGACCATCGCCAAGGAGATCGAGCTGGCCGACCCGTTCGAGAACATGGGCGCTCAGATCGTCAAGGAGGTCTCCACCAAGACCAACGACGTGGCCGGCGACGGCACCACCACCGCCACCCTGCTGGCCCAGGCCATCATCCGCGAGGGCCTCAAGAATTTGGCCGCCGGGGCTAACCCCATGGTCATGAAGAAGGGTATCTCCAAGGCCACCGACGCCGCCATCGAGGCCATTAAGGGCCACTCCAAGCCCGTGTCCGGCACCTCCGACATCGCCCGCGTGGGCGCCATCTCCTCCAGCGACGAGGCCATCGGCACCCTGATCGCCGAGGCCATGGAGAAGGTCAGCCACGACGGCGTCATCACCGTGGAGGAGTCCAAGACCGCCGAGACCTACAGCGAGGTCGTTGAGGGTATGCAGCTGGACCGCGGCTACATCACCCCCTATATGGTCACCGACACCGAGAAGATGGAGGCCGTGTTGGACGATCCCCTCATCCTGCTCACCGATAAGAAGATCTCCTCCATCCAGGACCTGCTGCCCATCCTGGAACCCATCGCCCAGAGCGGCAAGAAGCTGCTCATCGTGGCCGAGGACGTGGAGGGCGACGCTTTGTCCACCCTGCTGGTGAACAAGCTGCGCGGAACCCTGAACGTGTGCTGCATCAAGGCCCCCGGCTTCGGCGACCGCCGCAAGGAGATGCTGGAGGATATCGCCATCCTCACCGGCGGCACCGTGATCTCCTCCGACCTGGGCATGGAGGTCAAGGAGGCCACCATGGATATGCTGGGCACCGCCCGCCAGGTGAAGGTCCAGAAGGAGAACACCATCATCGTGGACGGCGCGGGCGCGTCCGACGCCATCTCCGCCCGGGTGGGCCAGATCCGCAAGGCCATTGAGACCACCACCTCCGACTATGACAAGGAGAAGCTCCAGGA
>CATLHC010000008.1 GCA_949948775.1 uncultured Oscillospiraceae bacterium
AACGCCTACATCGACTCCATCATTCGGTCGGTGAACATGGACGCCATCCGCTCCCGGGGGCTGAAGGTGGTGCTGGACCCCATGTTCGGCGTGTCCAAGACGGCGCTGAGCACCATCCTCATCACCGCCCGGTGCGATGTGGACGTGATCCACGAGCGGCGGGACGCCCTGTTCGGCGGGCGTCTCCCCGCCCCCAACAGCAAGACCCTCATCGGCCTGCAGTCCTTTGTGGAGGAGAACGGCTGCGACATCGGCATCGCCACCGACGGCGACGCCGACCGGCTGGGGGTCATCGATGATCGGGGGGAGTTCCTCCACCCAAATAAGATCCTGGTGCTGCTGTACTACTACCTGCTGCGCTACAAGGGCTGGCACGGGGCGGCGGTGCGCAACATCGCCACCACCCACCTGCTGGACGCCATCGCGGCGGAGTTCGGCGAGACCTGCTACGAGGTGCCGGTGGGCTTCAAGCACGTGTCCGGCAAAATGCTGGAGACCGGCGCGGTGATCGGCGGGGAGAGCTCCGGCGGCCTAACGGTCCGGGGTCATATCCAGGGCAAGGACGGCATCTATGCCGCCTCCCTGCTGGTGGAGATGCTGGCCACCACCGGGCGGAGGCTGTCCGAGCTCTACCAGGAGATCACGGACCGCTACGGCACCTTTGAGATGGTGGAGCGGGGCTATCTGTTCTCTTCGGAGGAGAAGGCGCGCATCCATCGGATGGTGATCGAGGATGAGCAGCTGCCCGACTTCGGGCTGGCGGTGGACAAGGTGAGCTACGCCGACGGCTGCAAGGTGTACTTCAAAAACGGCGGCTGGCTGATCTGCCGCTTCTCCGGCACGGAGCCGCTGCTGCGGGTGTTCTGCGAAATGGATACCATGGACCGGGCGGCGGAGACCGCTGTATGCATGGAGCGTTTCCTGGGTCTGAAGGGGAGAAACATCGCATAATAGAGACGGAGGCCGAAGGGCCTCCGTCTTTGTATCGGAAAACTCGTTGGAGCGGCAGGGATCATTCCGCCTGTTTCAAAATCATTCCCACGGCAAACCCGAGAACCGCCGGGATTACCCAGCCGAGTCCGTAGGCGTAGAACGGGAGGAACTGTCCCGCGAAGTCGGCCACGGGCCGAAACTCCACCACCCGGCACAGCTCTAGGATTGCTGCGGCCAGGGTAAACCGCATGGTCCACTGGTAGACCGGGCGGGCGTGGTGGAAAAACCGCCCGAAAAGGCCCAGCAGGATCAGTACGATGGCCAGGGGATAGAGAAAGTAGAGCACCGGGGCGGAAAATTCAATGATTTTGGAAAGCCCAAAGTTGGAGATGAGCAGGGAGGCGCCGCTGAATATCACCGCCCACCGGGGATAGGAGAGCTTGCCGGGGAACATCTCCTCAAAGGTTTCGGCGCAGGAGGTCACCAGCCCCACGGCGGTCTTCATGCAGCACAGGGTGACCGTGACCGCCAGCAGCAGTCCGCCCCCCCGGCCGAAATAGTGGCGGGCGATGACAGCGAAGGCGTCGCCCCCGGTAAAGCCGGGGTCGGACAGCCGCTGCGCGTAAAGCCCAAAACTCTGGGCGCCCACCAGGGCGGTGGCCGCGTAGAGGAGGGCCATCAGGGACATGCTCACCACTCCCGCGCTCACCGTGCTCATCGCCACCCGCCCCGGCTCGGTGACCCCAAGCTGGCGGACGGCCCGGATGACGATAATGCCGAAGGCCAGGCTGGCCAGGGCGTCCAGGGTATCATAGCCCTGCAGAAAGCCGGCGGAGAAAGCGGAGCGGACATAGTCTGCGCTGGGAGCTACCGAGGCCGCGGGCTGGACAGGGTTTATGAGAGCCGTAACCAGCATGATCCCCAAAAAAAGGAGAAAGGCCGGGTTCAAAAATTTCCCCACCGAGTCCAAAATCTTGGAGGGCTTCAGGGAGAAATACAGCACCGCCCCGAAAAAGCACAGAGAGAACCCAAGCTGCCAGAGCCACATGTTTTCACCCATAAAGGGGGACACGCCGATGGTAAAGCTGGTGGCGGCGCAGCGGGGGATGGCAAACAGAGGCCCGATGGTCAGGTAGAGGGCGCAGGTAAAAAGGACTCGGAATCGCGGAGACACCCGCCCGGACAGGTCCAGCAGACCCTCGCTCCGGGAAAGGCCGATGGACATGACGCCCAGCAGCGGGATGCCCACGGCGGTGATGAGCAGCCCCAGGAGGGCGGCGGGCAGGTTCCGCCCGGCTTTGGCCCCTAGGATCAGGGGGAAGATCAGGTTGCCCGCCCCAAAAAACAGGCCAAACAGCATGGAGCCGATCAGCGTCAGCTGGCGGGGGGTGAGTTTCTCGTTCAAGGAAGCTCCCTCCTTTTCTATGTTGCGTTTATATTATCACAAAATGGAGCTTTTGGGAAGGACGCGTGATGCATCGTCTTTCTGATCAGCGCATGACATATAATTTCTCAAATGCCTGTTTTTGAGGCCCCCCTGACGCTGGCCGGGGAAGCGGGCAAAGGCGCGTCAGACCATTGACTTGACCGAAGCAGGGGGCGCGTTGTATAATGACAATTGGCTCATCATGACCGCTGCTGCCCATGCGCCGGGGCGGCGCGCCCGCCATGCTTTTTGCGGGAAATGTCGGCACCTGGGCGGGGGACTGAAATGGACTTTCAAAACTATTTTCCCATATGGAATCAACTGACGGACGCGCAGCAGGGCCGCATCCTCGGCAGCCTGACCCGGCGGCAGGTAGAAAAGGGAACGGTGCTCCACAACGGCAGCGCAGACTGCGCGGGGCTGCTGGTGGTCAAGTCCGGCCGGCTTCGGGCGTACATCCTCTCGGACGAGGGCAGGGAGATCACCCTCTACCGCCTGTTTGACCGGGACATCTGCCTGTTCTCCGCCTCCTGCGTCATGCGCTCGGTCCAGTTTGACGTCACGATTGAGGCGGAGAAGGATACGCAGTTCTGGGTCATTCCGGCGGAGGTGTACCGGCAGCTCCTAGAGGAGTCCGCCCCTGCCGCCAACTATAACAGCGAGGTTATGGCCGCCCGGTTTTCAGAGGTTATGTGGCTGGTGGAGCAGATCATGTGGAAGAGCATGGACAAGCGGGTGGCCGCTTTTCTGCTGGAGGAGTCCGCCATTGAGGGCACAAGGCTGTTGAAGCTCACCCATGAGGCCATCGCCAATCACCTGGGGACCCACCGGGAGGTGGTCACCCGGATGCTGCGCTATTTCCAGAACGAGGGAATGGTCAAGCTGTCCCGGGGCGCGGTGGAGCTGCGGGACGAAAAAAAGCTGGCGGCGCTGGGCCGCGCGTAGAAAAACCCCTCCCCGGTTTCCGTTGGAAACGGGGAGGGGTTTCGCCGTCTACCGGTCCATTCCGCAGGCCGCCGCCGATTCGATCAGGCGGCGGTCGCTGACCACCGCGTCGTAAAACCGGAAGCCGCCGGAGAAGTTATAGGCGTCATAGCCGCGCCCGGCCAGGATGCGGCAGGCGATGTAGCTGCGCAGGCCGCTCTGGCACATCACGTACACCGGCCTGCCCGGCGGAAGCTCACCCAGCCGCTCCCGCAGCTCATCCACCGGGATGTTCCGGAATCCCTCGATATGGCCCCGGTCATATTCCCCGGGAGTCCGCACATCCAGCAGCGTCACGCGGCCGTCCCGGGGCAGGTCCTTCATATCCTCCAGGCGGAACTGCTTCACGATGCCCTTGGAGAGATTCTCCACCAGGAATCCCGCCATGTTGACCGGATCCTTGGCGGAGGAATAGGGCGGCGCGTAGGCCAGGTCCAGATCCTTCAGCCGGGTGGCCGTCAGCCCGGCATGAATGGCGGCGGACAGCACGTCGATTCGCTTATCCACCCCCTCGTACCCCACGATCTGCGCCCCCAGGAGGCGGTCGGTGCCCTTTTCGAAGACCACCTTCATGGTCATCAGCTTTCCGCCGGGGTAATAGCCCGCGTGGCTCATGGGGGACAGGACCACGGCGTCCGCATCCAGCCCCGCCTTTTTCGCGTTGGTCTCGTTGACGCCGGTGGAGGCTGCCGTGAGGTCAAACACCCGGATCACGCTGCTCCCCTGGCTGCCCGGATACCGGCTGTCCCCGCCGCAGATGTTGTCCGCCGCGATGCGGCCCTGCTTGTTGGCGGGACCCGCCAGGGAGAGCAGAACGTCCTGTCCCGTGACATAGTGCTTTACCTGCACGGCGTCGCCCACCGCGTAAATATCCGGGTCGGAGGTCTCCATCCGGTCGTTGACCACGATGCTGCCCTTGAGGCCCAGCTCCAGCCCCGCCGCTTTCGCCAGGGCGGTGTCCGGCGTGACTCCGATGGCCAGCACCACCATGTCGGCGTGGAGCGGCGCCTCATCCTTCAGCAGCACGTCCACGCCGCCGTCCCGCTCCTCAAATCCCTCCACGGTGTGGCCCAGGGCCAGCTTGACGCCGTGGGAGCGCATTTCGCTGTGGATAAACGCCGCCATGTCCGGGTCAAACGGGTTCATCAGCTGCCGGGGACGCTGGACGATGGTGACGTCCATCCCCAGCTCCCGCAGGTTCTCCGCCAGCTCCAGCCCGATAAAGCCGCCGCCCGCCAGCACGGCGGACTTGGGGTGACGGGTGTTGATGTATTCTTTGACGCGGAAGGTATCCTCCACCGTCCGCAGGGTGAAGAGCCGCTCCAGCCCCACGCCCGGGAGCCGGGGCTGGGTGGGTTTGGCGCCGGGGGAGAGGATCAGCTTGTCGTATGACTCCTCAAATTCCCCGCCGGTGTCCAGGTTTTTCACGGAAACGGTTTTGCGCTCCGGATGGATGGCGGTGACCTCGTGGCGCACCCGCATGTCCACCCGGAAACGGGCGAAAAAGCTCTCCGGGGTCTGGAGGGTCAGCGCCTCGGGGTCCTCAATGACCCCGCCGATGTAGTAGGGCAGACCGCAGTTGGCGTAGGAGATATAGCCGGACCGCTCAAAGACCACGATCTCAGCGTGCTCGTCCAGCCTGCGAAGCCGGGCCGCCGCCGTGGCGCCCCCCGCCACGCCGCCGATGATGACAACCTTCATTTTAACGCTCCACCTTTCCCGTATAGGCGGCGATGCCGCCGATGTTTTTTGCGTTGGCATAGCCCATTCGGGCCAGCAGGCTGACCGCCTGACGGCTTCGCGCACCGCTGTGGCAGTAGACAAACAGAGGCGCGTCTTTCCCGGCGCAGACGGCCCCCTCCGCAGACAGGGATTGCAAGGGGACGTTGACGCTGCCGGGGATATGGCCCTCCCGGTATTCCTGGGGCGTGCGCACGTCCAGCAGCACCGCGCCGGGGGTGGCGCCGCATTCCCGGACACCCTGGTTGACGTCGGGACCTTTTAAAAAGTCGAAAAATCCCATGGCCGCATCCCTCACAGCAGGGCGAGAATCTGGCTCTTGGGCCTGGCGCCCACCGCCTGATTGGTAATCTTCCCATTCTTCATCACCACCAGGGCGGGAATGCCGGAGACGCCGAATTGCCGGGCCAGCTCCGGCTGTTCATCCACGTTGACCTTGCCCACCTTGACGTCCGGGCGCTCTGCCGCGATCTCCGCGAGGATAGGGGCCACCATGCGGCAGGGGCCGCACCAGGACGCCCAGAAGTCCAGCAGGACAGGCCGGTCGGAGCGGATCACCTCGTCGTCGAAGTTGTTTTTACTGATATTGATGGCAGACATATTCTGATCTCCTTATCTATCTGTGATGAGCCTATTATAACCGGGACGCCGCTTTTATTCTGTGATATTGTCACATAAATGAGATGCGGCCGCAAAAACAGCCGCCCGGCCCGCCCGGCATTGGACCGGACGGGCCGCGTTAAAAAGGCCAAAAGGGCCGATCCAACCGGTTCGGCCCTCTTTTTCGGCGCTTGGGACGGCTTTGAAATTCAGCTCATGAGTGAGCAGACCAGCTCCGTGTAGGCGGAAGGGTCGTCGATGGGCAGGCCCGCGATGAGAAGGGCCTGGTGGTACAGGACCTCGGCGTATTTGGCGGCGCGGTCCTTGTCGTCCCGGTCCAGGGCGGCCTTCAGGGCAGCGAAGGGGGCGGAGGACGGGTTCAGCTCCAATACGCGCTCGGCCCTCATGCCGCCCATGGGGGAGGCGCCCTCCATCTTGGCAAAGTATTTCTCCATCTCCAGGGACATGGGGCCGTCGGCGGTCATGCACACGGGAGCGGTTTTCAGAATCTTGGAGACGCGGGCCTCTTTGATGCGGTCGCCCAGGGTCTCCTTCACAAAGTCCAGGACGCCCTTGCTCTCCTCTGCCTGCTTCTCCTGCTCCGCCTTCTCCTCGTCGGTCTCGGGGAGGGCGTCGGGGTCGGACACCGACTTCAGCTTCTTGCCGGACACCTCCGACAGAGCCTGCATGACGAACTCGTCCACCTCCTCCGTCAGATAGAGGATCTCCCAGCCCTTGTCCGCGACGCGCTCCACCTGGGGCAGACGGGCAGCCTGCTCCTTGGTGTCGGCGCAGACGTAGTAGATGAACTCCTGGCCCTCGCCCATGCGCTCCACGTATTCGGCAAGGCTGGACAGCTTGGACTCTTTGCTGGTGGTGAACAGGAGCAGGTCCTGCAGAAGCTCCTTCTTTGCGCCGTAGCCGTCCACCACGCTGTACTTCAGCTGGCGGCCGAAGGCGGTCCAGAACTTCTCGTACTTCTCCCGGTCGTCGCGCATCAGCTTGACCAGCTCGTTTTTGATCTTCTTCTCCAGGGCGGCGGCGATGATCTTCAGCTGGCGGTCGTGCTGGAGCATCTCCCGGGAGATGTTCAGGGAGAAATCGGGGGAGTCCACCACGCCCCTGACGAAGCGGAAGCAGTCGGGGAGCAGGTCGGCGCACTTGTCCATGATGAGCACGCCGGAGGAGTAGAGCTGGAGGCCCTTCTCATACTCCCGGGTGTAGAAGTCGTAGGGGGTGGCGGAGGGGATGAACAAAAGGGCCTTGAAGGTCACCGTGCCCTCGGAGGAGGTGGTGACGGTGGCCAGAGGGGGCTGCCAGTCGCCAAATTTCTCCTGGTAGAAGCCGTCGTACTCCTCCTGCTTTACCTTGGAGCGGGGGCGCTGCCACAGGGGCACCATGGAGTTGATGGTTTTCTCCTCCACCACGGTCTCCCACTCCGGTTTGTAGTCCTCCCCCGCGCCGGCGGGCTTCTCCTTCTCCCGGTAGTCCTCCACTTCCATGCGGATGGGATGGCGGATATAGTCGGAATACTTCTTGATGAGGGACTGGAGGCGGCGGGTTTCCAAATACTCGCTGTAATGCTCGTCCTCGGTGTCCGGCTTCAAATGCATGATTACGTCGGTGCCCGGGGCGTCCTTTTCGCAGTCGGTCACCGTGTAGCCGTCCGCGCCGGAGGACTTCCAGCAGTGGGCCGTGTCCTCGCCGTGGCGGCGGGTAATGACCGTCACCTCGTCGGCCACCATAAAGGCGGAGTAGAAGCCCACGCCGAACTGGCCGATGATGTCCGCGGCGTTGTCCTTCTCCATGTCCGCCTTGAACTGGAGGGAGCCGCTGCGGGCGATGGTGCCCAGGTTTTTCTCCAGCTCGTCCGCGCTCATGCCCACACCGTTGTCGGAGACGGTGAGGGTGCGCGCCTGCTTGTTCGGAGTGACGGTGATGCGCAGATCGCCCCGCTTGGTTTTCACCGTGTCGTCGGTCAGGGAGAGATAGGCCAGCTTGTCGATGGCGTCGCTGGCGTTGGAAATGATCTCCCGGAGAAAAATCTCCTTGTGGGTGTAGATGGAGTTGATCATCAGGTCCATCAGGCGCTTAGACTCCGCTTTGAACTGCTTTTTTGCCATGATTTTGCACACCTCGTATATTTAAAATTTTTTGAAAACGATATTTTAGCACTCGTTGCGATTGAGTGCTAACGCTACTATAATACAGCCCGCCGGATTTTGCAAGGGGTATCGCAGAAAATTCACAATTTTCCCGGAATATCTGTGCCGAGGAGGGGCAAAATATGTTCGGTTGGGAGAAAAGACGGGGGAGACCGGGAAAGATGAAAGTTTTGGTTGCCTTTACTTATCTAGGGTGCTATAATGGATCAGTGGAAATTTGGCTCCCCGCGTCTGCGTGGTAGAGCCGCCGCGACGGCACAGGCCGCGTTGACCGCTGCGCTGTGCTTCCGCTCCCTGCGGAGTCAGAGGACGGCTTTGCGGAGAACCTGTCTGCATGCGCTATTTCAGAGGGTCGTTCCCTCTTTTACGATTAAACCGGTATGGCCGGGAGTCAGAGGTGCTGAGTTGAAAAAGTATGTGATTCACGGCGGGCGTCCGCTGTATGGTAAAGTTGAGATCAGCGGGGCAAAGAACGCCGCTGTTGGTATTATCCCCGCCGCGCTGTTGGTGGAGGGACCCTGCCGCATTGAAAATATCCCCAATATCAGTGATGTGGACCTGCTTTTGAATATTTTGTGCGATCTGGGCGCCAATGTGCGCATGGTGAACCGAACTACGGTGGAGGTGGACTGCACGGGGTGCAGGTGTATGACGGTGCCCTATGAGGCCGGGCGGAAGCTGCGGGCCAGCTATTACCTGCTGGGCGCCATGCTGGGCCGGTTCGGCGAAGCCGAGGTGCCTCTGCCGGGCGGGTGCGACTTTGGAAGCAGGCCCATTGACCAGCACCTGAAGGGGCTGGCCGCGCTGGGAGCCGAGGTAAAGGTGGAAAAGGGCTATATGTGCGCCAAGGCCAGGGATGGGCGCATGAAGGGCAATCAGATTTATTTGGATGTGGCCAGCGTGGGGGCCACCATGAACCTGATGCTGGCCGCAGTGCTGGCGGAGGGGACCACCGTCATTGAAAATACGGCCAAAGAGCCCCATATCGTGGATTTGGCCAATTTCCTCAACTCAATGGGCGCCGAGATCACCGGCGCGGGCACCGACGTCATCAAAATCCGGGGTGTGAAAAAGCTGCGGGGCGGGGAGTATTCCATCATCCCCGATCAGATCGAGGCCGGGACCTATATGGCTGCGGTGGCTGCCGCCGGGGGCGAGGTGCGAATCTGCAACATTATTCCAAAGCATCTGGAGTGCATCACCGCCAAGCTGGTGGAGATGGGCGTCGAGGTGGAGGAGGACGGGGACAGCCTCATTGTGAGACGGCATGGACCGCTCCAGAGGACCAACATTAAGACGATGTTTTACCCCGGTTTTCCCACGGATATGCATCCGCAGATTGCGGCGGTGCTGTGTCTGGCCAAGGGGACCAGCGTGATTACGGAGGGTGTTTGGGACAACCGGTACCGCTATACGGAGGAGTTCAGGCGGCTGGGAGCCAAGATCCAGGTGGATGGGAAGATTGCCATCATTGAGGGTGTGGAGAAGCTCACCGGGGCGCCGGTGGAGGCCTGTGATTTGAGGGCCGGAGCCGCGATGATCATCGCCGGGCTGGCGGCGCAGGGGACCAGTGAGATCTCCAATGTGAAGCATATTGAGCGCGGATATGAGGATATTATTGGAAAGCTGTCCGGAATCGGCGCGGATATTCGGGTGGTGGAGATGCCGGACCCGGAGCACGGGAAGGTCTCCGCTGCGGGGTAATTGATCCGCCAGGGCTTCCATAGATTTTTCGCCGGAAAGGGAGTGACCCTTTCCGGCTTGTTTGTGAGAAGGGGCGGGAAAATGGGGTCCCCGCACGAGCCCGGCGAAGCGGGCCGCGTGGGGAGAGGAGGAGCAAGGGAGCGACCGGAGCTTTCGCCGCAGGCGGAAGTGGAGATGAACGGACTTTTAGACGACGACATTCGGAGGGATTGATATGCTGAGGGTGGCGGTGCTGGCCAGCGGATCGTCGGGAAACTGCGCGGTGGTGAGCGATGGACGGGTACATATTCTCATCGACGCGGGGATCTCCGCCAGGCGGATCTCGCAGGGGCTGAAGGCGCTGGGGGTGGAGCTGCGGCATATCTCCGGGGTGCTGATTACCCACGAGCATATCGATCACGTGGCGGCGCTGCCGGTGCTGTGCAAACAGATGCCGGCGCCGCTGTTTACCGCAGAGGGGACGGCGTGCGAGCTGTGCGGAAGGTGGAACGGGCTTGTGGAACGGTTCCGAGTGTTTGAGCCGGGACAGCGCTTCGCGGTGGAGGGGCTGGAGATCGGGACTTTTGCCACCAGCCATGACTGCGCCTGCCCGTGCGGGTTCTCAGTGACGGACGGGAAACAAAAGCTGGCACTTTGTACCGACACCGGTTTTGTTACCCCAGAGGCCCGGGAGGGGGTCAGAGGGGCGCATACCCTCATTGGGGAATTTAACTATGACCCGGAGATGCTGCGGACGGGACCGTATCCCATCCATCTCCAGAACCGTATCCGGGGGGAGCGAGGGCACCTGTCCAATGAGATGGGCGGGCGGCTGGCCGCCTGGGCCGGGTCGCAGGGAGCTAGAAGAGTCGTGCTGGCCCATTTGTCCCAGGAGAATAATCTGCCCAGGCTGGCGCTGGAGGCCGCGCGGAAGGCGCTGGCGAAGCTGGGGCTGCGGGATGGAACGGATGTGGAGCTGATTGCCGTGCCGCGTGGTGAAGCGACGGGATGGATGGAGGTTTGAGATGGTAGACGTCACTGTGATATGTGTGGGAAAGCTAAAAGAGAAATTTTACCAGGAGGCCGCAGCGGAGTATGTAAAGCGGCTGAAAGGGTATTGCAAGCTGAATATTGTCGAGCTGGCGGAGCAGAGACTGTCCAAAAATCCGTCGCTGGGGGAAATTCAGGCGGCGATGGAAAAGGAAGGGGACGCAATCCGAACAAAAATCCCACCCAATTCCAGCGTGATCGCGCTGGCCGTCGAGGGGACGATGCGCTCCAGCGAGGAGCTGGCGCAGATGATCTCTACCTGGAGCCATAACGCGTCAAAGCATCTGGTGTTCGTGATCGGAGGGTCTTATGGGCTGCACCCCTCCATCAAGGCGGGGGCTTGGGCTGCACTGTCTATGTCGCCGATGACGTTTCCCCACCATTTGGCTCGGGTGATGCTGCTGGAGCAGATTTATCGGGCCTTTAAAATTCAGGAGGGGTCGGACTACCACAAGTGAATCGGATTGGAATGGGTCCCGGAGCAGGATTTTGCTCCGGGATTTTTTTGCGCCTTGCACCGAAATGGGCAACGAAACACCTGTTTCGGCGGCGCGGCGCGAGGTGGTTTGATATGGCGGCCCGGAAGAAAATGGGGGAGCAAGGGGACCGGCAGAAGCTGGTGGAATACCTGCGGCAGCTGGCGGAGTGGAAAAACAATGATGTGGTGAAGCTGGCGTTTTTAAATCCGGAGGATGCGGAGCGGGTGGATCAGCTGGACCTTGCGGGCGTGGTGGAGCTGAGGCGGAACGCCAACGGGACCTTTGAGGCGAAGTTTGTGGACAAGGTGCGGGTGCTGGCTATGCTGCGGGAGCTGACGGAGGAACGGCGGGACGGGGAGCTGGAGCGCTTCCTGGATGGGCTGTATGGGCCGGAGGACGGCGATGAGGCTTGAGGAAGCTTCAATTCTCGGCCAGGCAGCGCGAGGTGCTGGAGTGGTGGAGAAAAGACGGGTTTGACGCTGTGATCTGCGACGGCGCGGTGCGGTCGGGAAAGACCTTCGCGATGGGCGTTTCCTTTTTCCTGTGGGCGATGAGCCGCTTTCAGAGGGAACGGTTTGGGCTGTGCGCGGCGGCCATCAACGGGGTGCGGCGGAATCTGCTGGGGCAGGTCAGACCTGTGCTGGAGGGGTTGGGGTTTCGGTGGGAGGAAACCATCAGCCGAAATGAGGTCGTGGTCCGGGGCGGAGGACGGGAAAATGTGTTTTACCTCTACGGCGGCGGGGATGAGGGAAGCTACGCCTCCATCCAGGGGGTGACGCTGGCGGGGGTGCTGCTGGACGAGGCGGCGCTGATGCCCAGGTCCTTTGTGGAGCAGGCCTGCGCCCGGTGCTCGGTGAAGGGCGGGAGGATCTGGTTTTCCTGTAATCCGGCAGGGCCGGAGCATTGGTTTTACAAGGAGTGGATCTGTAAGGCGGAGGAAAAGCACGCGCTGTACCTTCGCTTTACGATGAGGGACAATCCGGGGCTGTCGGAAAAGGTCAGGGAACGGTATGAGCGGATGTTCCAGGGGTGCTTTTACCGGCGGTATGTGCTGGGGGAGTGGGCTGCGGCGGAGGGACTGGTGTATGACTTCTTTGACGCGGACCAGATGGCGGAGGCGCCGACGGGGGCGTTCGACAGGTGGCGGGTTTCCTGCGATTATGGGACAAGAAATCCGGCTTCCTTCGGGCTTTGGGGTGAAAAGAGCGGGATTTGGTACCGAGTAAAGGAGTATTACTACGATGCGCGGGCAGAGGGACGGCAGAAAACGGACAGTGAATATGCCCAGGACCTGAGGCGGCTGGTGGGAGACAGATGGGTTGAGATGATTATTGTGGACCCGTCGGCGGCCAGCTTTATTGAGGCGCTGAGGCGGGACGGATGGGCGGTGCGGAAGGCGGACAACCGGGTCTTGGAAGGAATTCGAAGGACGGCGGAGGCGCTGAAGACCGGGAAAATTGTCATCTGCAAAGGGTGCGAGGCGGCGGCAAGGGAGTTTGCGATGTACTGCTGGGAGGATGACGGGGCCCGGGACCGGGTGCGGAAGGAGTTTGACCACGCGATGGACGATATCCGGTACTTTGTGATGGCGCTGGAGGACGGCGGCGGAAGCGCCGCACGGTTTGTGGAGCGGGCGGCGTTTTAAGTGGGCTTTGTGGGGGAGAAGGAGCAAGGGAGCGAACGCAGTTTTCGCCGCAGGCGGAAACGAAGTTGAGCGGACTTTGCGACGACGTGGGAAATGCCCGAAAGGGATTTCTATAAATATCTGATTGCGGGAGGAGTATGAGAGATGGATATCTGTTTCGAGGGCGTGGGCCAAGTGGCCGCCACCTTCCAGGTGAGCGGAGAGGGCGTCCAGCCCGGCATGGCGGTGACGCTCACCGGCAGCGGCACGGTGGGCCTGGGTACCGCCGGCAAGCTGCCCTGCGGCGTGGTGCTGGGCGGCGTGCGGGGCGGCGCGGCGGCGGTTCAGATCGGCGGCGTGGTCAAGGTGGGCTATTCCGGAGACACCGCCCCGGTGGTGGGCTGGCAGGGCCTGGCCTGTGACGGCCAGGGCGGCGTGAAGACCGCCGCCAGCGGGCTGAGCTGCCTGGTGCTGGCGGTGGACACGACGGCAAAAACCGCCGTCATCAAGCTGTAACAGAGAGGGAGGAATGGGCATGGCACAGAGATTTGACAATTTGAAGCTGGAGAAGGGCATGTACCATGAGGCGGGCAGGTCCTTTACCCAGGTGCTGGAGAAGCTGGACCCCAGCGAGCAGTACCGGGGCACCGCCCTGGAGGGGCTGGACGCCTATCAGCGGCAGCTCAAACGCTTCGATATCCGGGTAAAGGGGGCCGGGTCCGACCTGGTGGACAAGTTCTTCTCCACGTCCCAGTCGGCGGTGCTGTTCCCCGAGTATATTGCCCGGGCGGTCAAGGTCGGCATGGAGGAGGCCAATATCCTGCCGGACATCACCGCCACTGAGACGCTGATCGAGGGGATGGACTACCGCTCCATCACCTCCGTACCGGAGGATGAGAAAAAGCTCAAGCAGGTGGCCGAAGGTGCCGCGATCCCGCAGACCACCGTGCGGACCAGAGACAATTTGGTGAAGCTCCACAAGCGCGGGAGGATGTTGGTGGCCTCCTATGAGGCCATCCGATTCCAGAAGTTGGACCTGTTCTCCGTCACCCTGCGGCAGATCGGCGCGCAGATTGGACGGATGCATCTGGAGGACGCCATCGACGTTATTTTGAACGGCGACGGCAACAACAACGCCGCTCAGACCAGCGACGTGACCACGGCGGGTACGCTGACCTATGCGGACCTGCTGGCCTTCTGGAACAGCTTTGAGCCCTATCAGCTCAACACCCTGCTGGTGGGTACCGATACCATGCCCAAGCTGCTGGGGCTGAGCCAGATGCAGGACGCCGCGGCGGGGCTGGACTTCCATGGCACGGGCAAGCTGATTACGCCGATGGGCGCCAAGGTGCTGCGGACCCCGGCGGCGCCCGCAGGCAAGATCATCGGCCTGGACAAGAACTACGCGCTGGAGATGGTCAAGGCGGGCGATGTGATGGTGGAGTACGACAAAATCATCGACCGGCAGCTGGAGCGGGCCGCCATCACCACCATCTCCGGCTACGCTAAGATTTTTGAGGACGCCAGCCGGGTGCTGAATGTCTGATATGGGGCTGTTGACGCGGAAAAAAGAGGGGCGGGGGGCGGCGGCGGCCGCCGCCCAGCTCCGAGACGCGGGACGGCACCCCTTTATCCAGATCGACGGGTATGTGCCGCTGAACCGGGGGGAGACCGCCCTATACCGGGCTATCCGGGAGGCGGTACCGGTGGTGGACGCGGCCATATGCAAGCTGGTGCGGCTGTGCGGCGGGGTGACGGCGGCTTGCCGGGACGTAAGAGCGCAGGAGGAGATGGACCGGTTCCTGCGCACTGTGCCGACGGGCCGGGGACAGCGGGGGATTCAGAGCTTTTTGGATCAGTACCTGGACTCCATGCTCGTGTGCGGCCGGGCGGTGGGCGAGATCGTGCCCGCCGCGGACGGGCGCGGCGTGGCCGCGGTGCTGTGCGGTGATGTGAGCCGGGTGGAGATTCAGGAGGGGGAGAGTCCGCTGGACTTTGCCCTGTGCGTGCGGGACAGTAATGGGACCGTGCGGAAGCTGGAGCGGCAGGAGCTGCTGCTGTTTACGCCCTTTCAGCCGGAGGTGGGGGCGCCCTATGGGGCGTCCATGCTGCGGTCAATGCCGTTTTTGACGGAGATTTTGGTGAAAATCTTTGAGGCCACAGGGAAAAACTGGGAGCGGATGGGCAATGTGCGCTTCGCCGTGGTGTGCAGGGGCGAAGATGGAATGCCGGCCCAGGAGCGGTGCGCTCAGGTGGCCCGGGAGTGGTCCGCCGCGATGCAGGCGGGGCGGGACGGCGCCGTGCGGGATTTCGTGTGCGCCGGGGATGTGGATATTCGGGCCATCGGGGCGGACAACCAGGTGCTGGACAGCGAGGTGCCGGTGCGGCAGATTTTGGAGCAGCTGGTGGCGAAAACCGGGATTCCGCCGTTTCTGCTGGGGCTGAGCTGGTCGTCTACCGAGCGGATGAGCAGCCAGCAGGCGGATATTCTGACCAGTGAGATCGCCGCCATCCGGAGAAGCCTGGAGCCGGTGGTGGAGCGGATCTGTGAGACTTGGCTGAGGCTGAAGGGATACGACGAGCGGGTGGAGGTCGATTGGGCGGACGTCAACCTCCAGGACGAGGAGTCGGAGGCCAAGGCGGCGTTGTACCGGGCCCAGGCCAGGGCTGTGGAGGAGGAGAGTGGCGATGGAAATCTGTAAGGACGCGGTGGTGAAGGGCATCGGGACGCCGGAGACGGAGGAGCTGGCGCTCATCAACGCGCTGGCCCGGCGGGAGCTGGGGGCGAACGAGGTGTATACCTTCGCCCTGCGGCTGTGCGACAACGATGTGGACCGGGATTTTGAGCGGTTTGACGACTCCACGCTGGAGAAGCTGGCGCCCATGTTCGTGGGGGTGTCCGGAGTGTTTGACCACCAGTGGTCGGCCCGGGGGCAGACGGCCCGGATCTACCGCACCGAGGTGGCGGGCGGCGATGGGACGCTCACCGCTGATGGAAGGCCCTACCGGTTTTTGAAGGGGTGGGCCTATATGATGCGCACAGAGGAGAACGCGGCCTTGATCGCGGAGATCGACGGCGGGATCAAACGGGAGGTCAGCGTGGGGTGCGCAGTGGAGCAGGTTTTGTGTTCCATCTGCGGCCAGCCGCTGGATGAGTGCCCCCATGAGAAGGGGGAGGAGTACGACGGGCAGGTGTGTCACGGGGTGCTGACCGGGGCCGCCGACGCCTATGAGTGGTCCTTCGTGGCGGTGCCGGCTCAGAGAAAGGCCGGGGTTATCAAAAGCGCCGGGCGGCGGCTGGAGGATGAGGCCAGGCTGGGGCGGAAGTACCTCAAAGGGCTGCGGCATGAGATGGTAAGGCTGGCGGGAATCGCGGAGCCCGAGGCCGGGCACGCGCTGCTGGAGAAGGTGGCCGGGAAGCTGGACGAGGAGGAGCTGTTGGGGCTCATCAAGCTGTACCGAGGAAAGGCGGACAGGCTGGTTGGGACCAGGGTGCAGCTGAGCTACGGCGAGGATGAGACGGCGAAGGAAATCGCCGACGGGGCCTTTCTCATTTAGGGGCGTGCGGAAATGACGGAACAGGTGATGGAGCTGGTGCAGGCGCTAGGCGGCGCGGGGCAGGATGAGGAGACGCTGCGCACGCTGTGCGCCACCGCCTGCCGGACGCTGGACTGGCGGCTGCGGGACGGCGTGTCGGCGGAGGACTGCGAGGGGGCTTATCCCTTGGCGGCGGCGTGGCTGGTGATGGACTGGCTGCGGGGAAGCCGGGGACTGGAGGGCATTACCTCGCTGTCGGCGGGGGACATCTCCGTGCGGCGAGAGGCGGCCGGCGGAGACGACAGCGGGCTGGCCCGGCGGGCTATGGAGCTGATGAGGCCCTTTTTGAAGGATGAGGGATTCGTGTTTCAGGGGGTGAGCGGTTGATCGAGGCGTTTGAATGGGTCATCAAGACCTATGGGCAGGAGATGGTGTGCTGCAAAGAGGACGGGACGGAGGCCGGACGGGGGATGGCCATCGTCCAGCCGATGACCAAGGCGGATTGGCAGTACACCGCCGGGGCGCTGGGGAGCTATTCACAGGATCGGTTTTTGGGGCTGGCGGAGCCGGGGCTGCCCTTGGATCAGCTGGGGCCGGGAGGCTGGCTCGGCTGGGGCGGCCAGAAATATGAGGTGATGACGGTGCGGCCCATCTGGGTGGGCGGCCAGGTCACCCATCTGTGGCTGGCGCTGCGGCCCTGTGGGGAGAACGCGCCGTGAATGGGGCGCTGAATGAGTGGCGCTTGGCGGTGGCGGAACAGCTGCGGGAGCGCGGGCTGAATGTGGTCACGGCCATGGAGAGCGCTCGGACGGCCCGGTGGAGGGAGGCGGTGGTGGCCGTTTCCCTCAGCGGGGTGGCGTGCGCGGCCGGCGGGTTCCAGGATTATTTGGGCGTGTGGACGGACCCTGAGTCCGGGAAGGAGCGGGAGCTCTATGGGCGCGAGGCGGAGCTGACGCTGGCGCTGGATGTGTTCGCCCCGAGAGATGGGGGCGAGGGCGTCTGCCAGAGGGCGGCGGAGACGGTGGCGGAGTGCCTGGTGTGCCGGGGCGCGGCGGGAGTGGCCACGCTGGAGATTCGGGCGGGCCGGGTGGAGTTTTTGGAGACAGAGGGGCTTTACCGTCAGGAGATCAGCTGCCGGTGCAGGGCGTGGCTGGCGGCCAGGATGGACGATGAGGCGGGGGCCTTTGTGGACTTTGAAGTGAAGGGGAGATTGAAATGAACGCGGTGACCAGGCATGAGAGACCGGGGGTGTATTCCTCCTACGAGACGTCCAGCTTGACGGCTGCGGCCGCGGGCGGCGGCAGTGTGGCGGTGGTGGCGGCTGTGGATCAGGCGGAGTGCGAGAAGAGCTATCAGTGGACCAGCTTCAGCCGGGCGGCGGCGGATGTGGGCGACTGCGTGCTCAGCCGGATGGCACAGCTGGCCATCCGCAATGGGGCCGGCGTGGTGTATGGAATCCCGGCGGGTGAGGACTACGCGGAGGCCTTTGCCGTGGCGGCGGGGATCGAGAATGTCGGCGTGGTGGTGTGCGACAGCGCCGAGCTGAAGGTGCAGCAGGCGCTGAAAGCTGTGGTGGAGGAGTGCTCCTCCGCCAGACGGGAGCGGATCGCCGTGGTGGGCGGCGCGGCGGAAGAGAGCGTGGAGGAGCTGATCGAGCGCGCCGCGGGGCTGAACTGCGAGCGGATGGTGCTGGTGGCGCCGGGGGCCGGGGACGGCTCCGGCGGGGCCATGTGCGCCGCGGCGGTGGCGGGGGCCGTCGCGGGCGGAAGCGACCCGGCGCTGCCCTTGGGCGGCGCGCAGCTGTATGGACTGGGCGAGCTGGAGTGCGGCTATGACGACGGGGACATCGACCTGCTGGTGCAGGGGGGCGTCACGCCGCTGGAGACCCTGGCGGGGAGCTGCTATGTGGTGCGGGGCGTGACCACCCGGACCAAAAGCGGGGGCGTGGTGGATGCGACCTGGCGGGAACTGACCACCATTTTGGTGGTGGACGAGGTGATCCCCGGCATCCGGAACGCGTTGCGGGCCAAGTTTGGGCGGGCTAAGAATACCGTCCAGAGCCGGGGGGCCATCCGGTCGCTGGTGGTGATGGAGCTGGAGAAGCGGGTCTCCAGAGAAATCATCGACGGGTATGAGGATGTGACGGTGTCGGCGCTGGATACCGACCCTACGGTGTGTCTGGTGGAGTTTGCGTTCACGGTGGCACACGGGCTGAACCAGATCTGGCTGTCGGCGCACATAACCGTTTAAGGAGGGATTTTTGGTGAGTACGAGTATCAACGCGGGGCTGAGCGCGGCGGGGTTCCCCACAAGCTCCGACATTTGGCTGGAGCTGGACGGACAGAAGGTGGCCGTGGTGCAGAGCTATAACTGCAAGACCACCAGGACCTCTTACGCTGTCGAGGCCTTTGGCGAGGAGGAGCCGGTGGCTACGGTGCAGGGACCGCAGAATTATGTCATTCAGCTCACCCGGCTGTATGCCACGGACCAGGCCATTGCGGACGGGCTGGACTTCTATAAAATGAAGAACTTTTCGCTGGTCATCTGCAAGCCGGACCGGAAGGTCATCTACTCCGACTGCCAGTGGAGCGATATCCAGGAGGACGCGCAGCTGGGCAAGATGGTGGTGGAGAAGCTCACCCTGGTGGCCGGGCGCCGGATGGAGACGGCGGCGTAAATGGACGACAGGTTTTGGGTTGGGCCGGACCGAATGAAGGTGGACGGGGGCGAGCTGCGGCTGCTGTCCGCCCGTGAGGTGCTGGAGGCCCGGCGGGAGGGCGATGAGCTGGCTCGGGATGACCGGGAGCGGGCGGTGTGCCGGAACGCGTGCCTCATTGCGCGGGCGCTGGAGCGGAAGGGAAAGCCCGTTTTTGAGAGCGGGCAGGCGGCGCTGAATGGGCTGCGGGTGGAGGACATCGCGCGGCTGGCGGACGCTTGGGCGCGGTTCAATCGGGAGTGCAATCCCTCGCCGCTGGGCGGGGAAGCAGAGATTGAACGGCGAAAAAAAGCCTGGAGCACGCGCGTTATGAGCGCCTTCAGTGGCGCGTGCTCCGCTTGTTTGGCGCTCTGCCCACCGAGGAACGGGCGAGGAAAATGACCGATCGGGATTACCTGTGGTGCGCCCTCAACCTGGCCTTGGACCAGGAGGAGGAGATGGCGCGGCTGTGCCCCGACTGCCGGGAGCGGGCGGAACGGGAGCCGTGCCCCGTGTGCGGCGCGCCCAGAGAGAGCTGGGCGGTGAATCCCGGGTTTGACTGGGAGCGGTATCGAGAGCTGAAAGGGGGCGGGGACGCTGGTTGACCGGCTGGAGGAGCTGTTGGCTCTGATGGATGAGGAAGACGATGAGGACGAGCGGGAGGATGCGCTGGCGGTGACGGAGGTCCCCGCCGCGCCCGCTCCCAGAATTGAGACGGAGAAGGGTGGCGGCGAGGAAAGGGCTTCGGCGGAGGGCGAGGATGGGGAGATCCCGCCTGAGGCCGGGGTGCTGAATGCGGCGGCGCCCCCGCTGAAGAGGCAGGAAGAGGTCCCAGAGGCGGACGGCGGAATGGCGGAGGACGGCGGCGCTGAAAAGGACGGGGCGGTGTCCTGGCTGGACGGGCTGACGGAGGCTGTGATGGGGGCCAATGGGTCTGTGGCGCTGAGAAGGCCGGGAGCTGGAGACGTAGAGCCGGCGGAGCTGGGCGGGCGGTCAAAGCCGCCCGGCGCGGTGGAGGCGGATGCCGTGATGGATTCCCTGACGCCGGAAGAGCGGGGGCTGGAGGGACTGTACCGGCAGACGGTTCAGGCCGGCCGCTCCCCAGCCCAGGCCGCGCCTGTGGAGCAGGCGGGACGGACGATGCGGGCCGAGGAGCCGGGGAGGACCGCCGCACTCACCGTGGACGAGTTGGACCGGGCCGTCCGGCGGGACAGCCGGAGATATGACGGCGGGATGACGCTGTTCTGAGCGCTGACCGGAGATATGCGCCGCTGGGTTTGGGCCCCGGCGGCGAGAGAGGAGAGAGAGCATGATCCTTGCGCCCATGCGGTTTAAAAATTTTGTGTGGCCGCACAATCCCAGGGTGTATTCCATCACCTTTGAGCGGAAGCTGGCCACCCATAAGATCCCCTTCGGGCTGCACTGCCTGCAGAGCCTGGGGCAGACCAGACGGGTGCTCAGGGGAGAGGGGGAGTTCGTGGGGGAGCATGCCTACGACACCTTTAAGCGGCTGGCCACCGTGTTTTATGAGGAGACGCCAGGGGTGCTGGTCCATCCGGTGTGGATGACCACCACGGCGTGGTTTGCGGGGCTGGAGCTGCGGCAGATGCCCCGGCGGGACTATGTGGCCTACTCCTTCGAGTTCTGGGAGGTGGAGAGCGGAGCTGGGACGGCGAAGCTGGAGACCCGGCCCCTCCAGAGCGCGGAGGAGGGCGCGGAAGAGGCCGGGTCGAAGGAGACGGGACAGGGGCAGTACCACACGGTGGTCCGGGGGGATACCCTGTGGGAGCTGTCACGCCGCTACGGGGTGGCGCTGAACCGGATCATTGAACTCAATCCGTCCATCCGGAACCCCAACCTCATCTATCCGGGACAGAAGGTGAGAATCTCATGATGGAGTGCTGGGTGGAGCTGGGCGGCGGCGGGGCGCTGGAGCTGCCCACCGCAGTCAGCTGGAAGTTCTGCTACGGGACCGATACCCCCTGCGACAGCTTTTTTGTGCGGTGTTTGTGGGAGCGGGGGCAGGAAAAGGCGCTGAGCGCCGCCTGCCGGTTTTATGCCCAGTGGGACAGAGAGCGGGTGTTCACCGGGGTGGTGGACGAGTACGCCGTGATCTGTGGAAAGGACGGGCTGTACCTGGAGCTGTCCGGACGGGGGATGGCGGCGCTGCTGCTGGACAATGAGTCCATGCCCGCTGAGTATCAGAGAGCCACCAGGGCGGACATTGTGGCGGACCATGTGACGCCCTACGGCGTGGAGGCGGTAGGAGGCGGCGGACTGCCCGCCGTGGCCGGGTTTACGGTGACCAGCGGGGAGAGCGAGTGGAGCGTGGTGCGGCGGTTCGCGTGCTACTACGGCGGGGTGGTGCCCAGGTTTGACCGGATGGGGCGGCTGGTGCTGGACCCGCCCGCCGACGGGGAAGAGGCGCGGGTCCGGGACGCCGACGGGGTGACCGGCTGGGAGTACCGGGATGAGCGGCATGGAGTGCTCAGCCAGGTGGCGGTGCGGCGGAGAACCTATCAGGGGACCCAGTGGGTGGCGGACCGTGAATTTCTGGCCCAGGGCGGACGGGCCAGAAAGATCATCACCGTGCCCAATACCACCGGGAGCGCCGCAATGCGGTATACCGCTGATTATCAGCTGCGGGCCGCACGGAGAGAGCGGGTACGGATGAGAATCACCGTGGCAGGGGCGTTTTTGGCCTGGCCGGGGCAGCTGGTGTCGGTGGAGCTGCGGGACTGCGGGGCCAACGGACGGTACCGGGCGGCCCAGACGGAGGTGTCCTGCGGCAGCGAGGGACTGACTACCACGCTGGTGCTGGGAGAGATGGATGCGATGATTTAAGGAGGGCTGCGATATGTGGCTGAGCGGACAGCAGAAGCGGCCCGCAGAACAGGGCGAGGGGCAGGTCGGCGTCATCACCATGAGCGGCGGAGAGACGGCGGCGCTGCTGGACTGCGAGCGGCGGGGCCTGCAGGTCTATGCCCCGGCGGGCTACCGCTGGACGCCTAAGGTGGGACAGCGGGTGCTGGTCATCCAAGGCAGGGGGGAGATCCCCTGTGTGGTGGGAGCCAGACAGGACGGAGATGTGCCCGAAGCGGTGACGGTGGAGGCCAGGAGCCTGGGGCTCCGGGGGAGCAGCATAAAGGCTTCCGCCCAGGGCGACGCCGTGATTGAGGGAGAAAACGTGAGACTAAACGGCCAGGTCTATGTGGAGGAAGAGACGCTGGAGGAGCTGATCGTCCGGATCGTGCTGATGATTCTGGCCGGAATAGGATAGGGGGCGGTGAGATGAGCCTGCTGTTGGTGGATCGAGATTACGCGGCCGATGGGAACGGCGGCGTCGCGGTGGTCCGGGACGGGGAGGCGCTGCTGAACGAGGTGCTGTTCCGACTGGGCGCGCGGCGGGGGAGCTTCCCCTTTCTGCCGGAGCTGGGCAGCCGGATGGAGCGGCTGCGGCGGGAAAAGCCCTCCGCCTGGGAGGCGCTGGCCCGGCAGTTCGCCGTGGAGGCGTTGGACGGCCTGGACGACGTGGCCGTGGCCGGGGCGGCGGTGCGCTTGGAGCGGGACGCGCTGATGGTGACAACGCGGCTGCTGTGGCAGGGAGAGCCGCTGTCGGTGACAGTGCGGTTGGAGGGATAAGACGTTGATAACACTGGAGGAAATTTATCAGGGCCTGGCCTCGGAGTTTCAGGCCCAGACCGGGCAGACTGCCGGGGGAAGCAGCGAGCTGGCGGTGCGGTTTTATGCCGTGGCGGCCCAAATTTACAGCTTGTACGTGCAGGCGGAGTGGACCAGGCGGCAGTGCTTCCCCCAAACGGCCCAGGGGGAGGACCTGGACAAGCACGCCAAGCTGCGGGGGGTGGCCAGGCGGCAGGCCGTCCGGGCGGCGGGGACGGTGCGGTTTTATGTGGATGAGGCCAGGCAGATGGATACGGAGGTGCCGGCGGGGACGGTGTGCATGACCGCCGGCGGGGTGCGGTTTGCCACGGACCGGGACGGTATCATCCCGGCGGGAGAGGCGTGGTGCGAGGTGCCCGTGACGGCGGCGGAGGCCGGAGCCGCGGGCAATGTGGGCCAGGGGACCATCGTGTATATGGCGCTGCCCCCGCTGGGGGTGGTGGCCTGCGCCAATCCGGAGGCGCTGTCCAACGGACAGAATGTGGAGAGCGACGAGGAGCTGCGGACGCGGGTGCTGGCCACCTTCCAGCGGCTGGCCAACGGGGCCAACAACGCCTTTTACCGCCAGACGGCCATGTCCTTTGACGGGGTGGCGGCGGTGACGGTGCTGCCCCGGAACCGGGGTGTGGGTACGGTGGACGTGGTGCCCGCCGCCCAGGGAGGCGTGCCCGACCAGACGCTGCTGGACGCGCTTCAGGAGCACTTTGATCAGGTGCGGGAGATTGCCTGCGATGTGAAGGTGATTTCGCCCACGGAGGAAACGGTGGATGTGTCCGTCAAGCTGTGGGCCAAGGAAGAGCGGGGCTTCGACAGCGTGGCCCTGGCGGTGCGGGATAGGCTGGAGGGCTGGTTCAACGGGGAGCGGCTGGGACAGCCGCTGCCCAGGGCGCAGCTCGTCTCACTGATCTATGGCGTGGACGGGGTGGCCAACTGCCGGCTGGTTGCCCCGGCGGAGGACCTGCCGCTGGACAGCGTCACGCTGCCGGTGCTGGGGGCGCTGACCATCGTCGACGGCGCGGACGGCGAGGAGGAGACGGAGCAGGGTGAAAGCGGAACCGGCGATGCGGCAGAGGAAGGCGGCGCGGATGGTGAGATTTGAGGACTGCCTGGTGAACCTGCTCCGGCCGCTGGGGGTGTACGACCTGCGCTCCGGCGCCATCAACCGGGGGGAGCTGGCCGCCTACGGTACCGAGCTGGACAGCGCGGAGCTTGCGCTGGAGGATACCGCCCGGGAGATGAATTTGACCACCGCCGAGGGTTTTGGCCTGGAGCGGATCGAGGCGCTGCTGCCCTACCGCCCGGTGTGCGTGACCGCGGAGCAGCGGCGGGCCGCCCTGGCCGCGCTGCTGCGCATCAGCGGCGACAGCTTTACTCCGACGGCCATCAACGACACCTTGAAGGGCTGCGGACTCAACGCCCGGGCGGAGGAGACGGACCAGCCCAACCATGTCAAGGTATACTTCCCTGACGTGGCGGGCATTCCGGAGGGGTTCGACCAGCTGCGGGTCATCATCGAGGAGATCCTGCCCAGTCACTTGGACATCACCTATGTGTTCTGGTACAACACTTGGGGAATGGTGGCTCAGCGCCACGCCACCTTTGGGGAGGCGGCGGACACGGGACTGAGCTGGTACGGGCTGGCCATTGAGAACGACGGGTATCTGGAGGACCTCTGGTGAGTAAGGCCGGCTCCGCGAAATCGCGGGGCCGGCCAAAATAAATTGAAGAAATTTCACAAAAAACTGTTGACAAATCAAAAGACATATAGTACAATACAGACAGAAAGGAAAAGGTGAGTCCAATGTACTAACGTAGAACGCACCAACCTCTTTCTGCGATTGGGAGACGCAAAGTGAAACGAAGCCTCAGCTCGTTCCAAACACGCTTGATGAAGCGACGGAAGCCAGATTCAGTCTGAAGCCTACCATTGTTTGAGGAAACAGGGAGACAGCAGTTTCAGGCGAAACCCCAACGCAAACCGTCCGAAATGTTCGGAAGAAAGTGAAGGTACACGCCCTTGGACAATCAAACCCAGAAGTAGGCCCCCAGCCGCGGTGATAGGACGGCTGGGGGCTTGGTGTTTTTAGAGGCGCGGAGCAGGCGGCTGTGCAGCGTGACAACGCCCCACAAAGCCTGGAGGACGTTTTCGCGGGGGTCCCGCTTGGCGCGTTCCGTGAAGGGGCGTGCTTTTTTAGTGCCTTTACCCGAGAATAGAAAAAAATGGGACAAAACCTTATGGAAAAATTAATGGGCGTATCATGGAAAAGGGCTTGCAAAATCAGGAATTGTCAGGTATGATTAACAAGTATACCCGCAATGGGTTTTTCGTGATTACACAAAGCGCTTTTCGGGCAGACTTCCCTCAGACGGGGCCGGGCGCAGTATATATATGGGAGTGAAAGCTATGTTTGCGAAGGATATCGGCATCGATTTGGGCACCGCCAGCGTGCTGGTTTATATCAAGGATAAGGGTATTGTGCTGCGGGAGCCGTCGGTGGTGGCGCTGGACAAAAATACCGGCAAGCTGTTGAAGGTGGGTACCGAGGCCCAGCTGATGCTGGGCAAGACCCCCGGCAATATCGTGGCCATCCGTCCTTTGCGGGACGGCGTGATCTCCGACTACGACATGACCGAGCGAATGCTCCGGGAGTTCATCCGCAAGGTGGCCCCCGTCCACCTGTTCAAGCCCAGGGTGGTCATTTGCGTGCCCTCCGGTATCACCGAAGTGGAGGAGCGCGCCGTCATCGACGCCGGTATCCAGGCGGGCGCCCGGCGAGTGTACCTCATTGAAGAGCCCCTGGCCGCCGCCATCGGCGCGGGGGTGGACATCACCCAGCCCGACGGCCACATGGTGGTGGATATCGGCGGCGGCACCGCCGACATCGCGGTCATCTCCCTGTCCGGTATCGTGGAGTCCGCCTCCATCAAGGTGGCGGGCGACGCTTTCAGCGAGGCGGTGGTGAAGTACATCCGCAAGCGGCACAATGTGCTCATCGGCGACCGCACGGCGGAGGAGCTGAAAATGACCATCGGCTGCGTGTTTCCCCGGCCGGAGGAAATCTCCATGGAGGTCAAGGGGCGTTGCCTGATGACGGGCCTGCCCCGGGTGTTCTCCGTCACCTCCAGCGAGATGATTGAGGCGTTTGAGGAACCCTGCTCCCGCATTCTGGAGGCCATCCACGGGGTGCTGGAGCGCACGCCCCCTGAGCTGGTGGCGGACATCTCCAGCAACGGCATCATTATGACCGGCGGCGGGTCGCTGGTTTGGGGCTTCGATAAGCTCATCGAGTCCCATACGGGCATCGAGACCTTTGTGGCCGACGACGCCATCTCCTGTGTGGCCCACGGCACCGGGCGCAGCCTGGATTGGGTGAACGACATGCAGGACGGCACCATGAATATCGGCCGGCGCAATCAGATGAACTGAGGACCTTCCTTTTTTCTTTGAAAAGAAAAAAGGAAGCGAAAAAAGAAACTTTTAGACGGACTCTCTTTCAGCGCTCTCCTTCGGGGGAGCGCTTTTATATTTCATATTTTTAAGAATTTATAAAAACAGCTTTCTCCATATTGACAGAATGATATTATATAACATATAATATTGCTCGTAAAGAAATGAAGTCCCGCAGAGCCGCCCTTAATGGGATTCCCACGAAAACAACCTTCAGTTTTCGTGGGGGAGGAGAGACAGCGAATGACATGAAGCTTGTCTCGACGATGCGGCGACGAAAGGAGGCGGGAAGCATGGCTTTTGCAATCGGTCCCCAGCTGCTGGACGGGTGCGTATTGGCGGTGCTGTCCCATGGGGACGCCTACGGCTACATTCTCACCCAGCAGGTGAAGGCCCGGCTGGATATTTCTGAGTCCACCCTGTACCCGGTGCTCCGGCGGCTCCAGCGGGATGGGCTGCTGAAGGTGTACGACCGGCCCTATCAGGGCCGCAACCGGCGGTATTATGCCATTACTCCCGTGGGCCGCACCCAGCTGGAGCGGCGGCGGGAGGAGTGGAGACGGTTCCGGGACGGTGTGGAGGAGCTTTTGAAGGAGGACGAGCAAGATGGACAAACTTACCTATTTGGCTGAGCTGGCGGAGGGGCTGGCCCGCTGGGTGCCTGAGCGGGAGCGGCAGGACATCCTGCGTTACTACGCGGAATATTTTGAGGAGGCCGGGGAGGACCGGGAGGCCGAGGTAGTGGCCGAGCTGGGCGACCCCTGGGCGCTGTCCTGCCGCCTGGCGGTGGAGGGCGGCTACGTGACCGCCGAGCAGGCCAACAGCTGGACGCCCCCGAAAAGGAAAAAATGGCCATGGGTGCTGGTGGGCGTGGCGGCGGTGCTGGTGGCGCTCATCGCCGTCCCGGCGGCGCTGTTTTCCTCGCTGGTGGGACGCTTCGTTGGCTTTAACGTGGCCTCCTTCGTCACCGGGGATGAGGCAACGGTGGTAGAGCAGGTGGATAATGCGCAGTTCGGCACCGCATACGACCCGGGGAGCGCCGGCGGCGTGGTCTATGTTGAGGAGGACAAATCCGGTGCCGGTTTCTGGACCATGGAGGACGGCTATCTGGAAGCGTTCCAGGAGATCGACGTGGACGTGAGCATCGCCAACGTGACGGTGACGGAGGGGGAGGACTACACCCTGTTTATCGACTCGGACACCACCCTGGGCGGCTACAGCGTGAAGTGGGAGATCAGAAACGGCGTGCTCAAGATCAGGGATGGCGGTACGATGGGGCACGTGGAGATCAACAGCTGGGATGATTTTAAAAATATATTCGGCGTCAACGCCAGCGCCATGGATGTGACCATCACGGTCCCCGACGGGGCGCTGAACAAGCTCAAGGTCAAGACCGGCCTGGGCGACGTGTTTTTGAGCCAGCTGTACATGGAGAAGAAGCTGGAGGCCGAGACGGGCCTGGGCGACGTGGAGTGCTATGAGGTCCGCTCCTGGGACGAGGTGGATTTGAAGAGCGGCCTGGGCGACGTGACTCTGAGCGTCTCGGAACCCTACACCGGCGCGGAGTTCGACGCCAAGACCGGCATGGGCACGGTTGAGGCTCAGATCGATTGCTTCGAGAAGGATTGGGACTACGAGGCCAAGACCGGCATGGGGACCGTGACCGTCAACGGGGACAGCCGGGGCACCAAGGCCGAGGGCAAGGGAACGGGCGACTACCAGCTGAAGCTGGAGAGCGGCATGGGAGACATCAACCTGTATTTCCAGGACGACAGATGGTAATATGGACGGCCCGGCAGGAAACTGCCGGGCCTCTTTTTGCGCCGGACACGTCTAAATCCCCTCCGCCCCGCTTATACTGATTTACAGGTTGCATTTTCCAGCGCGGCAGTATATAATGAAGTGCTAAATGGGGAAATGCGCTGACAGAACATCGCTTTTTGTTGATTCCCGCCGCGGGGTGGGGATCAATCAAGAGTTTTCAAATAGTGGGGTAATGAGTATGGAGACGAAAAACATCCGAGACTATTTACAGCCGGGGAAACGGGCCCATCTGGTGGGCATCGGCGGGGTGTCCATGGCCTCTCTGGCGGAGGTACTCCACGGGGCCGGGGTGAAGGTCACCGGGTCCGACCAGCGGGAGAGCGCCACCGTGCTCCATCTGCGGAAGCTGGGCATCCCGGTGGTCATCGGGCATCTGCCTGAGAGCGTGGAGGGGGCGGACTGCGTGGTGCGCACCGCCGCAGTCCACGACGGGAATCCGGAGATTGCCGCCGCGCTGCGCGCCGGAATTCCTGTGTTCGAGCGGGCCCAGGCGTGGGGGGCCATCATGCGGGACTACAGAAACGCCCTGTGCATCTCCGGCACCCACGGCAAAACCACCACCACCTCCATGTGTACCCATATCTTTATGGCGGCGCAGAAGGACCCCACGGTGATGATCGGCGGAACCCTGCCGCTGCTGGAGGCGGGCCATCGGGTGGGGCACGGGGACACCATCATTTTGGAGTCCTGCGAGTACTGCAACTCGTTTTTGTCGTTCTACCCCACGGTGGCGGTGATTTTGAACGTGGAGGCGGACCACCTGGACTTCTTCAAGGACCTGGCGGACGTGGAGCGCTCCTTCCGGGCTTTTGCCGACAAGGTGCCGGAAAACGGGCTTATCGTGGCCAACTGCGAGGACGAGAACACCATGATCACCCTTCGGGGGGAGACGCGGCCCGTCATGACCTTCGGCATTGAGCGGGGGGACGTACACGCGGAAAATCTGTCCATGGCCCACGGGTTTGGGTCCTTTGACGTGGTGTACAAGGGGGAGAAGTACGCCCATTTGGACCTGTCCGTGCCGGGCGTGCATAACGTAAAAAACGCCATTGCCGCCTCGGCGGCGGCCATCGCCCTGCGCCTGCCCGGCAGGGCGGTGGAGGACGGTATGCGGGACTTCCGGCTTCCGGGGCGGCGGTTCGAGTACAAGGGGATGTACAACGGGGCGGAGGTGTGCGACGATTACGCCCACCATCCCGGCGAGCTGGCGGCGCTGTTCGACACGGCGGCGGCGCTGGACTTCAAACGGGTGATCTGTGCCTTCCAGCCCCACACCTACTCCCGGACCCACGAGCTGTTCGACGACTTTGTGAAGGTGCTCCAGCGGCCCGCCGTCACCATTTTGGCGGAGATTTACGCCGCGCGGGAGGACAACGACGTCGGGATTTCCTCCGCCGACCTGGCGGCGAAGATTCCGGGGAGCGTGTTCTGCCCCACTCTGGAGGACGTGACGGCCAAGCTCAAGCGGCTGGCCCAGCCGGGGGATCTGATCCTGACCGTCGGCGCGGGGGACATCTACCTGGCCGGAGAGGCTTTGGTGAAAGAAGCGTAAGAAAGCTGCCCGTCTCGAATGGAGACGGGCAGCTTTTTTAGGTTCCCTGCAGGAACAGGGAGTTGAGCATACGTTTGAAAATGCCGCCGATGCTCAGCCGGGGGACCTCCTGGGAGGCCACCAGGTCGATGGCGTCCACCTGCTCACCGTCCACCAGCACCCGCAGCTCACCCAGTTTCTGGCCGGCCTCCACCGGGGCCTCCACCTGGGGGGACAGCTCCATCTGGGTGGTCACCGCCCCGGTCTTGCTCTTCTCCAGCAGGATGGAGCACTCCCGCTGTGTGACGGGCTGGATCGTATCCTGCGTCCCCAGCAGCACCTCCACCGGCGGGATGGCCTGGTCGGGGTAGACGGGGACGATGGCGTAGTTGGCGAAACCGTAGTTCAGCAGGGTCTTGCAGCTCTCAAACCGGTCGTTGGAGGTGGGCGCGTGCATCACCACCGCGATGAGCTCCATGCCGTCCCGTTCCGCCGTGGCGGACAGACAGTACAGGGCGGTGTCGGTGAAGCCGGTCTTCAGGCCGGTGGCCCCCTCATAGTAGAAGATGAGGCGGTTGGTGTTGGACAGCTGGAAGGTGCCGTCCCGCAGGGTGTCCATCCAGATGGTGGTGAACTCCCGGATGGACGGGTGATTCAAGATCAGCTCCCGGCTCATCAACGCGATGTCGTAGGCGCAGGTCAGATGCCCCTGGGCGGGCAGACCGGTACAGTTGAGGAAGGTGGTGTGCTCCATACCCAGCTCCTTGGCGCGCTGGTTCATGCGCTCCACAAAGGCGGTCTCGCTGCCCGCCACGTGCTCTGCCAGGGCCACGGCGCAGTCGTTGGCGGACACCACCGTCACCGCCTTCACCATATCCCGGACGGACAGCTGCTCGTTCTCCTTCAGCCAGATCTGGGACCCGCCCATGGAGATGGCGTGGGGGGAGGCGGTGACCATATCGTCCCAGCCCAGCTGGCCGCTGTCGATGGCCTCCATGACCAGCAGCAGGGTCATCACCTTGGTGACGGAGGCGGGCTCGTATTGGGTGGTGGGATCCTTTTCACACAGCACCTTGCCGGTGGTCTTCTCCATCAGGATGGCGGAGGGGGCGGTGACCTCCGCGGGGACGGCGGCCTGGGCGGGGGCGGCGTAAGCCGGGGCGGTGAGCAGGAACAGCATCGCTAAACTCAGCCCCAAGGCGGTAATTCGTTTCATGACGTGAACCTCTTTCCATATATACTTGGACAGGCCCATGCCCGCCCGCATGATGGAAGGATGTGAAAAAAAGCCCGGTTCTATGCGCGAAAAAGCCGTCGGTTCTTTTTGGAAGTTTGACAGGCCGCGCCGGGTATGATAAAATTACCGTTACAATTTTTGCGTGGAAAGGGGGAGAGTAGATGGCGCTTTTGAGCATCATCGTCCCCTGCTATAACGAGGAGTCCACGGTGGAGACCTTTTATGCCCACACGTCGGCGGTGTGCGCCCAATTGGACGGCGTGGATGTGGAATACCTATTCGTGGACGACGGCTCCAGCGACCGCACGCTGGAGATCATCCGCGCCCTGGGCCGGCGGGAAAAGGGCGTGCGCTGGCTGTCCTTCTCCCGGAACTTCGGCAAGGAAGCGGCCATGTACGCCGGCCTGGAGCGCGCGAAGGGCGACTGGGCGGCGGTGATGGACGTGGACCTCCAGGACCCGCCGGAGCTGCTGCCGGAGCTGCTGGAGACCGTGCGCGGCGGCGAATACGACTGCGCCGCCGTGCGGCGGGTGGACCGGAAGGGGGAGCCGCCCATCCGGTCCTGGTTCGCCCGGCGGTTTTATAAGCTCATCAACAGGATGAGCCGGACGGAAATCGTGGACGGCGCACGGGATTTCCGGCTGATGACGCGGCAGATGGTGGACGCCATTCTGCGCCTGGGGGAGTACAACCGCTTCTCCAAGGGCATCTTCTCCTGGGTGGGCTTCCGCACCAAATGGGTGGAGACGGTGAATGTGGAGCGCTCCGGCGGGGAGAGCAAGTGGTCCTTTTTCAAGCTTCTGCTCTACGCGCTGGACGGCATCATCGCCTTTTCCACCGCGCCGCTGGCCATCGCGTCGGTGCTGGGGCTGGTGTTCTGCGTGATTGCCTTTATTGCCATCATTTTCGTCATCGTCCGTCAGCTTTTGTGGGGCGGCAGTGCCTTCGGCTGGCCCAGCATGGTGTGCATCATCCTGTTTCTGGCGGGCGTCCAGCTGTTCTGCATCGGCATTCTGGGGCAGTATTTGGCCAAGACCTACCTGGAGGTCAAGCGGCGGCCCATCTATGTGCTGCGGGAAGAGGGAGGCGGCCATGAGGAAGGGACTTAAGTGGTCCGAGGCGGCGGTCTATGTGCCGGCCTTTTCCATCCCGGTTTTGGTGATGGTGTGGGTGTGCGCATCTTTGGGTATGGCCCCCTGGGGGGACCGGACCATCCTGATCTCCGACATGTCCAGCCAGTACGTGGAATTTTTCTGCGCCTTGAAGCAGGGGGACCTGTTTTTCTCCTGGTCTAAGGCCCTGGGCACCTCCTACATCGGGGTGTTCTCCTATTATGTGTCAAGCCCGCTGTCTTTCCTCACCCTGTTTGTGCCAAATGAGGCCATGCCCCTGGGGCTGATGTGGCTGGTGGTGCTGAAAATCGGGCTGGCGGGGCTGTCCTTCGCCATTTTCGCGCAGAAACGCTTTCCGGGGTCCAACGGGGCCAGCCTGCTGGGGGCGGTGTGCTACGCGCTGATGTCCTACAACATCATTTACGCCATCTGCGTCATGTGGCTGGACGGGGTGATCTGGCTGCCGCTGATCCTGTTGGCGCTGGAGCGCATACTGGACGGGAAGGGCGCGGGGCCGTTCATCGCGGCGCTGACGGTGTGCTTCCTGTCCACCTGGTATATCTCCTACATGGTGGGGATCTTCTGCGCGCTGTATCTGTGCGCCCGGCTGGTGACGCGAAAGCCCGCCGGTCAAGCGCTGAAAACGGTGCTGCTCCGGTTTTTCGGCGGGGCGGCCTGCGCCCTGGGGCTGACGGCCTGGATGTGGCTGCCCACCCTTTTGTCCATGTTCAACGGCAAGTTCAGCGGTGGCAATATGGAATATGACGGCCTGCTGGCCTGTGATCCGGTGGAGCTGCTGCATCAGCTGCGGGGCGGGCAGTTTCACTCCATCGGCTACGACGCCCCGCCGTACATCTTCTGCGGGACGGCGGCGCTGGTGCTGGCGGTGATCTACTTCTGCCTGCGGGAGTTTCCCCGGCGGGAGCGGCTGGCCAACGGGGCGCTGTTGGCGGCAGTGACGGCGTCCATGCTGCTCTCCCCTCTGGATCGGGCGTGGCATCTGTTCCAGCGGCCCAACTGGTTCCCCTTCCGCTACTCCTTCGTGTTCTCCTTCGTGCTGGTGTATCTGGCGGTCCAGGCCCTCGGGCCGCTGCTGTCCGCCTTTGTGGAGCGGGGCGTGTGGGTGCGGCGGGGTGTGGCGCTGGTACTGGCAGTGCTGTCGGCGGTCCAGCTGGGAATCAACGCCAAAACGGTTCTGGGCGGGCTGGAGCGGCAGTTCGTCTCCGCCTCCTATTGGGAGTATCGGAAATATTACAATGCCAACGCCCAGCTGGCCCAAGCGGCCAAGGAGGACGCCGAAGGGAGCTTTTACCGCATGGGCGCGCTGGAGGACCGGGGGCACAACAGCCCGCTGTCCTTCGGCTATCCCGGCATCACCCACTATAGCAGCTTGTACAATTATGACGTGAACCGGACGCTGAAGGAGCTGGGGTTCGCTCAGGCGTGGATGTGGTGCGCCTATTACGGCTCCACACCCGTCACCGACGCGCTGCTGGGTGTGGAGTATGTGGTCGGTCGGGACGGGCTGCCCGGTTATGAGCCGGTGGCCCAGGCGGACGGGCTGACGCTTTGGAAAAACCCGGACGCGCTTCCACTGGCGTTCTGCCCGGAGGTGGTCGACGAGGCGCTGCGCGGCGAGACGCCCTTTGAGCGGCAGAACGACCTGCTCTCCTGCCTTTCCGGGAACGGTGAGCCGGTGTTCACCCCTGTGCCCGCGCAGACGTCCGTCCAGGCGGGGGAGACGGTGTTCACCTTCACGGGCACGGGCCGGCCCATCTACGCCGATCTATCCGCCTCCGGCTTGAAGGAGGTGCTGGTGAACGGAAAGAGAGCGCTGAAGCTTGGCTCCAGCGAGTCGGCGTCGGTCCGCTATTTGGGCGCCCCCGCGCAGGGGGAGGAGTGGACGCTGGCTGTCCGGCACACGGGCACGGGGGGCTGGAAGGGGCAGCTGTGGCAGCTGGACCAGGACAAGCTTCACGCCGCCGTGGAGAAACTGGACAATACACAGATCACGTCGGTGGAGAGAAACGGCCGGGTGCGGCTGACGGTGCGGGACGAGACGGCGGGAGGGGTGGTCGCCACCATCCCCGCGGAAAAGGGCTGGAGCGCGTATGTGGACGGCAAGAGGGCGCAGACCGGGACGTGGCTGGGCACGTTCCTGTACGTAGAGTTTCCCGCCGGAGCGCGGGAGGTGGAGCTGCGCTACACCGCGCCGGGGCTGGCGCCGGGGGCCGCGCTGGGTGTGCTGTCCGCGGCGGGGCTGGCACTGATCGGCCTGAAGGGGCGGAGACGGCAAAACAAGCGATAAAAAACGGCCCCTGGCGGGAAGCCAGGGGCCGCGGTTTATTCCTCTTTGCTCTCTTCCGGATCGGGCAGGACCACCACTTTGATCTCCAGCACCCGGTGGTGCTCGGCCCGGGTGACGGTGACGTCCAGGTTTTCCCAGACAAAATGGTCCCCCGCCTCCGGCACCCGGCCCAGCTGATCCAGCACCCAGCCGGATACGGTGGCCGCGTCGCACGCGCCGGTCACTTGGAATAGGTCGTACATGTCGTCCAGATCGGCGGAGCAGGCGATGAGGTAGCTGCCGTCGGGCTGCTTGCGGAACTGCTCCACCACCTCGTCGTGCTCGTCCCAGATCTCGCCCACCAGCTCCTCTACGATGTCCTCCATGGTGAGGATGCCTTCGGTGCCGCCGTACTCGTCCACCACCACCGCCATCTGAGTCTTGGTGCGCTGAAACTGGCGCATGAGGTCGTCGATTTTGGTGCCGGAGGTGATGTGCAGCACCGGGCGCACCAGGGGAGACAGCTGGTCCCGGCCGTGGAACCGGGCGGAAAACAGGTCCTTCTGGTGGATCACGCCCACGATGTCGTCGACGCTCTCATGGTACACGGGCAGGCGGGAGTAGCCCTCCGAGGCAAATACCGCCGCCACGTCGCCCAGCTCGGAACAGTCCTCCACCGCCACTACGTCCACGCGGGGGGTGAGAATGTCCCCGGCCTCCAAATCGTCAAAGCGGATGGCGGAGCGGATGAGCTGGCTCTCCTCCCGGTCCAGGCCGCCCTGGTCTTCCGCCTCCTCCACCATGGTGACCAGTTCCTCGTCGGTGATGCCCTCGTCCGACTCCCTGTGGAACAGCCTGCTCAGCAGCTTCTTCCATAGCCCGAACAGGAAGTTCAGCGGGGTGAGCACCCACATAAACAACCGCAGCAGGGGCGCGGAGAACATGGCGAAGGCCTCCGGGGACTCCTTGGCCAGACTTTTCGGGGAGATCTCGCCGAAGATCAGCACCACGATGGTGAGCGCAATGGTGGACACCGCAGGGCCGTTCACCTCATCAATCAGCTTGATGAACAGCAGGGTGGACAGGGTGGCCGCCACGTTGTTGACGATGTTGTTGCCGATCAGGATGGTGGACAGCAGCTTGTCGTAGTCTTCAGCCAGCGCCAGGGTGCTTTCCGCCTTTTTGTCGCCGGACTCGGCCCGGCTTTTCAGGCGGATGCGGTTGAGGGATGTGAAGGCCGTTTCCGTGGCGGAGAAGTAGCCGGACATGACCACCATCAGCACCAGCACGGCCAGCAGTATCATACTATCTGGGTCCATATGGACAAATCAACTCCCAAAGTAAGTAAAGATTTACCTTTTGCGAGGTATTGCAATCATATATACCATAGATTGAGGAAAAAAGCAAGGGGGCAAATGCTCCCTTGCTTACTGTTCCGCGTCGATGTACAGCTGCTCCGTCTCCTGCTGGGCCCGCACGAGCACCGCACGGGCGTTCATAAATTCGCCGTCCTCCATCATATTCAGCGCCGCGGTCACGGCCTTGAAGAGCGTCACGTACATTTTTTGGTATGGGGCGTTGGGGTCGGGCGCTGATTTTGGGATATCCATGGCACAGCTCCATTCGTGTTTTAGGATGGCATTCTAATTTTAAGTCGAATACAATAATTTGTCAAGACGAATTTCGATTAATAAGGCGTTTATATTCTTTGCGCTTCTCCATATTCTTTTAGATATATGGGGGTGTAGCCGGTGGAATTGGATTATAGTTTGATTGGAAAGCGGATTTCGCGCCGCAGAAAAGAATTGGGGCTGAAACAATCTACGGTAGAGGAAAAGGCTGGTATTGGTTACAAATATCTTTCTGGCATTGAGCGAGCGGTTTCCATTCCCTCCATTGAGGTTATCATGCGTTTGGCGATCGCGCTGGATACCACGCCGGACGAATTTCTGGTGGGTGCGGTCAAGCACCTGGAGGATGGGGAAGGGTGGCGTGAGGTGGCGGAGCTTCTCCGTAATATGGATGAAAAGCAGTTGGAAATGGCGCGCTGCTTTTTGCTGTGGCTGTCTGAGCAAAGGCTCTGAAAAAAACCCGCCGGGAGGTTTGCTTTTTCGGTCTCCACTGGGATTTGCCGTTCCGCCCAATCCGATTCCTGACAGGCAGTCCCGCCCAACGCCGTGCTGTGTTTCAGAAAATTTTTCTTGACTTTTTGACCTTATATCTGCTATATTCTAAACGCAACGTGCAGCGATACCGCATAAGTCCGGTTGATTGCTGCACGTTGTTTTTATTTGCCCCAAAAATCAATATCAGAAAGCGCGCGGCCTGAAGGCATAAGTCCAGCTCTTCTCGCCGGGCGCTTTCTCATGCTCAGAGGAGGAAGCAGTCTATGGAACAAAAGGCAAATTCGTTCTTGGAAACAGAACGGCTGGGCAGGCTGATGGCGAAGTATGCCGTCCCCTGCGTCATCTCCCTGCTGGTGGCCGCGCTCTACAACATCGTGGACCAGATCTTCATCGCCAACGCCGACTATCTGGGCTCCTACGGCAACGCCGCCAATACGGTGGTTTTTCCCCTGACGGTGGTGGCCCTGTCCATCGCGGTGATGATCGGGGACGGCTGCTGCGCCTTCGTCAGCATCAGCCTGGGGGCCGGGGACCGGGATGCCGCCCACAGGAGCATCGGCAGCGCGGTGCTGCTGTGCGTGATCTCCGGCCTGGCTTTGACAGCCCTCTACCTGGCCCTTCAGGAACCGATCCTGACCCTGTTTGGCGGCCGGGTCGATGAGGAGACCTTTCATCACGCCAAGGAATACTTCTTCTGGATCACCCTTGAGGTCCCATTTTATATGTTTGAGCAGGCCCTCAATCCGATTATCCGCTCCGACGGCAGCCCAAAGTTCGCCATGGCCTCCACGCTGGCGGGGGCGCTGGTCAACATCATTTTGGACCCCATTTTCATCTTTGTTTTCCGGTGGGGAATGATGGGCGCGGCGGTGGCCACCGTGCTGGGACAGATCCTCACAGCGATTTTGGCGATCTGGTATCTGCGCCACATGAAGGCCGTCCGGCTGGAGCGGGGGAGTTTCCGGCTTCACGGCGAGCTGGCGAAGAAATACCTGCCCCTGGGCGTTTGCAGCTTTCTGTCCCAGATCTCCCTGGTCATGGCCATGGCGGCCATTCAAAACATGACGCTGAAATACAGCGCCATTGACCCCATCTTCGGGCAGGCGCAGTACACCCAGATCCCAATGGCGGTGCTGGGGATCGTGATGAAGTTTTTCCAGATCGTCATCTCCATCTCCGTGGGGCTGGCGGCGGGGTGCATCCCGGTGGTGGGCTACAACATCGGGGCGGGCCGCAATGACCGGGCCAGGTCCCTCTTCACCCGCCTGCTGGCGGCGGAGGCCATGGTCGGGGCGGCGGCGCTGCTGATTGTGGAGCTGTTTCCCCGTCAGCTCATTGGAATTTTTGGCGCGGCCAATGAAAGCGTGTATTATACCCAGTACGCGGTAAAATGCTTTCGCGTTTATCTGTGCATGATGGTGCTTGCTGCGGTGAATGAAGGGACTTTTATCTATCTGCAATCTCTGGGCCGGGCCTTCGCCTCCACCGCCATCTCCATGGTGCGGGAGGTGCTGTTCGGAGTGGGATTTGCCCTGCTGCTCCCCAGGTGGTTTGGATTGGACGGGGTGCTGTACTCCATGCCGATCTCCGACCTGCTGACCTTTTTGATCTGCGTGATCGTCATCCGGTACACCTATCGGGCGCTGGATTCCGGCGGCGCAGAGGACCCTAAACTTTGTGAAAATTGACCTTTGCATTTGGAAGAAACGTTTGCTAAACTAAGTGCTGTAAATTTCATACGGACATTCAACGACACACGCAGTGCATTGCACGTAAGCCTGATCACGGTACGGTAATGCTTCGCGTGTGTCGTTTGGCTTCAAAGGGCATATGCGCTGGCATATGCCCTTTTTGTCCGTATGCACATCGAAGGAGGAGTCATCCTATGCACGAGTCCAGTTACCTTGGAACGGAAAAACCCGGGAAGCTTTTGCTGAAATTCGCCGTTCCCTGCATCTTTTCCCTCATCATCTCCTGCCTGTACAACATCGTGGACCAAATTTTCGTGGGCAACGGCGTGGGCTACCTGGGCAACGCCGCCACCGGGGTCATCTTCCCCATCACGGTGATCGGCTGGGGCGTGTCGCTGTTCTTCGGGGACGGCGAGGCGGCGTCCCTCAGCGTATCCCTGGGGAAAAATGAGACGGAGGACATCCACCGCAGCGTGGGCAACAGCATCCTGTTCTCCTTTCTGGGTGGGCTGGCCATCATCCTTATCAGCTACGGCTGTGGGGACGGCCTTCTGCGGCTCATCGGGGCCACAGACGCCAACCTGGCTCTGGCCCACGACTACGGCTTCATCATCTATGCCATGATGCCCCTGGCCCTGGTGCAGAATACCCTGGCCTCCATCATCCGGGCGGACGGCAGCCCCAAGTACGCCATGGGCGCCATGCTGGTGGGGGCGGTGCTGAATATCATCGGCGACCCGGTGGCCATCTTCCTGCTGGATCTTGGCATCCAGGGCGCGGCCTACGCCACCATTCTGGGGCAGTTCGTCAGCTTCCTGATCTGCGCGGCCTATCTCGCCAGGAGCAAGACCTTCCGAATTTCCCTGGCCAGCTTCCGCCCGGACTTCAAGCTGCTCAAGCAGGTCATGGCCCTGGGGGCGTCCAGCTTCCTCACCCAGCTGTCCATCGTGGTGATCACCATCGTGAACAACATCCTGCTGGTGAAGTACGGCGCGCTGTCCCCCTACGGCGAGGACATCCCCCTGGCCGCCTTCGTGGTCATCATGAAGCTGTTCCAGATTGTGCTGAACATCGCCATCGGCATTGCCGCGGGGGCCCAGCCCATCGTGGGCTACAACTACGGGGCGAAGAAGCTGAGCCGGGTGCGGGAGCTGCTGAAGCTGATGATCAAATGGACCGTGATCGTCTGCCTGATCTGCACCGTGCTGTTCCAGGCGTTCCCCCAGGCATTTATCCGGATGTTCGGCGCGGCGGGCACACAGGGGGCGGCCGCCATGGACCCCGAGCTATATCTCCAATTCGCGGTGCCCTGTCTGCGGGTCTATCTGTCCCTGATCCTGTTCACCTGCGTCCAAAAGGTGTGCGCCATTTTCCTGCAGTCCATCGGCCACGCCAAGGCGGCGGTGCCGCTGTCCTTCCTGCGTGACGTGCTGCTGATCGTGTTCTCCGTAATCGTTCCGATGTTCGCCGGCGTCACCGGTATTTTCTGGGGCGCGCCCATTGCGGACGTGCTGGCCATTGCGGTGACGGCGGTCGTGATGCTCCGCCTCTGGAAGCGGCTGAAGGCGGAGGACGGCCAGCCCGTGCAGCCCCAATCTGTCCTGCGGCCGTCCCGTCCCGGCGTCATCATCACCATTGCCCGGGAGCATGGCTCCGCCGGGAAGCGGGTGGGCCAGCTGGTGGCCGAGAAGCTGGGCATCCCCTGCTACTACAAAGAGATGACCGCCCTGGCCGCCCAGGAGAGCGGGCTGGCCAAGGAGTTTATCGACCGCATCAACTCCGATGAAAACGCCGTCATGCGGGAGCTGTACCTCAGCACCAGCGCCGTTCAGCAGGCCGTGATCGCCCAGGACAAGGCCATCAACCTGATCGCCGACAAGGGCTCCTGCGTCATCGTGGGCCGGGCGGCGGACTACGTTCTGCGGAACCGGGAAAATGTGGTGCGGATCTTTATCCACGCCCCCAAAGAATATCGCGTGAAAAAGGTGATGGAGATGTACGGCGATACGGAGCAGGAGGGCAGGAAGAGTATCGCCCGCTCCGACAGCGCCAGAGGTTCCTATTACAAGAGCATTTCCGGCCATACCTGGGGAGATCCGCATCAATATGAACTGAGTGTGGACAGCTCCATCGGACCGGAGAAAACGGCGGAACTGATCTGCGGCTGCATCAGCCATATGTGAGCAGAAAGAAACGGCAGGGGGCCTATCGGCTCCCTGCCGTAACATTTGCTCCGCCCTATTTAAGCGGTGGCTTTACGATCCGTGACTGCGTACAGGCGCTCCCGGATCATTCCCGGCGTGGTATCCAATACAACGGCAAATTCTTCGCAGATCAATTTTTCCGCCAGCTTCAGATATTGGGTGTCCACCTGTCCCAGCCGTTTCTTTTGCCGGACCAATTCTCTTTGCCTGACATGGATTTCCTTGATTAAAAGCAGGCAATCCTCCACCTTGTGAGAGGCAAGCATGCTTTGATAGTGGGCGGTCAGTTCCACCGTTTTACCAGAACGGAATACATGGGCCTCCAGTCGGGAAAACAATTCCAGATAATGAGCCGCTTCGCCGCTGCTGATCAGGGGACGCATGGACGAAATCGTGTCCACCGGTGTATAGATGATCTCATTGCTGTGGGAAAATACGGCGCACAGCTTGTAATAATCGCCGGTGGTCCCCCGAACCGGCGGTGTCCCTACGCTCTCGACTCTGTAAACGCCTCTCTTGTCATATAGGACCAACGTTCCAACTTCATACATAGCGTTCAGTCCAGGTAGCCGCCCACAGGCTGGGTATTATTTTGCTTCTTGATTTTGACGATCAGAGAGCCGTCAGGCTGTTCGGCCTCTTCTACGATCTTGTACTGCGTCCTGTGCCGGTCCATCTGCATCTTGTAGGCTTGATATTCCTGCCGAACCTGCTGCTTGGCCAGCTCCGGGGAAATTCCATCCTTCAGCTGAAAATGAATGGTCTGTTCCAGGCAGGCCGCTTTGATGCGCTTCATGATAAAAGTTCCTCCATTTCTTTATATAGAATTACTTTACCATAAAAATGAACATTTTTCAAAGGAAGTAATCCACAAATTTGTGTATTACGCACATGGGACATTTTGCACAAAGGGAGGGAGCCGGGAAGCAGGGCAAGCATATAAAACTTGCAATTTTCACAGAGTGAAAACGCTTGTTGGGGCGTCCCTAAATCTGCCGGGTATTTCTGGCCCACAACGTCCGGAGGCCATACAAAAACACCGCGATTCCGTTCAGCACCCGCGCAGGCGGCGCGCTTGCCGGTACGGAGAGCCGGGCCGCCTCCTCTCCTGACACTGTGATTGATTTCGATCAAACAACATAAAGCGCAACAGCCGCAATGGACTGTCGCGCTTTATATTCGCTCTGAGCGGTGGTTTTATTGCTGCCCTTGTGCGGGGCAGTCCCTGATCCCGGTGGTTTTTCCTTATTTGATTGCTTTGCTCTTGACCTCCTCGCCCAGCAGAGCGGCGAAGGCGTCCAGCCCCATGGCCCCCAGATCCTCGCCGGAGCGGTGGCGCGGGGAGACGGTGCCGTTCTCCATGTCCCGGTCGCCTACCACCAGCATATAGGGGATCTTCTCCAGGGTGGCCTCCCGGATCTTCTTGCCGATCTTCTCGTTCCGGCCGTCCACCTCGCAGCGGAAGCCCTGTTCGTCCAGCTTGGCGGCCACTGTGTGGGCGTACTCCTCCGCCCGGTCGGTGACGGGCAGCACCTTCACCTGCACCGGAGCCAGCCAGGCCGGGAACGCCCCGGCGAAGTGCTCGGTGATGACGCCGATGAACCGCTCGATGGAGCCCAGCACCACCCGGTGGATCATGACGGGGCGGTGCTTCTGGCCGTCCTCGCCGGTGTACTCCAGCTCGAAGCGCTCGGGCAGCTGGCTGTCCAGCTGGATGGTGCCGCACTGCCAGGTCCGGCCCAAGGAGTCGGCCAGATGGAAGTCCAGCTTGGGACCGTAGAACGCGCCGTCCCCCTCGTTGACGACGAACTCCTTGCCCATGTCGGTGATGGCGGCTTTTAGGATATCCTGGTTGCGCTCCCATTCCTCCACGGTGCCGATGTGGTCCTCCGGCATGGTGGACAGCTCGATGGTGTAGCTCAGGCCAAAGGTGGAGTAGACCTCGTCAAACAGGCGCACCGTTTCCTGGATGACGTCCTGCATCTGGTCGCGGGTCATAAACACGTGGGCGTCGTCCTGGCTGAAGCAGCGCACCCGGAACAGACCGTGGAGGGCGCCGGACAGCTCGTGGCGGTGGACCAGACCGATCTCGCCCACCCGCAGGGGCAGTTCCTTGTAGGAGTGGGGTTCGCTGGCGTACACCAGCATCCCGCCGGGGCAGTTCATGGGCTTGACGGCAAAGTCCACGTCGTCAATGACGGTGGTGTACATGTTGTTCTTGTAGTGATCCCAGTGGCCGGAGCGCTCCCACAGCTGGCGGTTGAGCATGATGGGAGTAGAGATCTCCACGTAGCCGTACTTCTTATGGACCTGGCGCCAGTAGTCCAGCAAGGTGTTCTTCAGCGTCATGCCTTTGGGGAGGAAGAAGGGGAAGCCGGGACCCTCGTCCCGGAGCATGAACAGGCCCAGCTCACGGCCCAATCGACGGTGGTCGCGCTTCTTGGCCTCCTCAATGCGGGCCAGATATTCGTCCAGTTCGTCCTTCTTGGGGAAGGCGATGCCGTAGATGCGCTGGAGGGTCTCCCGATTGGAATCGCCCCGCCAGTAGGCGGCGTTGCAGGCGGTGAGCTTCAGGGCGTTGCCCTTGATGCGCCCGGTGGAGTCCAGGTGGGGGCCGGCGCACAGATCGGTGAACTCGCCTTGCCGGTAAAAGCTGATGTGGGCGTCCTCGGGCAGATCGTTGATGAGCTCTACCTTGAAAGGCTCACCCTTCTCTTCCATAAGCTGGAGGGCCTCGCTCCGGGGCAGCTCGAACCGCTCCAGCTTCAGCTTCTCCTTACAGATTTTGCGCATCTCGGCCTCGATCTGCTCCAGATGCTCGGGAGTGAAGGCGAAGGGCGCGTCCATGTCGTAGTACCAGCCCTCGTCGATGGACGGGCCGATGGCAAGCTTGACCTCCGGCCACAGGCGCTTGACGGCCTGGGCCATGACGTGGGAGCAGGTGTGCCAATAGGTTTTACGGTACTGGTCGTTCTCAAAGGTATACTGGTTGTTTTCATCAGACATAAATATTCCTCCTTGTGTTGGGGGCAAAACAAAAACATCTCACCCCTGAATCTCAGGGGTGAGACGAAAATCCCACGGTTCCACCCTGCTTCGCCGTTCGGCGCGCTCGTGACCTCGATAACGGGAGGGCCCGGCCCGCTCGTCGCGGGCGGCTCGGGAGCGGTACCGACCGCCGCATTGCGCGGGACGCTTCCACCAAACGCGTCCCTCTCTGTGCGCCGCTGCGCGGTTTCTTCTCCGTCGTTGCCATTTTGACAGGAGACAGTGTATCACTGGGAGTAGAAATTGTCAAGAGTGGAGGGACGGGAAAACTTGACGGCGGCGATAAATCATAGTAGAATGATTGGGTTAAAATCGGACTACAAAAGAAAGGCAGGAATCGACGATGCGTTTTCATCTTGACCCGGCCATTGTGCCGGTTGGCTGTTTTGACGGTGACCTCGACTTATTTGAGAGCCAGTACGCGGTTCCCAACGGGGTGAGCTACAATTCCTATGTAATTTTGGACGAAAAGGTGGCCGTGATGGATACCGTGGACCCCCGCAGGACCGACGAGTGGCTGTCCAATTTGGATAAGGCCCTGGCGGGCCGGACGCCGGACTATCTGGTGATTCACCACATGGAGCCCGATCACGCCGGGAGCATCTCCGCCTTGGCGGAAAAATTCCCCGGCGTGACCTTGGTGGGCAACGCCAAGACCTTTCCCATGCTGGCCGCGTTCACCGGGGAGACGTTCGAGGGCCGCACCCGCACCGTGAAGGAGGGGGACGCCCTGGAGCTGGGCACCCACACCCTCACCTTTGTGATGGCCCCCATGGTTCACTGGCCGGAGGTCATGGTGGGCTATGAGAGCGCCAGTAAAACGCTGTTCTCCGCCGACGGCTTCGGGCGGTTTGGAGACACCGACCCTGATACGCCCTGGGTGGACGAGGCCCGGCGGTACTATATCAACATCGTGGGCAAGTACGGCTCCAACGTCCAGGCTCTGCTGAAAAAGGCGGCGGGGCTGGAGATTGAAACCGTGTGTCCTCTCCACGGTCCCATTCTGAGCGGGGAGGCGCTGGCTTTGGCGCTGGAGAAGTACGGCGTGTGGAGCAGCTACGCCCCCGAGGAGAGGGGGGTGCTGGTGGCCTACGCCTCCATCCACGGACATACGGCCAAGGCGGCGTTGGAGCTGGCGGATATGCTCCGCGCAGAGGGCTTGCAGGTGGAGGCTGTCGATCTGACCCGCCGGGACTGGGCGGAGGCGGTGGCTGGGGCGTTTCGGTACAGCGGCCTGGTGCTGGCGGCGGCCAGCTATGACGCGGGGGTGTTCCCGCCCATGGCACAGTTCCTGGCGCGGCTGAAGTCCAAGGGCTTCAAGGACCGCGCCGTGGGGCTGGTGGAGAACGGCTCCTGGGGTCCCACCGCGCTGCGCACCATGCTGGCGGAGCTGGAGGGGATGAAGGGGCTGACTATTCTGGAACCGAAAATCACCATCAAGTCTGCGGCCAACGACGGAGACCGGGCGAAGATGAAAGAGCTGGCCCACGCCATGGCGGAGGCTGTCTAAACACGAAAGGAAACCGGCGCGGTCCCAGACCGCGCCGGTTTTTGTCTTGTCAGGACTTTAAGCAGTTCTGAACGTAGCCTAGTGGGACATCCATCCGCTCCGCAATCTGCGCCTCCGTCATGCCGCCGCCGGCAAACCGCTTGACCACCATGACCATGTCCTCGCCGACCTCAATGATATGGCGGTCCGGGTCGTAGAATCTGACCACCCGCTGGCCCCAGCTGTGCTCCAGCGGTGGGTGGACATAGGAGATATCGAAGGCGCTCAAGTGGGTCAGGAAACGGTCCATGTCCGTTTCCTCAAAATACAATTCCCCGGCGTTGTGGGCGAGGGTGACGGGCTTGTGGCCGATGAACTCCCGCCAGCTTTTCAGGGTTTGGAGGGCGACGCCGCCGTCTAAAACGACGTTCGCGCCAAAATCGGAGACCACGTTCAAGCCGAGAACGTCGTGATAAAACTGCCTGCTACGCTCCATGTCCTGAACGGCGATCAAGGTGGATGTGTATTTCATAGCCGCCTCCAAAATTGAGATTTTTCAAGGGATCAAGAGAAAGGATACCATAACTGCGCCGAAAAAGCAATCTGTGAACCCTTCCGCACCTACCGGCATACACTAAACCGATGGCAAAGGCGCCCGCGACCGCGGGCGTTTTCGATTGGAAGGGGGTATTTTTGTGTGCGCGATCGCGGGAATCATTGACTTTGACGGGCGGGAGGTACAGATCGACGAGGAAAAGCTGCTGGACACCATGGCCCGGCGGGGGCCGGACCAGCGGGGTACTTATCACCGGGGGCCTGCCCGCCTGCTCCACACCCGGCTGGCGGTGGTGGACCCGGACGGCGGGCGTCAGCCTTTTGTGCTGTCCGCCCGGGGTGGGCTGGCACTGGTGTACAACGGGGAGTTATATAATACGGTGGAATTACGAAACGTGCTGGTGGGGCTGGGACATCGTTTCGAGGGCCACTCCGACACGGAGGTGGTGGCCCACGCCTACGCCGAGTGGGGCGCGGACTGCGTGAAGCGGTTCAACGGCATCTTCGCCTTTGCCGTCTGGGAGGAAGAGCGCCGGCGGCTGTTTTTGGCCCGGGACCGGATGGGGGTGAAGCCGCTGTTTTTCTCGCCGGCGGAGGACCGGCTTTGCTTCGCGTCGGAGGTCAAGACCCTGCTGGAGTGCCCCGGCGTGTCCCGGCGGGTGGACCGGGAGGGGCTGCTGGAGGTCATGCTCCTGGGGCCGGGGCGGACGCCGGGATGCGGGGTGTTCCGGGATATCCGGGAGCTGGAGGGGGCCTGCTGCGCCTATTGGTCCCAGACGGGCTGGCGGACGTGGAAGTATTGGGCGCCGGAGGATCTGGATGTGTCGGAGCGCTTTGGAGAAGCTGCCGTCCACGTCCGGGAGCTGGTTACGGACGCGGTGGAGCGGCAGCTGGTGTCCGATGTTCCGGTGTGTGCCTTTCTGTCCGGTGGGCTGGACTCCAGTATCATTTCCGCCATTGCCGACAAGGAATTCCACTTGCGGGACAAGACGCTGCACACGTTTTCGGTTACATATAAGGACAATGATAAGTGCTTTACAGCCGGGAAATTCCAGCCCAACAGTGACGACGATTTTATTGACTTGATGGCAAACTCCCTCCACGGGGAGCACCACCGGATCGTGCTGGACAGCGGCGATGTGGCGGCGGCGCTGTACGAGGCCGCCGAGGCCCGGGACCTGCCGGGGATGGCGGATGTGGATTCGTCCCTCCTGCTGTTCTGCCGGGAGGTGAAAAAACACGCCACCGTGGCCCTGTCCGGGGAGTGCGCGGATGAGATTTTCGGCGGCTACCCCTGGTATCGGGATCCGTCCATCCGGGAGCGGGAGGGGTTTCCCTGGGCGCAGTCCACCGGGTATCGGGCGTCCTTCCTGCGGCCCGAGGTGCTGGCGGGGGCGGACCCCTTCGAGTATGTGGATTCCCGCTATCGGGCCACGGTGGCGGAGACGCCGGCGCTCCCCGGCCGGGCGGGGCTGGAGCGGCGGATGCGGGAGCTGATGTGGCTCAACCTGCGCTGGTTCATGCAGACCCTGCTGGACCGGAAGGACAGGATGTCCATGTGGTCCGGGTTGGAGGTGCGGGTGCCCTTCTGCGACTGGCGGATCGTGCAGTACCTCTATACGGTGCCCTGGGCGTACAAGGACTGGCAGGGGCGGGAAAAGGGGCTGCTGCGGGAGGCCATGAAGGGGCTGCTGCCCGAGGAGATTTTGTGGCGGAAGAAGAGTCCCTACCCCAAGACCCACCACCCTGCTTACCTGGCGGCGGTGAGCGGGATGCTGCGGGAGGTGCTGGAGAGGCCCGGCGCGCCCCTGTTGGACGTGGTGCGCCGGGAGGCGGTGGAGGAGCTGCTGGCCGACCCGGACCATGGCGCGGGGTCGCCTTGGTATGGGCAGTTGATGGCGCGGCCTCAGACCATTGCTTATCTGGTGCAGGTGAATCACTGGCTGGAGCATTATCACATCGAGCTGGTATAAAAAACGCCCCGTTTCCTTTGAAACGGGGCGTTCCTTTTTCTTTTCAAAGAAAAAGGAACCGAAAAAGAAACTTTGACTCGTTACGAGGCAGGGCAGCACCGCACAGCTTCCGCTCGGCAACGGGCGTTTACTGAAATAGGGCCGCCAAAGACTGCGTATAGGGTGGGCGGCAGATGCCCTTTTCGGTGATGATACCCGCGATGAGTTCATGGTCAGTGACATCGAAGGCGGGGTTATAGCACTTGACCTCGGGCAGAGCCATGGGTTGAGCGTAGAATTTGGACTTGATCTCCTCCGGGTCCCGCAGCTCGATTTTGATGTCGCCCCCGGTGGGGCAGTTCAGGTCGATGGTGGAGGTGGGACCCAGGACGTAGAAAGGGATACCGTAGTGCTTGGCCAGGATGGCCACGCCGCTGGTACCGATCTTGTTGGCGGCGTCGCCGTTGGCGGCCACCCGGTCGCAGCCAACGAAGCAGGCGTTGATCCAGCCGTTTTTCATCACCATGGAGGCCATGTTGTCGCAGATGAGGGTGACGTCCACTCCGGCCTTTTGCAGCTCGTAGGAGGTGAGGCGGGCGCCTTGTAAAAGTGGGCGGGTCTCGTCGGCAAAGACGCGGAAGCTCATGCCCCGCTCCTTCCCCAGCAGGAGGGGGCCCAGGGCGGTGCCGTATTGTGACGTTGCCAGCGGTCCGGCGTTACAGTGGGTCAGAACCCCGTCCCCGTCTTTGATGAGGGCCAGGCCATACTCCGAAATGGCCCTGCACATGGCGATGTCCTCCCGGTGGATGGCGGCGGCCTCCTCCACCAGGGCGTCGGCGATGTCGGCAGGGGCTGCGTTGGACATAGCGTGGGCCAGCCTGCCCAGGCGGTTCAGCGCCCAGCTCAGGTTCACCGCCGTGGGGCGGGAGGAGTTGAGGTATTGGGCCAGCTTATGGAGCTCCGCGCCGAATTGGGCGGGAGGCAGGTCCCTGCGCTGCTGCGCCAGGGCAGCCAGGCAGTACCCCGCGCAGATGCCGATGGCGGGGGCGCCCCGGACCCGCAGGAGCTGAATGGCCTCAAACATCTCCTCAGGCGTGCGCAGGGTGAGGTATTCCACCCGGTTGGGCAGCAGAGTCTGGTCCAGGATGACCACGCTGGTCAAATCGTCCCCCAGATGGACGTGGTCGCTGAGATATTCTGACATATGATCGGCTCCTTTTCTCAATATGAGAGCGGTGGGGGCAGGGCGTCCGGCTCGGACAGCGCCCAAATCAGCTCACTCAGGTTGTCCTCGTCGTGCTCCACCTCACGGCTGAAGCGGGTCCACAAAATGGTTTCCTCTCCAGGCTGGAACAAAGCGAGATGGTACAAAACGGTACAGGCGGCGCACACGAAGGCGGCGCGGCCGTAGAGATCGTCGTCGTTTACCGCCTTGTGCCAGTGGCGGAACACGAAATAACAGGCCAGGTTGGTGAGCTGGCGCTCCCAGCGGGGATTGGCCTGCTCGTACCGCGTCCGCAGGGCGATGTAGTCCGCCGGGGACAGGGCGGACAGCTGGGCGGTGCGCTCCTCCAAAAGCCGGGGCCAGTCGGGGCGCAGAGGGTCCAGCCCGGCCAGCAGCTCCAGCAGCCAGGCGGCGGAGGCCTGGAACAGATTGGGGACCAGTGGGGGCGGGAAGGGGACATCGCGGCGGCAGTCCACGGGGAGAAGGGAGCGCTCCAGGGTCTTAGCCCGGCCCAGAAGGGCGTTTAATTTCTCCCAAATGGTCCCCTCTTCCCCGTCCAGCAGGGCCAGGATCTGGGCGCGGCTTTGCTCCAGGCCGTCCAGCAGGGCCGGGTCAATGCCGTCAAAAGGCGTGTCTGCTTTACCGTCGTCCGTCTCTATGAGGGTGAAGCGGGGGGCTTCCAGCAGGAGCCGGGCCGCTTCCGGGCAGGAGATGGCCAAAGACGATTCCGTCAGGGAGCCGTATTCCTCGATGAAACGGGGGTAGGCGGCGCAGTGGGCGCACAGGTGCGACTCTCCCCAGTCCCGCTGGATGGCGCACAGGCCGTCCGGGGTCAAAAGGGCGCACAGCCCCTTCCCGTCCAGCCGGAAGCACACGTCCCCGTCCTCGTCGGTGACCAGATTTTGGGCGATGCGCTCCCGCAGGGGGGAGGGGGCGGAGGCGTAGTCTGCCAGGGCGCCTTCATCGGGCACCACCGACCAGTCCCGGCAGCAGGTGTCCGGGCAGGCCCCGCCCAGGCAGTGGAAGGTATCGTAATAGCTTGGGCGGCGGTAAATCATAAAACGCGCTCCTTTACGGTTCGTCGTCCTTTTTCACCAGGATGGTGGCGGCCACGCACAGCAGGGCGGCCACGGTGTAGACGATGGGGGCGGCCTGCTCCCACAGGTCCAGCCCGAAGCCCAGGCCCACGTACAGCGCCGTGGCGGCAACCATGCCCGCGCCCCAAATTCGGCCCACCAGGCGCTGGGCCGGGGTCAGCTTTTCCTCGGGAAAGCCGTACTTGGAGTGCTGGATGCCCGCCCACACCAGGGCGGTGACGGCGACGGTGATGCACAGCAGGAACAGGGTCCCGCACAGAGCGTCCCGCTGGTCTTGGGTGAAGCGGGCGGGTATGCGCATCATCTCCATGGGGATGATGGCGGTGAGCCCCAGCAGGATGAGGACCACGGGGACGGCGATGAAGAAAGGATAGCGGCGCTCAAAGCGGTCCATCTCCTCCTTTGCGTAGCAGGGGCCGATGCCGGGGTGCTGGCGCAGGAAGATGTCATGGTTCATGCCGGACACGATGAAAAGGGCCACGGCGGCGATGAGGAACAGGAAAAAGACCACCCCGGCCGCCATTTCCCGGCCAAAGAACTCCCCCACGAACAGCATGAGGGTGACGCCCAGCAGCACCAGCCCCACCCCCACGGCGATGGCGGCGGCAAAGGCGTTCATGTGCCTGTCATAGGCGGCGGCATCCTCCCCGAAGCGGCGGGACACGTCCCCCCGGAGCAGGGTGTCCATATCACAGTGGAACAGGCCGCACAGGCGGAGGATGGCGTCCATTTCCGGATAGGCGGAGTTGGACTCCCACTTGCTCACCGACTGGCGGGAGACTTCCATTTTTTCGGCCAGGTCCTCCTGGGTCATGTTGGCGCGCTTGCGCAGGAATTGCAGGTTTTCTCCAAATGTCATTGAGATGACCTCCTTTCAAGGTGCCCCCATTTTAGAGCGGGACACCCCGTTCAGGCCACCAATTTGCTGTTGCGTTTGGGGTGCGGGGGTGTAAACTTTAGGGCGCGAAGGGGATTTTACCCCGAGATGATGGCTTCCGCTACTTTTATCCCGTCCACAGCGGCGGAGGTGATGCCCCCGGCGTAGCCCGCCCCCTCGCCGCAGGGGTAGAGGCCGGGGAGGGCGGGGGACTGGAACGAGCCGTCCCGCAGGATGCGCACGGGGGAGGACGAGCGGGTCTCCACGCCGGTCAGTACGGCGTCCGGGTGGGCGAAGCCGTGGAGCTTGCGGTCAAAAATAGGGAGGGCCTCCTTTAATGTGTCCAGCACGTAGCCGGGTAAAAGCCCGTCCATGGTGTCCCAGGTGACGCCGGGGCGGTAGGTGGGGATGACCGAGCGGGGGCCGGTGGAGAGACGGCCCGCCAGGAAGTCCCCCACCAGCTGGGCGGGGGCGGAGAACAAAGGGTGGACAGGGTCGAAGTCGGGCGGGGCAAACATGGCGCCCCGGTCAAAGGCGGCGCGCTCCCATTTTTCCTGGAAGCGGACTCCGGCCAGAGGGTCCTCCCCGCCAAAGTCGTCCGGATTCACACCCACTAGGAAGCCGCCGTTGATGTTGGAGCCATCTCGGGCCCGGAGGCTCATGCCGTTGGTGACTACCTGGCCGTACTCGCTGGCGGCGGCCACCACCTGCCCGCCGGGGCAGACGCAGAAAGTAAAGGCCGAGCGGCCCGAGGGCAGGTGGCAGGCCAGCTTGTAGTCGGCGGGGGGGAGCTTGTCCCAGAATTCGCCGAACTGGGCGCGGCTGATGGCCTCCTGACTGTGCTCGATGCGCACGCCGATGGCGAAGCTCTTGCGCTCCATGGGCAGGCCGAATTTTTGCAGCATTTGGAAGGTGTCCCGGGCGGAGTGGCCGGGGGCCAGCACCAGCGTGTCGCAGGGGATGGGGGCGGGGTAGGGCCCCTGCTCCGAGACCACAGTGATGGCGGACAGGCGCCCGCCGGTCTGAATCAGGCCGGTGAGCTGGTGACCGAAGCGGATGTCCGCGCCCAGGGACAGCAGCTCCTGCCGGATGGATTTGACCACGTTTCGGAGCACGTCGGTGCCGATGTGGGGTTTATGAGACCATTTGATGTCCTCCGGGGCCCCGTGGGACACGAAAATGTCGAAGATGTGGGAGATGCGCGGGTCGTTGACCCCGGTGGTCAGCTTGCCGTCGGAGAAGGTGCCCGCGCCGCCCTCGCCGAACTGGACGTTGGAGGTGGAGGGGAGGCGGCCGGTCCGCCAAAAAAACTCCACGTCCTGGGTGCGCTCATCCACGTCCGCGCCCCGCTCCAGCACGATGGGCCGCAAGCCCGCACGGGCCAGGGTCAGCGCGGCGAACAGGCCCGCCGGGCCCATGCCCACCACGATCGGGGGGAGAGTTGAGGTCCGGCCGACAGGAGGTAATATATAAGGTGTGTCGGTCACCTCGGTCACGCCTTTGAGGGCGCGGCGCAGAATGGCTTCCTCATGATCCAATGCGGCACGGACGGCGCAGACCAGATGCACGTCGTTCTTTTTCCGCGCGTCGATGGACTGGCGGTGGAGGGAAAACTCCAAAAGGTCGGCGGGACGCACCCCCAGAATTTTGGCTGCGCGGCGGCGGAGCAGGGCCTCGTCTCCATCCACGGGGAGTTTGATGTTGGAAATTTGCAGCATGGCTCAAATCTGGGAGGATTCCATGGAAATCTCGCTGAGGTCATAGGGAGTGGTCTGGTAGACGTAGTAGTTCAGCCAGTTGGTGTACAGCAGCTGACCCGCGCTGCGCCAAGTGACGACAGGAGACAGACTGGGATTGTCGCCGGGGAAATAGTGGGCAGGGACCCTGGGGTTCAGCCCCCGCTTGACATCTCGGAAATACTCTTGCGCCAGGGTGTCGTCATCATACTCCGGGTGGGCAAAGATAAAAAACCGCCGGTTGTCCGAGCTCTTCACGCCGAACACCCCCGCCTCGTGGGACAGGGCCAGGATCTCCAGCTCCGGCTTTTTCAGCAGCTGCTCCATGGTGACCTCGGTGTACCGGGAGTGAGGGGCGTAAAAGCGGTCGTCAAAGCCGCGGAACAGGGGGGAGCGCTTGCGGATGATGGTGTGCTCATAGATGCCGGACAGCTTATGAGGCAGGGTGCGCTTCTCAATACCGTAGTGATGGTATAGCCCCGCCTGGGCGCCCCAGCAGATGTGGAGGGTGGAGTGGACGTGGGAACGGGTCCAATCCATGATCTCGCACAGCTCACCCCAATAATCCACCTCTTCAAATTCCAGGTTTTCCACAGGGGCGCCGGTAATGATCATGCCGTCGAACTGCTGGTCCCTCACCTGGTCGAAGGTGGTATAAAAGGATTGAAGGTGTGCCAGGTCGGTGTTCTGCGGAGTATGGCTCTCAGTCTGGAGCAGCTGAACGTTGACCTGAAGGGGGGTGTTGGACAGCTTGCGCAGCAGCTGAGTCTCGGTGACGATTTTGGTGGGCATCAGGTTGAGGATCAGCAGGTTCAGCGGCCGAATGTCCTGGTGGAGCGCCCGGCGCTCTGTCATGACAAAAATATTCTCACCCTCCAGTACGCTGGTGGCGGGGAGGGAATCGGGAATTCGAATCGGCATAGGTACGCCTCCTTACTACTAGTATACAAATGTAGGTGTACAACTAGGGTATCACAGGAGGCCCGGTTTCGCAAGGAAAATGTGCACGGCGCGGGCACAGGGAAGAAAATCCGAAAAAGTTGAAAAAAGGGGTTGACAACAGGGGAAGTATTTGCTATTATAGTCGAGCGCTGAGCGAAAGAGAGCCTGCAAGCGCAGGAAAATGTCAAAAACGATTCGAGGGACTCGAAAAAAGTTCTTGACAAACCTCTGCTGGCGTGGTAAGATAATCAAGTTCGCGGCGAGGGCTTGGATGAGGGTCCAGGAGTCCGGGGCAAAAAAAGATTTGCGCGGGACGAAAAAAGGGCTTGACAAGCTGCAGACGGTGTGCTAAAATAAGACGCTGTCCGGTGAAGCGAACGGGCTTGTACCTTGTAAATTAAACAACGAAAGAACACGAAGCACCAGAAGGACTTGAGTCCTTCAGGAAGCTGTCGGAAGACAGCGAAATGAAGGGTCTCATCAATTCTATTTTGAAGCTAGATTGGCTTCAATAAAGTGATTTGTGCAGCCGGAAGGCTGTATAGATACCATTTTATTGAGAGTTTGATCCTGGCTCAGGATGAACGCTGGCGGCGTGCTTAACACATGCAAGTCGAACGAGAACCACTGGATTGAGGATTCGTCCAAATGAAAGTGGGGAAAGTGGCGGACGGGTGAGTAACGCGTGAGCAATCTGCCTTGGAGTGGGGAATAACGGTTGGAAACAGCCGCTAATACCGCATGATACAGCTGTATCGCATGGTACTGGCTGTCAAAGATTTATCGCTCTGAGATGAGCTCGCGTCTGATTAGGCAGTTGGCGGGGTAACGGCCCACCAAACCGACGATCAGTAGCCGGACTGAGAGGTTGGCCGGCCACATTGGGACTGAGACACGGCCCAGACTCCTACGGGAGGCAGCAGTGGGGAATATTGGGCAATGGGCGCAAGCCTGACCCAGCAACGCCGCGTGAAGGAAGAAGGCTTTCGGGTTGTAAACTTCTTTTCTCAGGGACGAAGAAAGTGACGGTACCTCAGGAATAAGCCACGGCTAACTACGTGCCAGCAGCCGCGGTAATACGTAGGTGGCAAGCGTTATCCGGATTTATTGGGTGTAAAGGGCGTGTAGGCGGGAAAGCAAGTCAGATGTGAAAACTAAGGGCTCAACCCTGAGCCTGCATTTGAAACTGTTTTTCTTGAGTGCTGGAGAGGCAATCGGAATTCCGTGTGTAGCGGTGAAATGCGTAGATATACGGAGGAACACCAGTGGCGAAGGCGGATTGCTGGACAGTAACTGACGCTGAGGCGCGAAAGCGTGGGGAGCAAACAGGATTAGATACCCTGGTAGTCCACGCCGTAAACGATGGATACTAGGTGTGGGGGGACTGACCCCCTCCGTGCCGCAGCTAACGCAATAAGTATCCCACCTGGGGAGTACGATCGCAAGGTTGAAACTCAAAGGAATTGACGGGGGCCCGCACAAGCGGTGGAGTATGTGGTTTAATTCGAAGCAACGCGAAGAACCTTACCAGGGCTTGACATCCTACTAACGAACCAGAGATGGATTAGGTGCCCTTCGGGGAAAGTAGAGACAGGTGGTGCATGGTTGTCGTCAGCTCGTGTCGTGAGATGTTGGGTTAAGTCCCGCAACGAGCGCAACCCCTATTGTTAGTTGCTACGCAAGAGCACTCTAGCGAGACTGCCGTTGACAAAACGGAGGAAGGTGGGGACGACGTCAAATCATCATGCCCCTTACGTCCTGGGCCACACACGTACTACAATGGCGGCCA
>CATLHC010000009.1 GCA_949948775.1 uncultured Oscillospiraceae bacterium
TCATCTCCCAGATCCCGGTGTACCCCGAGGGCTACACCGTCCGGGACGTGCTGGACACCGCCTTCGCCCCCCTCCACGCCATGGAGGCGGAGCTGGCGGACTTAGCCGCCCAAATGGCAGACGGGGACGACCCCGGGGTGCTGGCCCGGTACGACAAGCTCACCGCCGCCTTCGAGGCCGGGGGCGGCTACGACACCGAGACCCGGCTCAATAAGGTCTGCAACGGCCTGGGCATCGGGGCCGATATGCGCTCACGTCCCTTTGACGCTTTGTCCGGCGGGGAAAAGACCCGGATCAACCTGGCCCGGCTCATTTTGGAGGACACCGACATTCTCCTGCTGGACGAGCCCACCAACCACCTGGACCTGAACGCCACCGAGTGGCTGGAAACCTATCTGGAGCGGTTCAAGGGCACCGTGCTGGCCATCTCCCACGACCGCTGGTTTTTGGACAAGGTGGTACGCCGGGTGGCGGAGATTCAAGACGGCAAGGCGGAGCTGTATGCCGGCAACTACTCCTTCTATGTGGAGGAGAAGGAGCGCCGCTATCAGGAGCGCCTGAAGCAGTACGAGAAGGAGCAGGCGAAAATCAGCCAGCTGGAAGCCGCGGCGGAGCAGATGCGCATGTGGGCCTTCAAGGGCAACGACAAGCAGTACAAGCGGGCCATCAACATGGAGCGGCGGATCGAGCGCATGCGCACCACGGACAAGCCCACCAAAGAGAAAAAACTGGCCACCCGGTTCGGGGAGCGGGAGTTCCACGGGGACGAGGCCATGGTGGTCACCGAGCTGAAGAAGTCCTTTGGGGCGCGCACCCTGTTTGAGCACATCAACCTGGACGTGACCGGCGGGGAGCGCATCGCCCTGCTGGGGGACAACGGCACCGGCAAGTCCACCTTCATCAAGATCATCATGGGCGAGGAGGCTCCGGATTCCGGTTCCATTTACTTGGGCCCCTCCATCCGCATCGGCTATCTGCCTCAGATCATCCACTTCGACCGGCCCGACCGCAATCTGGTGGACACTATGCTGTACGCCCAGAACTGCACCACCCAGGAGGCCCGGGACCGTCTGGCCTCCTTTAAGTTCCGGGGCGAGGACGTGTTCAAGGAGGTGTCCTCCCTGTCCGGCGGGGAGCAGTCCCGGCTGAGGCTGTGTATGCTCATGGACAGCCGGATCAACCTGCTCATTTTGGACGAGCCCACCAACCACCTAGACATCGACTCCCGGGAGTGGATCGAGGAGGCGGTGGAGGAGTACGGCGGCAACCTGCTGTTCGTCTCCCACGACCGCTATTTCATCGAAAAATTCGCCACCCGTGTGTGGATGCTGGAGAACGGGCAGATCACCGACTTCCACGGCACCTACAGCGAGTTCCGGGCCTTCCGGGAGCGGCAGGAGCAGTTGAAAAATTCCAAGTCCGCCCCTGTGGAACCGGAGAAACCCAAAGAGGACAAGCTGAAACAAAAACGCCCCGGCGGCACCAAGGAACTGGAAAAGCAGGTCCGCGCCGCCGAGCGGGCGGTGGAAAAGGCGGAGGTCCGGCTGGACGAGCTGGCCCAGGAGGCGGAGGACGCCGCGTCCGACTACCTGAAGCTCCAGGACGTGTATAAGGAGCGGGAGGCGGTGGAGGACGAGCTGGCCCACCTCTATTCGGAGTGGGAGCGGCTGGCGGCGGAGCTGGAGGAGGCCCGGGGATGAGCAGTACCGACAATATGAAGGGCTACCGCCACTATAAGGGCAACAGCCCCCAGAACAAAAAGCGGCACTGGCTGGCCGCTCTGCTGATCCTGCTGGGGCTGGGACTGGTCCTGTTCGGAGCGTTGGAAATCGTCATCGCCGCAGGCAGTCGGGGCAGAGCTGCCGAAAGCACCAGCGGGCCGGAGGTGATGGTCATATTCGGCTGCCAGGTGCGAAAGGACGGGCCGTCCATCCTCCTGCGGGACCGGCTGGACACGGCGTTGGCCTATTTGGAGGAGCATCCGGAAACCCGCGTCGTAGTTACCGGCGGCAAGGGGGACGACGAGCATATGTCCGAGGCTCAAGCCATGTATGATTACCTCACCGCACACGGGGTGAGCGACGTCAAAATTCTCATGGAGGATAAGTCGGGGAACACCCATCAGAATGTCCAGAATACCCTTGCCCTTTTGGACAGCGGCCCCTTCTGGGATTCCATTGTCACGCCCGACCAGTGCAGCTATGTGCTGGTGTCCAATGATTTTCACCTGACCCGCATCCTCATGCTGTGGCAGCGAGCCACGGGGCGGCTGGACAACGTGTCCACCCTGGCCGCGCCGGTGAGCCATGCTCCCTCCCGGGTCCAGATGTTCTTCCGGGAGCCGCTGGCCCTGGTGAAGTCCTTCCTGTTTGACCGATAGACGAAACTAGGTGAATTCATGACAGAAAATCTGAAAAACATCGAATTGCGTTACCAGGAGCTGGAGGCCCGGCTGGCCGCCAACGAAACCTACAGCGACCCCGAGCTGGTGTCCAGGCTGAACCGGGAACAGAAGGAGCTGGAGCCGCTGGTCACCGCCTACCGGGCGCTGTGCAAGGCCCGGAGCGACCTGGCGGACGCGGAGGAACTTCTCTCCGACCCGGAGATGAAAGAGCTGGCCCAGCAGGAGCTGGCCCAGGCCAGGTCGGACATCGAACGGCTGGAGCGTGAGATCAAAATTCTGCTTTTGCCCAAGGACCCCAACGACGGCAAAAACGTCATTATGGAAATACGGGCAGGGGTGGGCGGCGAGGAATCTGCCCTGTTTGCCCACTCCCTCACCCGAATGTACACCATGTACGCCGAGAGCCGGGGCTGGAGGGTGGAGGTGAACTCCGCCAATGAGACCGAGTTGGGCGGGGTCAAAGAGATCTCCTTCACCATTGAGGGGGACGGCGCCTGGTCCCGGATGAAGTTCGAGAGCGGCGTCCACCGCGTCCAGCGGGTGCCCGAGACGGAATCCGGCGGTCGGGTGCACACCTCCACCGTCACCGTGGCGGTGCTGCCCGAGATGGAGACGGTGGACGTGGAGATCAACCCCGCCGACGTGGAGATGCAGGTGTTCCGCTCCTCCGGGGCGGGGGGGCAGCACATTAACAAGACCTCCTCCGCCGTGCGCCTCATTCACAGGCCCACGGGCACGGTGGTGGAGTGCCAGCAGGAGCGCTCCCAGTTCCAGAACCGTGAAAAGGCCATGCGCCTGCTGGCCTCCATCCTCTACGATCGGGAGCAGGAGCGAATCGAATCGGAGTACGGGGAAAACCGGCGCAGTCAGGTTGGCTCGGGCATGCGCAACGAGCGTATCCGGACCTACAACTTCCCCCAGGGGCGGCTCACCGACCACCGGGTGGGGCTGACGCTGTACAAGCTGGACGCGGTGATGGACGGCGATCTGGACGAGATCATCGACGCCCTCACCACTGCCCGCCAGGCGGAGCAGCTTGCGGAGCGGGGGTAGTTCCTTTTTCTTGTAAGAAAAAGGAACCGAAAAAGAACTTTTAGACCGTTACCACCGTGGTTCAGACCACAAGGCTTCCGCTCGACAGCGAAAACAAATCACTTGGGGGAAAAGATTTCAAATATATGTTTACCCATATTATTTTTGACCTGGACGGCACTCTTCTCAACACCATCGACGATTTGACGGACGCGGGCAACCACGTGTGCGCCGCCCACGGCTGGCCCACCCACACGGTGGACCAGTTTAAGCGTATGGTGGGCAACGGTATCCCCAATCTGGTGTCTCGCTTCACCCCGAATGGGCTCAATGAGGACGAGCTGGCCGGGGCACTGGCGGAATTTTCTGCCTACTACGGCGAGCACAAGGAGGACAAGACCGCCCCCTACGCCGGCATTCCCGAACTGCTCGCCACCCTGAAACAGCAGGGGAAACATCTGGCGGTGCTGTCCAACAAGGCCCACGCCCTGGCGGGGCCGGTGGTGGAGCACTATTTTCCCGGCATATTTGAGTACGTGCAGGGCGCTCTTCCCGATGCGCCGCTGAAGCCCGATCCCACCCTGCTCCACGCGCTGATGAAGAGCATCGGTGCAAAACCCGAGACCACCCTGTTTGTGGGGGACAGCGACGTGGACGTGCTCACAGGAAAAAACGGCGGGCTGACTGTGGTGGGCGTGCTATGGGGCTTCCGAGACCGGCAGGAGCTGGAAAGCGCCGGAGCTGATTATGTGATCGAAAAGCCGGAGGAGCTGCTGGGCAAACCCTCCGCCAAGGGGCAGGGTTGGCGCACTGCGGTCTGCACGGTCTGCTGGCTGTTGGCGGCGGTTTTTGCGATATGCGAGGCATACTGCCTCGTCAGCTGGGGCTGTCTGCACAGGGAGATTGCGGAAATTGGCTACGGCTTTGTGATGCAGCACTACCCCTCGTTGGCCGATCAATATTTGACGGCCCGGGCGTTATCGCTGTACGTCGCCGTCCCTCTGGCCTTCACCCTGGCCCCGGCGATCTATCTGACCCGAAAACTCAGAAAGGGAGAAAAGCGCCGTGAACACGCAGCGTCTGACCAAACATGATATGAAACAGGCGGCAGCCCTGCTCCGGCTGGGCAAACTGGTGGCCGTCCCCACCGAGACGGTATACGGTCTTGCCGCCGACGCCACCCAGGAGGCCGCCGTCCAAGCCAACTACGACGCCAAGGGCCGCCCCGAGACCAAGCCGCTGAACGTGCTGGTGGACGGGATGTCCATGGTGGAAACCGTCTGCCGGGACATCCCCGCAGACGCGTACAGGCTGGCCCAGGCGTTCTGGCCGGGGCCGCTGACCATGATTTTGTGGGGGAACGGCACCCTGCCCCCCGTCGTCCCCGCCGGGGGCAAAACCCAGGGTGTGCGCTGTCCCGATCACCCGGACACACTGGCTGTGATCCGGGCGCTGGGCAAGCCGCTGGCCTGCCCTTCCGCCAACCTGTCCGGACAGCCCAGCCCCAAATCCGCTCAGGACGTGCTGTCTCAGCTGGACGGACACATCGACGCGGTGCTGGACGGCGGGTCCTGCACCGTGGGCACGGAATCCACCATCCTGGACTTGACCGCCACCCCCTATCGCGTTCTGCGCCGGGGCGGGCTGAGCCGGGAAAAACTGGAGGCCGTATTGGGCCCCGGCAAGCTGGAGAATACTTGAAGGGAAATTGCATTCAAAATGAACATAGAGGTTAAAAATCAGGTCGCTATCGTGCGGGAGCCGGGGGTGCTCATCACCAGCGGCTCCTCCGCCATGGACCTGCTGGCCACCGTGCGCTATGAGAGCGGATGCTCCGCCATGATGCTGTTCCAGGAACAACTCGACGAATCCTTTTTCCGCCTGTCCAGCGGGCTGGCAGGGGAAGTGCTGCAGAAATTTGTCAATTACCAGATAAGGCTGGCCGTTGTGGGGGATTTCTCGGGCTATACCAGCAAACCCTTGCAAGACTTCATCCGGGAGAGCAACGAGGGCCGCCAGATCTGTTTTCAGCCCGACGAGGGCGCGGCCCTGGCCTGGCTGGAAAGGGCGTGAGGCTGTGGTTGTCATCGGCATCACCGGCCCCACCGGGGCGGGCAAGACCACCGTTTTAAATGTGCTGGCGGATATGGGCGGGGCCGTGGCAGACTGCGACGCGGTGTACCACGAGCTGCTTCTCACCAGCGTCCCCATGCGGAATGAGCTGAAAGCCCGTTTCGGGACGGAAATTTTTGATGAAAATGAGCACTTGCGCAGACAGGAACTTGGTGCTATTGTATTTGGGGATCGATCCGCGCTGGCCGACCTGAACACCATCACCCATCGGCACATCATCGCCGAACTGGAGCGCATGATCACCCAGGCGCGGGCCGAGGGCCGCCCCGCCATCGCCCTGGACGCCATTGCCCTGTTGGAGAGCGGAGCGGGCGGGCTGTGCGGCGTCACCGTGGCGGTCACCGCCCCGGAGGAGGTCCGGGTGCGCCGGATCATGGCCCGGGAGGGCATCTCGGAGGAATACGCCCGCTCCCGCGTGGCGGCGCAGAACCCCTCCTCCTGGTTTGAGGAGCGGTGTACCTATACCCTGCGCAACGATGGGGATCGGGAGACCCTTGCGGCCCAGGCGCGGGCGCTATTTGCGCATATCATTGTCAAGGAGGATACATAACCATGGAAGAAAAGACGGTGGGTCAGCAGCTCCGGGAGGCGCTGCTGACCCAGAAAAAGAACGGCTGGGACGTGGTGGACGAGGCCGCAGAGCGGGCCATTTTCGAGTACTGTGAGGGCTACAAGGCTTTCCTGGACCGGGGCAAGACCGAGCGCGGCTGCGTGGACTATACGGTGGAGCTGGCCGAAGCGGCGGGCTTCGTCCCCTTTGTCCGAGGCATGGAGCTGCGCCCCGGCTCCAAGGTGTACCGGGTCAACCGGGGCCGGGCTATCAGTTTAGCCGTGGTCGGCTCCGCACCCATGGATCAGGGCGTGTCCATCACCGCCTCCCACATCGACAGCCCCCGGCTGGATTTGAAACCCACCCCGCTATACGAGGACAGCGAGCTGGCATTCCTCAAGACCCACTATTACGGCGGCCTGCGCAAGTACCAGTGGGTAACCATCCCCCTGGAGCTGCGGGGCGTGGTGGCCTTGAAGGACGGGTCCGTGGTGAATGTGTCCGTGGGGTCCCACCCTGGCGACCCCCTGTTTACCATTGACGACCTGCTGCCCCACCTGGGGGCGGAGCAATCCAAAAAGCCCTTGGGGGAGGCCATTCCCGCCGAGAGCCTGAACATCCTGGTGGGCAGCCGTCCGCTGAAGGACGACGACGGCAGCGACCGGGTGAAGCTGGCGGTGATGAAGATGCTGTATGACCACTACGGCATCCGGGAGTCCGACTTCACCTCCGCTGAGATCGAGGCCGTCCCCGCCTTCAACGCGGTGGATATCGGCTTTGACCGCTCCCTCATCGGGGCCTACGGCCACGACGACCGGGTGTGCGGCTACGCCGGGCTGAAGGCCCTGCTGGATTTGGACGGCGTACCTGTGCGCACCGCCATTTGCGTGCTGGCGGACAAGGAGGAAATCGGCTCCGAGGGCGTGTCCGGAATGCAGTCCGCCTTCTTCGATACTTTTGTGGGCGATCTGTGCATCCACCAAAAGGTGCCTCTGCGGGTCTGCCTGGAGAAGTCCTTCTGCCTGTCCATCGATGTGACGGCGGCTTTCGACCCCAATTTTGCCGACGTGTACGAAAAGAACAACTCCGCCCGGGTGAATTACGGCATTGGGCTATGCAAATACACCGGCGCACGGGGTAAGAGCGGCGCTTCCGACGCCAACGCCGAACTGGTGGCCTATGTCCGCCGCCTGCTGGATGACAGAGGCATTCTATGGCAGATGGCCGAGTTGGGCGCCGCCGATAAGGGCGGCGGCGGCACCGTGGCCTGCTACATGGCCAACCGAAACATCGACACCCTGGACGCGGGTGTGCCCGTGTTGTCCATGCATTCCCCCTTTGAGACGGTGTCCAAGCTGGACTGCTACATGACCTACCGCGCCTGCATGGCGGTCTATCAGGGCTGACCTACTTTTTCTTGAAAGAAAAAGTAGGCAAAAAGAACTTTAATTCGCTGACGGACCAGCCGGTAGCCTATCCCATTTCGCCCGACGACGAAAAAGCCACATAAATAAAACCCCCCTTTTGCGGAAAAGCTACCGCAAAAGGGGGGTTTTCCATGACTGAGGACACCAAACCGACGGAGACCAACGACAACGAGGAGCAGGATCAATTCCGGCAGGATATCGTGGACCTGGGAGCCAGCACCGTTCAAACCCGCGACGGCGTCATCCACACCCTGACCATCGTGGGCACCATCGAAGGCCACCAGGAGGAGCGCTCCGGGGCCAAAACCACCAAATATGAGCACATTCTGCCCTTTCTGGCCAGCCTGGAGGAGAGTGACGAGGCCGACGGCCTGCTCATCCTGCTCAACACCATGGGAGGCGACATCGAGGCGGGCCTGGCCATCGCGGAGATGATCGCCGGAATGCGCAAGCCCACCGTGTCCTTGGTGCTGGGAGGCGGGCACTCCATCGGGGTGCCTTTGGCGGTGGCGGCCAAGGAGTCCTTTATCGTCCCCTCCGGGGCCATGACCATCCACCCGGTGCGGCTCAACGGGCTGGTCATCGGGGTGAGTCAGACCTTCCACTACTTTGAACGCATTCAGGACCGGATCTGCGACTTCGTCACCCGCAACAGCCGCATCAGCCGGGAGGATTTTGAGCACCTCATGCTGAACACCGGGGAGATGGCCGCCGACGTAGGCACCGTCATCTACGGCACCGAGGCGGTGGAGCTGGGCATTATCGACCACCTGGGCGGACTGTCCGACGCACTGGAATGCCTCCACCGGCGGATGCGGGAGGAGAAGGAGCGGAGAGAGGCGTAGCGCCGCCTTGAATCAGACGGAGAGTTGTGCTATACTGGTACCATCCTTTTCACCGAGGTGGTATGCGTGAAGCGATGCATTGCCTTTTGCGGGATCGTCACAAACTAAAACGATCTAAGGAGGTCAGCAGATGATCCCGCAATGGAAAATATATCCCCGCTCCCAGGGGCACAGCACCGTCTACCTGCAAAACGTGGTGACCGACCCCTCCATCACCGTGGGGGAGTACACCACCTATGACGACTTTGTCCAGGACCCCAGGGATTTTCAGAGGAACAACGTGCTCTACCACTACCCTATCAACCAGGAGCGGCTGGTGATCGGAAAGTTCTGCTCCATCGCCTGCGGCGTGAAATTTCTCTTCAGCAGCGCCAACCACGCCCTGGGCAGCCTGTCCACTTACCCCTTCCCCATCTTCTTCGAGGAGTGGGACCTGCCCGTGGAGGACATCCCACGGGCCTGGGACAACAAGGGGGACATCGTGGTGGGCAGCGACGTGTGGATCGGCTATGAGGCCGTCATCCTGGCGGGCGTGACCATCGGCGACGGAGCCGTCGTCGGCGCCCGGGCGGTGGTGACCCGCGACGTGCCCCCCTACACCATCGTGGGCGGCGTCCCGGCAAAGCCCATCCGTAAACGGTTCAGCGACGGCGTCATCCAGCGCCTGCTAGAGCTGAAGTGGTGGGACTGGCCCGTGGAGCGCATCGCCGCCAATTTGGAGGCCATCCAGTCCGGCGATATCCAACACCTGGCGTAAAGCAGCTGGGAGCGCGGCAGATGCCGCGCTCCCTTGCCTTTTCCCCCGTTTTCTGCTACAATGTCCGGGAACCTGAACTGCCCAGAGGAGGCGCCCCCATGAAGGAATTCACCATCGGACCCAACGACGCGGGCCAGCGGCTGGACCGCTGGATCGCCAAGACCCTGCCCCTCCTCCCCGCCCCGCTGGCCCAGAAGTACATCCGGCTCAAGCGGGTGAAGGTGAACGGCAAGGGCTCCAAGCGGGATGTACGGCTTCAAAAAGGGGACGTGCTCCAGCTATACATCAACGACGAATTTTTCGAGAGACCCACCCGTGAAAACGCATTCTTATCTGTTTTTAAGCCTCAGCTTGACATTTTGTATGAGGATGAGCACATCATACTGCTGAACAAGCGCCCCGGCATGGTGGTCCACCCCGACGACCAGGAGCGGGTCAACACCCTCATCACCCACGTCCAGGCGTACCTGTACCAGAAAAAGGAGTGGTCGCCTTATTGGGAAAATTCCTTTGCCCCCGCCCTGTGCAACCGTATCGATCGCAATACTGGGGGCATTGTCATCGCCGCCAAGACCGCCGAGGCCCTGCGGGTGATGAACCAGAAGATCCGGGACCGGGAGCTGCAAAAGCTGTACCTGTGCGTGGTCCACGGCACCATGAGGCCCAAAGAGGGCCAGCTCAAGGGGTACATCCTGAAGGACGAGGACAGGGCCCAGGTGAAGGTGTACGACCACCCCGTCCCCGGGGGCAAAACGGCGGTGACGCTGTACCGCACCCTGGAGAGCCGAAACGGCCTGTCCCTGGTGGAGTGCGACCTCATCACTGGGCGCACCCACCAGATCCGCGCCCAGTTCGCCGCCGCGGGCCACCCCCTGCTGGGGGACGGCAAGTACGGCCGGGAGCGGGATGATAAGCGCTTCGAGCGCAAATTTCAGGCCCTGTACTCCTACAAGCTGCGCTTTGACTTTACCACGGACGCGGGGCCGCTGAACGGATTGAACGGCAGGGAGTGGACGGTGGAAAACGTGGACTTTGTGGAGGAGTATTTCCCAAGGAGTGACTAAGATTGACCTATGAAATTCTGAAGCTGAGGGAACACGCCGAGCTTCTGAAAACTGCGGCAGCGTGGTTCCACACCAAATGGGGCGTTCCCTTGGAGGCATATCAGGAGAGCATGGAGCAGTGCGTCAAATGTGAGAACCCGGTCCCTCAGTGGTACGTGGCGGTGGACGGCGAAAGAATCATCGGAGGGCTGGGCGTCATTGAGAACGACTTCCACAGCCGAAAGGACCTCTCTCCCAACGTGTGCGCGGTATACGTTGAGGAGGCATGTCGCTGTCAGGGCATCGCGGGAAAACTGCTGGGCCACGTCTGCGAGGACATGGCCGGCATGGGAATCGGCACTCTTTACCTACTCACTGACCACACCTCTTTTTATGAGCGGTACGGCTGGCGGTTTTTCTGCATGGCCCAGGGGGACGGAGAGGCGGAGCCATCCCGGATGTACATTCATAAAACATAAAAATTCCCTCTCCCATGACACAGGAGAGGGAATTTTTCTCTATTGGATGGACACCACTTGATACCCGGCCTCCTCCACAGCGGCGCGGATGGCCTCGTCGGACACATCGCCGGCGACCACAGCGGTCTTGCTCTCCAGGTCCACGGTGGCGGACGCGCCGGGGATGGCGTTCAGTGCCTTGTCTACGTGGGCACGGCAGTGCTGGCACATCATGCCCTCAATGACAACTTTCTTTTCCATGGCTTTTTGTTCTCCTTTCACTTCAACGGCGGGTTGTTCGCCGGTTTTCACCTCTGTATGGGAGTGGATGCTGGGCTTGAAGAACCGCAGGCGCAGGGCGTTGGTCACCACGCACACCGAGCTGAAGCTCATGGCGGCGGCGCCCAGCATGGGGCTGAGCTGGGGCCCGCCCCAGATGGCCAGCACCCCCGCCGCCACCGGGATGCAGATGGCGTTGTAGAAAAACGCCCAGAACAGGTTCTGCTTCACATTGCGGATGGTGGCCCGGGACAGCTCCACCGCCGTCACCGCGTCCACCAGATCCGACTTCATCAGCACGATGTCGGCGCTCTCGATGGCCACGTCCGTCCCCGCGCCGATGGCAAGACCCACGTCCGCCCGGGCCAGGGCCGGGGCGTCGTTGATGCCGTCCCCCACCATGGCCACCTTCTCCCCCCGCTCCTGGAGGACGGCGATCTGCCGCTCCTTATCGGTGGGGAGCACCTCGGACACCACTTCCGTCAGACCCAGTTCGCGGCCGATGGCCTCGGCGGTGCGCTTGTTATCCCCAGTGAGCATGACCACCTTGAGTCCCAGCTTCTGGAAGCCCTCAATCGCCGCTTTGCTGGACGCCTTCACCGTGTCCGCCACGGCGATGATGCCGATGGGCCTGCCGTCCTCCACAAAGAACAGCGGTGTCTTGCCCTGCTTGGCAAGCTCGTCCGCGATCATGGCGTCCTGGCCCAGATCCACCTTGGCGTCGGCCAGCATGGCGGCGTTGCCCGCCAGATAATCCGCGCCCTGGACGGTCCCCCGGACCCCCTTTCCGTGGACAGCCTCAAATTTCTCCACCGGGGCCAGGGGGATGGAGCGGTCTGCCGCCTCCTCCACAATGGCCGCGCCCAGGGGGTGCTCGGAGGGCTTTTCCAGCGACGCGGCCACACACAAAAGCTCCTCCGCGGTGGTCCTGCCCAGGGGGTACAGGTCGGTGACACGGGGCTTGCCCTCGGTGACGGTTCCCGTCTTGTCCAGCACAATGGTGGTGACAGAGCGCAGGTTCTCCAGCCCCTCGGCAGACTTCACCAGGATGCCGTGCTCCGCGCCTTTTCCGGTGCCCACCATGATGGCCACCGGGGTGGCAAGCCCCAGGGCGCAGGGGCAGGAGATCACTAGCACCGCCACGCCGGAGGTGAGCGCCCGCTCCACCGAGCCGGTGGCGATCATCCAAATCACCGCTGTGACCAGGGCAATGACCATGACGATGGGGACAAACACCCCCGCCACCTTGTCCGCCAGCTTGGCGATGGGGGCCTTGGAGGAGGCCGCCTCGTCTACCAGCCGGATCATCTGGGCCAGGGTGGTGTCCTCCCCTACCCTCGTGGCCCGCAGGGTGAGGACGCCCGACTTGTTGATGGAGGCGGAGATCACCGTGTCGCCGGGACCCTTGTCCACCGGGATGGACTCCCCGGTGAGGGCGGACTCGTCCACGCTGGACGCGCCTTCCACCACCACGCCGTCCACCGGCACCGACCCGCCGGGGCGGACCAGCACCAGGTCCCCCGCCTGGACCTGCTCCACTGGGACCTCCACTTCCGTCCCGTTCCGCAAAACGGCGGCGGTCTTGGGCGTCAGGTCCATGAGCCGGGCGATAGCCTGGCCGGTTTTGCCCTTGGAGCGGGTCTCCAGATATTTGCCCAAGGTGATAAGGGTAAGGATCATCCCGGCGGACTCAAAGTACAGATCCATGGAGTAGTGCTCCACCAGCGACCTATCCCCGTGGCCCAGCCCCCAGCCGATGCAGTACAGGGCGGCGACGCCGTACACCACGGCGGCGGCGGAGCCCACGGCGATCAGCGAGTCCATGTTGGGAGAGAGATGGGCCAGCGTCTTGAAGCCCACCCGGTAATATTTCTGGTTGATGACCATAATGGGTACGGTGAGCAGGAACAGTGTCAAAGCAAAAGTCATGGCGTTCTCCGCCCCGTGGAAGAAATGGGGGATGGGCCAGCCCATCATGTGGCCCATGGATAGGTAAAACAGAGGGATGAGGAACACAAAGGACCAGATCAGCCGGGCCTTCATGTTTTTCAGGTCATCCTCCATGGCGGTGGCGGCGGGCTTGGCCTGAGCCCCCGCGCCGGCGCCCTTGGCGGCGGGCAGGGACGCGCCGTACCCCGCCTTCTCCACGGCGGACACGATCTGCTCCGGAGTCAGCTCCCCGTCCCAGTCCACCGTCATGGACCCGCCCAGCAGATTGACGTTGACCTCGCACACCCCATCCAGCTTGCGCACCGCCTTGTCCACGTGGGCGGAACAGGCGGAGCAGGTCATGCCGGTGACGTTGAATTTTTGCTTCATATCGGGTTCACCTCGCTGTCTGGTATCTCCCTTTTTTCTTTGAAAAGAAAAGAGGAAGAGAAAAAGAAACTTTTAAACTATAGTATTTTACCCAGAGCGGCCACTAATTCGTCTATTTTATCCGCCCGCTCCCGGTCGCTCTGCGCGTTCTCCACACAATGCTTTAGGTGGGCGGTGAGAATCTCTCGATTGGCCCGGCGCAGCATGGCGTCGGCGGCGGTGACCTGCTGGGAAATGTCCATGCAGTACCGGTCCTCCTCCACCATTTTGATGATGCCGTCGATCTGACCCCGGGCCGTTTTCAGCAGCCGCAGCACTGTTTTCTGGTCAGCCATCACGGGCGCTCCCTCCTCGTCGCTTAATACCCCCCTGGGGGGTAGTATTATCCTACCATATTACTGTGCTTTTGTCAACAAAAAAATTCCCGGAATCGTCCGGGAATTTTCCGCCTATTCTTTCAGCTTCGCCTGGACGCGGGCCAAAAACTTCTCCGGCTTGATCAGGAAGCGCTCGTGGACGCCCCCGCCGATCTTCCCCGCCTCGTCAAAGGCGGACACTGCAAAGGTGAGCTTCCGGCCCTCCACCGCCGTGACCTCCGCCTCCGCCCAGACCTGCATCCCGACAGGGGTGGCGGCGTCGTGGGTCACGTCCAGCCGCGTGCCCACCGTACCCTCGTCCTCCGCCAGCGCCCCCTGCGTCGCTTGAACGGCAGCGTTCTCCATCAGGGCCACCATCCACGGGGTGCCGAATACGGGCACCAGACCCGAGCCTGCCGCCTGGGCGGTTTTTTCCAAGGTGACCACGGTCTCGGCCCGACCCCTCATCCCCACTTCAATGGACATGGATATCCCTCCATCCTATTTGATGTCCCCATCATACACCATTTTAAGAATATCTTCAAACCTTTTTTCTTGAACCGCCCCCCTCCTCTGGGTATAATGGGAAAAACGCGGAAAAAATGAGGTGGGTGCGTGAGCCGAATTCTGGTCGTTGACGATGACATTCACATTGGAAACCTTCTCCAAGAGGCCCTGGAGGGCGAGGGTTACCGGGTCAGCCGGGCCTACTCGGGCACCGAGGCGGTGCTGACCCTGGAGCGGGCCCGGCCCGACCTCATCCTGCTGGATTTGATGCTCCCCGGTCTGTCCGGAGAGGAGGTGCTGCCCAAGCTGGCGGGCATCCCCGTCATCGTGGTCAGCGCCAAAGCGGATATTGACAGCAAAACCGCCCTGCTGCTGGGGGGCGCGGCGGACTATGTAACAAAACCCTTTGTCCTGCAGGAACTGCTGGCCCGGGTGGCGGTGCGGCTGCGGGAGGCCCCGGCCCGTCAGGGCAGGACGCTGGCCTTTGGCCCCCTGCGGTTGGATTCGGACACCCGCTCGGTGTCGGTGAACGGCCGGGCCGTGCGGCTCACCCGGACGGAGTACGCCATTCTCAAGCTGCTGATGGCAAATCCCGCCCAGGTGGTCACCAAATCCCGGCTGCTGGGCGAGATCGGGCAGGACACCCCGGACTGTACGGAAAGCTCCCTCAAGACCCACATGAGCAACCTGCGGAAAAAGCTGCGGGACGCCGGGGCCGGGGACTGCATCGAGTCTGTCTGGGGCATCGGATTCAAAATGGCGGCACTATCTTGACGAAATCTGAACGGTTTCCTTGACCGCTTTCTTGACCGTTCTCTGTTACCATGGGGGCATCCAAGGAAACGGAGGCTTTTTTATGGAATATGTGCTCACCACCCAGGGCCTGTCCAAACGCTACAAGGACTTTAAGGCCCTGGACAACCTCACCATGCGTGTGCCCAAGGGCAGTATTTACGGCTTTGTGGGCCGCAACGGCGCGGGCAAGACCACCCTCATCCGGCTCATCTGCGGCCTGCAGTCCCCCACTTCGGGTACCTATGCCCTCTACGGTGTGGACCGTACCCAGCGGGACATCGCCAAGGTCCGCCGCCGCATGGGCGCGGTGGTGGAGACGCCGTCCATCTATCTGGACCTCACCGCCCAGGACAACCTGAAGGAGCAGTTCCGGGTGCTGGGGGTGCCCTCCGACGACGGCATCCCAGAGCTTTTGAAGCTGGTGGGGCTGGAGGACACGGGAAAGAAAAAGGCCCGCAACTTCTCCCTGGGCATGAAGCAGCGGCTGGGCATCGCGGTGGCCCTGGCGGGGGACCCGGACTTCCTGGTGCTGGACGAGCCGGTGAACGGCCTGGACCCCCAGGGCATCATCGACATCCGGGAGCTGATTCTGAAGCTGAACCGGGAGCGGAACATCACGGTGCTCATCTCCTCCCACATTCTGGACGAGCTGTCCAGGCTGGCCACCCACTACGGTTTTATCGACTCGGGGCGCATGGTCAAGGAGCTGTCCGCCCGGGAGCTGGAGGCGGCCTGCCGCAAGTGCCTGCGGGTGGAGGTCACCGACACCCGCGCCCTGGCCCGGGTGCTGGACGGCATGGGGGTGGACTACAAGATCCTGGACGACGGGCAGGCGGACGTGTTCGCCCAGGTGAACATCTCCCAGCTCAGCCGGGCGCTGGACGGGGAGGGCTGCGAGCTGCTGTCCGCCCAGGAGCGGGACGAGAGCCTGGAGAGCTACTTTGTCAACCTGGTGGGGGGTGGCTCTCATGACTAAGCTGCTCAGCGCCAACTTGATGCGGCTTTGGAAAAACAACGCATTCTGGGGCTCCATGGGGGTGTCCTTTGGCATGGGGCTGTTCATGGTGGTGGACAGCTGGCGCTCCGCCCAGGAGTCCGGCGGGGCCTGGACCAGCACGGTGGACGCCGAGCTGTTCAAATATGCCGCCTTCATCGGTATTCTGGCCGCGGAGCTTATCCCCCTGTTCTTCGGCACGGAGTACAGCGACGGGGCCATCCGGAATAAAATCGTTGTGGGTCAGTCCCGATTGTCCATCTACTTTGCCAATCTCATCACCGGGTACGTGGCCTGTGTGCTGTGCTCCGCCGCCTATATGCTGGGCTGTATCGCGCTGGGCGTCCCCCTGCTGGGGTGGTTTACCCAGCCCCCCGCCCTGTTGCTCACCGCGCTGGCCGGTTCCCTGCTCATGACGGCGGCGTTCTGCGCCATCTTCACCTTTGTCACCATGAACTGCTCCAAAAAATCCACCTCGGTGGTGATCTGCCTGCTGGGAGCGTTCGCGGCCTTTATCGGGGCGATCGTTATCCACTCCATGCTGGAGGCGCCGGAATTCATTTCCGGCTACGAGCTCAGCGTGGGAGGCCAAATCGTATCGGCCCCACCGGAGCCCAACCCCAACTATCTGACCGGGGCGAAACGGGAGCTTTATCAATTCATCTTTGACCTTCTGCCCTCGGGCCAGTCGGTGCAGTACTGCTCTCTGCAATTCGGCGACCCGGTGCGGCTGATGGGGCTGGCGGCGGCGGTGACGGCGCTGTCCACCGGGGCCGGGGCAGCGCTGTTCCGGCGGAAGGATTTGAAGTAGGTGGGCGGCATGAGGAATTTACTGTCGGCCAATTTTCTGCGGTTGAGAAAAAGCGGGCTGTTCTGGGGACTGCTGGGGGTGATGTTCACCCTGGGGGCGGCCTTTACCCTCCAACACTTTACCCACTGGCTCAAATGGGGCGCCCGGTTCTACCTGACCATCGATCTGCTCACCTATGCCCTTCTCCTGGGCTTCGGCATGGCGGCGTTTATCCCCCTGTTTTTCGGGGCGGAGTACAGCGACAGGTCCATCCGCAACAAGCTGATCACCGGCTGCTCCCGCCTGTCCATCTACCTGTCCCATCTGATCACCAGTGTGGCTGTGGCCCTGTGCGCCGCCGCGGCCTATGTGCTGCCCGTGCTGGCCGTGGGACTCTTTATCTATGAACCCCCGGCCATCGATATGGGCACGCTTCTGCTCCTCCTGCTGGGCAGCTTTGCGCTGCTGGCGGCGTACTGCGCTTTGTACACCTTCGTCACCATGAATTGCAGCCGGAAAAGCACGGCGGCGGTGATCTGCCTGCTGGGGATGCTGGCGCTCTACCTGGCGGCGGGGAACATTGAGATCCCACTGATGCACCCGGAGTACCTGAACTGGGTGGTCACCGAAACCGGAGAGACAATCCCGGGAGAGCCAAATCCCCGCTACGTGGGCGGCACGGCGCGGGTAGTGCTGGAAACCATCCAAGACCTTCTGCCCACCGGGCAGTCCCTCCAGTATATGCGGGCGGATGTGGCCCACCCGGTTCGGCTCCCCCTGTACTCCCTAATTGACATCGCCGCCTTTACCGCCACCGGCGCAGCCCTGTTCCGGCGGAAAGATGTAAAGTAGGGGCGGATATCATCCGCCCGCAGAAAGAGGTGACCCTCATGCTTCCCTGGCTGTTGTGCGGTACGCTGTTTGTAATTGCTCTGGCGCTGTTTTTCCGTCTGCGGCTACTCCAAAAGGCGCTGGACGAGATTGCCGCCCAGTTGGGGGACCGGCTCTCCTCCGACACCAACAACCCCATCTTCCTCTCCACCCGGGACCACCACGCCCGGAAGCTGGCCGCAGCGCTCAACGTCCAGCTCAAGGAGCTGCGCCGCCAGCGCCAGCGGTACGAAAACGGCGACCGGGAGCTGAAGGAGGCCGTCATCAACGTGTCCCACGACCTGCGCACCCCGCTGACCGCCATGTGCGGCTACCTGGAGCTGCTGGAGCGGGGGGACAAAACGTCGGATCAGGCCCGGTATCTGGCCCTCATTGCCGACCGGGCGGAGGCCATGCGGCAGCTCACTGACGAGCTTTTGCGCTACTCTGTGGCGGCAGGCGGTGAGGAGAAACCCGCGCTGGAACCGGTGGACTTGAACGCCGCTGTGGAGGAGGCGGTAGCCTCCTTTTACGGAGCGCTGGTGGAGGGCGGCGTGACGCCCACGGTGTCTCTCCCGAAGAGCCGGGTAGTCCGCAGTTTGGACCGCGCAGCGCTGTTCCGAGTGCTGGGCAACCTGCTGAACAACGCGCTGAAATACAGCGGCGGGGATCTGGACGTGCTTCTGACCTCGGACGGCGCCATCACCCTGTCCAACGCCGCGCCCGGGCTGGACGAGGTACAGGTGGGCCGGCTGTTCGACCGCTTCTACACTGTGGAGTCGGGCCGCAGCTCCACCGGGCTGGGGCTGTCCATCGCCCGCTCACTCACCGAGCGCATGGGTGGGGGCATCTCCGCCCGGTACGAGGCGGGACGGCTGGCCGTCACGCTCTATTTCCCTGAAACGCCCGCTCTATAGCCAGCGCACGCGGAGGTTATTATTGCCTTTTCCCTTCCCATATGATAAAATGCAGTGCGGAAACTCCGGCTTGAAAAGCTGTATATTAACAGAGAGGAACGATACTGCACCATGAAGTACGATTTTACTTCCCTGATGGAGCGCCGCGGCAAAGACGCCACCGCGTTGGACGACTTGGGGCGCCGCCCCGGATCCACCCCCGGCGCCCCCAAGGAGGGCTTTGACGCCATCCCCATGTGGGTCGCGGACATGAACTTCCCCACCTGCCCCGCTGTCATCGACGCTTTGACCCAGCGTATTCAGCATCCCGCCTTCGGCTACTTCTCCCCTTCCGACGAATACTACCGCTCCATCATCCGCTGGCAAGAAAATCGCAACGCCGTCACCGGCCTTTCCAGCGAGAATATCGGCTATGAAAACGGCGTGCTGGGTGGAGTTGTCTCCACGCTGAACGTGCTTTGCTCTAAGGGAGACTGCGTGCTGCTCCACTCCCCCACCTATATCGGCTTCACCAACAGCCTGACCAGCAATGGCTACAACCTGGTTCTCTCTCCGCTGGTAAAGGACGCGCACGGCGTTTACCGCATGGATTTCGCGGATATGGAAAAGCGCATCGTGGAAAACCACATCCACGCCGCCGTGTTCTGCTCTCCCCACAATCCCTGCGGCCGCGTGTGGGAGCGCTGGGAAATCGAGCGCTTCATGGAGCTGTGCGAAAAGCACGACGTGTACGTGGTCTCAGACGAAATCTGGTCCGACATTCTTCTCCACGGCAGCCGGCATATCCCCACCCAGTCGGTCAGCGGGGACGCCCGAAACCGTACCGTGGCCTTCTACGCCCCCTCCAAGACCTTCAGCCTGGCGGGGCTGGTAGGCGCTTACCATATTGTGTACAATCCGTGGATCAGCGACCGGCTCGCCAGGGAATCCTCTCTCTGCCATTACAATGAAATGAATGTGCTTTCCATGCACGCTCTCATCGGCGCCTACCGGCCGGAGGGCTATGAGTGGGTGGATGAGCTCAACCAGGTCCTCACCGCAAACGTGGACTACGCCTGCGACTACATTGAAAGACACTTCCAGGGTGTGGAGTTCTCCGCGCCGCAGGGTACCTATATGCTTTTTGTAGACTGTACCCAGTGGTGCGCCGCCCACGGCAAGACCATCCAAGAACTGGAGCAGATGTGCTGGGATGTGGGCGTGGCCCTCCAGGACGGCGTCATGTTCCACGGGCCCTGCCATCTCCGGCTCAATCTTGCCCTGCCCCTTTCCCGGGTCAAGGAGGCTTTCGACCGCCTGGACCGCCATGTGTTCAACGCTTAAAGGAACTGTATAAAGCTGTCTTTTGTGCCCTTTCGCGCAAAACGCCGTCCCGAACCATTTTCAGGTCCGGGACGGCGTTTATTTCGAGTACAGGCGGTGCGGCTACGGCACGGCTTTCTCCGCCCCGGCGCCGCCGCCCGCTCCTGGGCCGCTCCGCCGGCCATGCCGGACGCCGCGGCAGGCAGCCGGAGCTTGACTCAATGTCCTCCAAACATTTATGGCTTTAATAGGGACACGCCGCCCCTGCATACATTCTGGATGGAGGTGATACCCATGTGGACGGCATGGCTGTTATTGACGCTGAACAGTTTATTTTTTACGCTCCGGCTGGCGGGGAACACGGGTTCCTTTCCCCGCGCCCTCACCCGGGAGGAGGAACAGGACTGCCTGGACCGGATGGCAAAAGGTGACGACGACGCCAGGGATATGCTCATTGAGCACAATCTGCGTTTGGTGGCGCACATTGTAAAGAAGGGATGAAGCAAAAGGAAAAGGACTAATAGATGCCTCAGAGGCCGCCGTGCCCATTGGTGCCGTCATAGGGTTCATCCTTCATGCACAGGTGGACTGCGCCCACCTTGAAGGTCTTGGGCAGGGCCAGGATATTGGGATTCGGCCCCACGAATTTCTTCTTCGCATCCTCCAGCGCCTCCTCAAAGGTGGCCCGGGTCTTGAGGCCCATACCCCGGGCGATGCCCGGCTCCTGGGCGCCCACAATGTAGATGGCGGCGGTGTTCATCTCCGCAATGTGCCCACAGCTCATCATGGAAAACCCGTGGAAGGGGTGGAAGGCGTTGGCAAAGCGGTATTTGCGGATATACTCCTCATTGGTGGCAAAATATTCACCGTAGCGGTTCATATCCGGCAGAATATTCATATAATCGTGCTGGAACATATTGTACAGCTCCCGCAGATAGGGCCAGCGCTCGTCGTGAAAATAGCCGTTGCAGATGGATGAGCAGATGATGACGCAGTTGTCTTTCATCACCCGCTTGTGCCGGATAACCTGGGCGGACAGCGCCTGCATCATCTGAATCGGGTTGGTGCCCATGCCATCGCCGTAGTGGAAGGCCTGGGGCATTCCAAACACCATCACATCGTACTTCTTCTCCGCCCAGGGCACATAGGTGCGCTTGTCCGCCACTTCCCAGCTCACCGGCATCATCTCCTTGGCATAGCCGGAGAAAATGGCAATTTGACGGGAATAGGTATCCAGCACCGCGTCGCAGCAGAAGAAGGGATGGCCCATTTTCTCCTCCATCCACATCCCGATCTCGTCAAACTTGGTGCGCATCAGATTCTTTCCGGACACAGGGGTGAAATCCGACCGGTGCATTACATCGGGGACATGATGGCTGGCAATGCTCCGCCAGTGGGTAATGCCGGTGGCGCAGTGCTTGTAGCCGCCAGAATAACCGCCATAAGGATTCCCCTGGGTGTGACCAATCAGGATGGGGATGTCGCAGTCGAACACATACCGGTTCATCAGCACCGGGTCGCCCCGCCGGGTTTTGCCCAGGTCCACCATGTGGTCATAGTCTTCGCTGTCGTGGCTGGTGATCTGATTGGTCCAATAGAACTCATTGAACAGCTCCTCGCCCAGAATCTGCTTCATCTCGCCCACGGTGGCCCGGGGATGCAACCCGTTGGAAAACAGCAGCAGAATATCCTTCTTCTCCACCCCGGAGGCGTACAGCTCGTCCAGGCAGGCCCGGATGGACACTTTTCGATGGGCGGTGGGCTGGCAGCCGCCCTTCACGATGTCCGGGATCACAAACACGGCCGTCTTGCCTGGAGCGGCCAGTTCTCTCAGCGCGGGCATCCCGATGGGATTGCGGATGCTCTCCAGGGTGGCGCTGTACAGGCTGTCCCAGTTCTGGGGCAGGCAGGGCGGGTCGGCCACAGTTTCGCCGGGGATAAACACATCGGTGCTGTCGGGCAGGTCGGCGGCCATCATGCCGTGGCCGTATTCAAACTCTAATTTCATGTGCGCCCTCCTTGTTGTTGGCGTTCTTTTTCTTTTTGTAAAAAGAAAAAGAACCAAAAAGAAAAACTTTTAGGCGCGAAACTGCGTTTCGCGTTTACTCTCCTAAGTAAAGGCGGATGATCTCCAGGTACTCTTCCGGGTAGAAGCCGATCTCGCCCTGGAACCGGGTCAGGGCGATGAGACCGCCGTCGATCTCCGCGATGGAGGCCAGCATGGCGGCGTTGTCCGCCTTCAAACCTCCGCCGTACACCACGTCCATGCCGCCGGTGCGCTCCTTCACGAACCGGGCGATCTTGGTGATGTAGTCCTTGTCCGCCGGGGTCTTGCCCGGACCGATGGACCACACCGGCTCGTAGCCGATCACCACCCGGCTCTTGTCCACACCATCCAGACCCACATCCAGCTGTTCACCCAACACCGCCTCCCATTCGGGCTGCTCCTCGCTGGTTTCGCCGATGCAGTACAGCACCGTCAGCCCCGCGTCCTGGGCGCATTTGATCTCCTGGTTCAGCAAGCGGCCGACGGCGCCCATGTCCGTCACTCCCGCCTCGGCCAGAATCCCCTTCTTGTCGTTTCGCTCCTCACAATGGCCGATCAGGGTGGACGCGCACCCCATGGCTCTCACAATGGAAGCGGGCCGGTTGGTGGTGAAGGCCCCGAAGTTGCCCCCCACCGCCGTGTTCATGCGGTACACCCCTTGGCTGCCCAGCTTCACCGGACTGTTTTCGGTCAGAGCGGCCACCGCGCCCAGCAAATGGGCCTCCGGCAGATATTGAACGAATTCCACCTTGGCCGGGTCGTATTTTTTCAGCGCCTCCTGGGTGCCGCTCACCACAGCCGCGCCCCAGTCCTTTACCGGGGCCAGTCGGTTCACACCCCCCAGCTCTACCGGCACGTCGAACCGCTTCAGATTTAAATAGATATGCTTCATATCAAATCCCCCAAACGCGAAACTTCGTTTCGCGGTCTAAAAGTTCTTTTCGGTTCCTTTTCTTTCAAGAAAAGGAATAAACAGCAGCCTTACCTGAGCAGTGCGTACTCCGGGAAATTCCCGCCCATCAGGGGCATGGCGTAGTCGAAGAACCCATCGGCAATCTGATTGCCGCCCACGATCCATTCCAGGGGGAACTTCTTCTCCACATTGGCCACCTTGTCCAGCGGCACCAGGGATAGAGTGCTGGAATACTTCGGCTCTCTTGCCGCATTGATGGCCACCATACAGCCGCTCTCCCCCGCCAGGGCGGACTCCACCGCGAATTTGCCCACGGCATAAGCCTCCTCCCGGTCCACCTGGGATACGTAGGGGATGCTGGCCCGGCCCAGCAGTCCCGGCTTCTCCGCCCGGGACTTGAGCCCAAGCTTCCGGATGATCTGGTCGGTGATATGCTGGGCCGTGCCGCCGGGCACCGTATGGCCGAAGCCGTCCACAATCCCCGTGTCCGCCAGGGGCTTGCCGTCCAAGCCGCAGATCCCTTCGCTGACGGTGACCAGCAGGCCCTTGCCCTTTGCGTAGGCCTTTTCGATGTCGGCCAGCATCCTGTCCTCGTCCACCGGCAGCTCCGGCAGATAAGTGAGCACCTCGCAGTCGGTGAGTCGTGCGGCCATGGCGCTGGCCGCGGTGACCCATCCGGCGTTGCGGCCCATCAGCTCCAGCACCACCACGTGGATGGGCAGGCCGGAGGCATCCAAAGCCAGCTCGGCGGCGCTCAGGGCGGCATACCGGGCGGCGGAGCCGAAGCCGGGGCAGTGGTCGGTCAAGTCCAGGTCATTGTCCATGGTCTTGGGGATGCCGATGACCCGGACGTCCAGCCCCTCCCTCTTGGCCAGCTCGTTTACCTTATTGCAGGTATCCATGGAGTCGTTGCCGCCGTTGTAGAAAAAACAGCCGATGCCAAACCTTTTCAGCGTCTCCAGCACCGTGGGATAGTCCGCATCGGTGAGTTTCCGCCGGCAGGAACCGATGGCGGAGGCGGGGGTGTGCCCCAGCTTGGTAATGGTGGCGGCGGGCACATCTGTCAAGTCGATGAGATCCCCTGCCAGAATGCCCTCCGCGCCAAACCGGGCGGCATAGATTTTGTCCGCCTGTCCGGAGGCCCTGGCCGCCTCCACAACCCCTTGCAGAGAACAGTTGATCACGGCGGTAGGGCCGCCTCCGTGGGCGACAAGAATATTCTTTCCCATGTCAAATCCCCTTGGCGCGGTAGCGCTCCGCCATCTCGTCCAGGCTGACGGATTCGATCAGCGGGGCCTTACCCACGCTGTCAAACTCCACGATCAGCGTGCCCACCACCTCTTTCACGCCCCGCTCAATGCAGTCCACCACGCGGTCCACATCTTCGTCGGGCACATTGCCATACATCACCGTGTCCATAATGGGAGGCAGGAACACCCGGGGATCGAAAGCGGAGGGGTTGTCCACCAGCAGCTTGTAGATGCCGCCGATTGAGGCGCTGTCCCGCAGGGCGGGGCAGTCCCGGAACAGCTCCCGCAGGTTTCGGGTGACCGCCAGGCGGATGTCGGTATCCACATTGATCTTGCGGATGCCCAGCTTGGAGACCTCCTTGAGCTGCTCCTTCTTGATACCGTAGGCGTCGTGGATGTCGCCGCCCAGGGCATTGATCTCGGATACGATGTACTGGGGCACCGTGGAGGAGCCGTGGCTCACCAGCGTGCCCTCAATGCCCTCGTGCATCATGCACTCCTTGGTGGCGATGGCGATCTCCTTGCGGATGACGGTGTCCCTGCCTTTGTTGGCCCCGTGTTTGGTGCCGTAGCTGATGGCCAGGGCGTCCACCCCGGTCTGGCGGAAGAATTTCACCGCGTCCATTGGATTGGTGTAGGTGGAATTGGCGGCAAAGACGTGGTCCTCCACTCCGGCCAGTACACCCAGCTCGCCCTCCACGGTGACGCCCCGCTCATGGGCGTACTTCACCACCTCGCGGGTCAGTTCCACGTTCTCCTCGAAGGGCAGAGAGGAACCGTCGATCATAACGGAGGTGTATCCCCCGGCGATGGCGGCCACGCAGGACTCCAGATTCTTGCCGTGGTCCAGGTGTAGGGCTACGGGGATGGGGCTGGTCTCGGCGTATTTCCTCACCGCGTTGGCAATGTTCAGCGCGCCCTTCTTTTTGTCCTCCAAGGTTCCGTTGGCGAAGTCGGTGCGGCCGCCCATGAAGGCGTTGGCGAGATCCGCCCCCTGCAGGATAGCTGCGGACCGGAACATTTCATGGACCTCAATCACCGCCTTGGCCTGGCACACGGCGTTGACGTTGAACGCACCCTGGGCATAGTTGTACTTCTCGGTGGCATCCAGAATCGCTTTCATTGGAACAAGGGCCATAAGACAAAACTCCTCTCCACATTTATTTAAAAAATTTAAAAAATATATTGTTTATTATATAAGAAAATCTTTCCCTTGTCAACTCCTTTTTGGCTATAATGCGAATGCATTTCCCGCAAAAAACGGCAGCCGCCACAGAATAATCTGTGGCGGCTGCCGTTTTGATACAGCACTGCGGAATAAATTCTTATAAAGTGTCTTCCAGAAAAAATTCTTTTACCGCGATGGAGGCCGCTCCCCTCGCGCCGCGGTACGTATCATAAGGCAAAAAAGTAAACTCTGTCGTCTCCCTGCCGGTGCTCAGAGTGTGCTTTTTTACCTCGTCCAACAATTGAGCGCAATTTTGCTTCACATTGAAAATGCGTCCATCAACCAGCACGGTCTTGGGGCTGACCAGGCTGACCACATTGGCTAAGGCCGCGCCCAGGTATCTGATACAACTGTGCAGGATACGTTCCACGGTCTCATCCCCGCGCCGCTGCGCCTCAAGCACATGTTCAATGGTCAATTTCTCCGGATCGCCGCAGATTTCGGTCAAAACAGTCGGCCTGTCGCCATAATACAGGCTCGCCCTGCACTGGCTCACCACCGCCTTCTCGCTGGCCAACGCCTCCAGACAGCCGTAATTCCCGCAGGTTGTGCACAGGGGGCCGTCCTGCTGGATGACCGTATGACCAATTTCGCCCGCCGCGGCAAACTCGCCGTAGATCACATTTCCATTTATCATAAGATGGCACGCAACGCCATAGGAAACGTAAAAATAGGCCACAGGGTCCCCCAAAAGCGCACGGTCAAACAAATCCGCCTCGATGATTCTGGCTCTCACATTGTTGTCCACCTTGACCTGAATTCCGATTTTTTCGGACAAGTCCCGGGCCAAAAAATGGCCGCCCCAGCCGTTGCGAAACGTGCTGTTGATCTTTCCGGCCGTACCGTCAATGAGACCTGGCATCACCACCCCCACCCCCAGGACTTTGTCCTGGGGCAGTTTTGCCGTACGGATAAAGTCCGGTATGCTCTCCACAAGCATCTCCATCGTGGAGTCATAGCTTCCCATATCGGTATACGCGCTGGTACTGGCAGCCACCATCCTGCCCATCAGATCCGTTAAAGCGCAACTGATCCCATAGGGTCCCAAATCCACGCCGCAGAAATAGTGCGCCTCCGGCACAAACTCCAGCTTGACCGGGCGCCTTCCGGGGGTCCGGCCCGTATCCCGGCCCTCCTCCGGAACAGACAGCTCCCTCAGCAGACCCTGGGCGATCATTGGGTTCACGCTGGTGGTGATGGTGGGAGAGGTGAGAGAGAGGCGCTGGGCAATCTCGGTGCGGGAAATTGGGCTGTAACGGTAAACCGCTTTTTTAATCAGACTGACATTTTTCTGCTTGATCAGTGGCAAATTCCCGCCTCTTTCCATCATGAGGACAATTCCCCCTTTCAAGAAAAGCTAAAATCACAGACCGGAACCGCTGCCCGGACCATTCGCCGCGCCATTCCATCCAGGATGCGCTTTTCATTTCTTAGTATATGAACCTATCTCACAAAAATCAACCCTATTCTTTAAAATAAACATTGATTAGTGCCCATAATTTAGGAAAAGACAGGAAATCATTTTCTATATATCCTTATATTATATTTTTATTTTAATAAATAAAGGTCGCTGTCCGCACATTAAACAATTATTATGCCCAATAATTGTGAGTTAAGTAGAAAATTTTTAATCTAATTGACAACTCCTCTTTGGTATGTTATTTTTTAAATTAAAGAAATATCTGTCTGCCCTTGGATATTTCTCAACAGCAGTATTCCCCGTCTCCTCAGGCCCAGTTATGATTCAGAAAGGAATGGAAAAAGTGAAAATGAAACGGTATCTCGCACTCCTGACCTGCCTCGTTCTGACCTTTGGCCTTCTGACCGGCTGCAGCAGCAGCACCCCAGGCAATTCCGACTCCGGAACTCAAGCTTCCAGCCCCGCCGCGCCCAGCGCCGAGGCCACCCCCGAGCCGGAAAAAACGCCCGACCCCGTGACGCTGAACTTGGCCTATATGCCCAACTACGGCGCCCTGTGGGCCGTCATGTCCACTGAGAAAAACGGCTACTTCGCGGAAGAGGGCATCACCGTCAATCTGGTGCCGTTCGACGCCGGTCCTGCCGAAATCGCGGCCATGGAGGGCGGCTCCATCGACATCTCCTTTATCGGGCACGGCGCCCATAAGCTCTGCTCCTCCGGTCAGGCGAACATCCTGCTGATTCAGCAGCTTGGCAACGCCGACTGCGTGATCGGCCTGAAATCCCACGGGGTGGAGTCCATCGCCGACCTGAAGGGCAAGACCGTTGGCTATGCTCCCGCCACCTCCTCCGAGATCATCCTGAAGCTGGCCCTTGAGGCCAACGGTCTGTCCATGGACGACATCCAGGCTTACGCCATGGAGGCCAGCAACATGGTGGCTGCCGCTTCCTCCGGCAGCGTGGACGCCATTGCCACCTGGTCCCCCGCCTCCCTGCAGATTCTGGAGCAGCTGGGCGATGACGGCGTGAAGCTGTGTCAAAACGTGGACTACTCCGAGAACTCCGTCTCCCCCGGCTCCTGGGTGGTCAACCCCAGTTATGTGGAAGGGCATCACGATGTCCTGGTCCGCTTCCTGCGCGCCATGTACAAGGGCCTGGATTACGGCTCCAAGAGCGAGAATTACGAGCAGGTGGCCGAGTGGTGCGCCGAGCTGATCGGCGCCGATAAGGACGCTCTTTACCAGCAGCGGGGCGACGGCTACTGGTACAACTCCTCCGAGGTCGCCGATATGCTCTCCAACAACGAACTCATCGACATCTACACGGTTCAGCAGAACATGTTCGTCAACTCCGGCGATGTCGACGCAAGCACCATGCTGAAGGTTGAAGACTTTGTTCTGACCGACCTCATGAAAGAGGCGCTGGAATAACCGCTCGGGAGACCCTTGCCCGGACGTCAAGCTCTATGGAAGCCAAGTAATATTTTACGGGATTCCCGCCTCCCGTCAGGAGGCGGGAATCCCAAATTACAAACCTAAAATCGCTTTGTCCCGCCTGCGTTCTGAGCTGAGGTATTCTATTTCCTCAGTTCTATTTTATCAAGAAAGGCGGTCGTTCCTCCGCCCGCGCCGGTGTGTTCAGGCGCGGCGGCAGCGAGACGGCCGGCAAGGTGGTCTCTATGCCGAAAAAGAAAGATAACGATATCATATCGAAGATTCCAAAATGGGTCTGGCTTCTCCTGTCCCTGCTGGCGGCGGTTCTCCTGTGGACCGCGCTGTCCCGCAATCCGGCTACCGCCAACAGCTTCTATCCGCTCCCGGAGGTCTTCGCCTCCGCCAAGACGATGATTGACCGGGGCTTTTTGTTCCAGGACATCGCCAGCAGCCTCATCTCCGCAGGCATTGGATTTGCGCTGGGCTTCCTGTTCGGCGTGCCCATCGCTTTTCTGATGGCCTGGTACCGCCCCGTGCGGTATATTCTGGAGCCATGGATTCAGTTTGTCCGCAACATCCCCCCGCTGGCCTACGTGCCCCTGGTCGTAATCTCCGCCGGCATCGGGCGCAAGCCGCAGATCATCGTCATCTGCCTTGCGACCTTCCTGACCATCTGCGTCACCGTGTTCCAAGGCGTGATCAATGTGGATGAGACGCTGATCAAGGCGGCTCGGGTGCTGGGCGCCAACGATACGGTTTTGTTCATCAAGGTCATCTTCCCCGCCACCACCCCCTTCATCATCACCGCGATCCGCCTGGGTATCTCCGCCGCACTGACCACTCTGATCGCCGCTGAATCCACCGGCGCCATCGCCGGTCTGGGCATGCGCATCAAAACGCTGTCCACCCTGTTCGACACGGCGCCCATGCTGCTGTACATCATCATTGTCGGCGTCATCGGCATGCTGGCGGAAAAGATCCTGAAGTTCTTTGAAAGGAGGCTGACCTCATGGCAGGAGAAGCGAGAGATATAAAAGTTCAAATCAAGGGTGTAGAGAAGGTATATGAGGGGCGCAACGGAAAAACGGTGGCCCTCAACGGCGTAAACCTGGACATCCGTGAGAACGAGTTTATCTGCGTGGTCGGCCCGTCCGGCTGCGGCAAATCCACACTGCTCAATATCATCGCGGGGCTTTTGGAGCCGTCCGCCGGCGAGGTGCTGGTCGACGGCAAAAAGGTAGTGGGTACCGGAGTGGACCGGGGCGTGGTTTTCCAGCAGTACGCCCTCTTCCCCTGGCTGACCGTCAAGAAAAACGTCGAATTCGGTTTGAAGCTGAAAAAAGACATCACCCCTGAGCAGCGGGAAGAGACCGCCATGAAGTATATCCGGATGGTGGGTCTGGAAAAGTTCGTGGATTCCTATCCCAAGGAGCTCTCCGGCGGCATGAAGCAGCGGGTGGCCATCGCCCGGGCCTATGCCGTGAACCCCTCCCTGCTGCTTATGGACGAACCCTTCGGCGCTCTGGACGCCCAGACGCGCACCCAGCTGCAGACCGAGCTGCTGCGGACCTGGCAGGAAGAGCAGAAAACCTGTTTCTTCATCACCCACGACGTGGAGGAAGCCATTCTTCTGGCCTCCAAGGTGATTATCATGTCCGCCCGGCCCGGCCGCATCAGGGAGATTTTGGACATCAATATTCCGTATCCCAGGAACCAGGAGACCAAAATACTGCCTGAGTTTACGCAGCTGAAGAATTATATCTGGAATATTGTGTATAAAGAGTACCTGGAGGTGCAGCAATGACGCACGCATATTACGGATATGACCGCAGGAAATTGCTGAAGGCCCCCAAGATACCGCTGGAGGTCGGGAAAGACAAGGAAACCGTATTCCGCGCAATCGCTGATGAAATGGTGGATGAGATTCAGCGTAAAGCAGCGCTGGGGGATACCTGTGTGTTTATCTGCCCGGTGGGTCCCGTGGGGCAGTATCCCTTCTTCGTGGAACGGGTAAATCGGGAGAATATCAGCTTAAAGCACTGCTGGTTCATCAATATGGATGAATATCTGGACGACGAGAAAAACTGGGTCCCGACGGACCATCCGCTGAGCTTCCGCGGTTTTATGGACCGGGTGGTGTACAGCCAAATCAGGCCGGAGCTGAATGTGCCGGAGGAACGGCGCGTATTCCCGGACCCGCAAAACCCCGCATACATCCCGGAGCTGATCGAACGGCTGGGCGGCGTAGACGTCTGCTTCGGCGGCATTGGGATCAACGGGCATCTGGCCTTCAACGAGGCGGACCCCTCCAAGACCCCGGAGGAATTCATCTCTCTGAAAACCCGCGTGCTTCCGATTTCCCCCGAAACCCGGCCCGCCAACGCGATTGGGGATTTTGGCGGAAATCTGGAGGATATGCCGAAATACTGCATTACGATTGGGTTTCATGAGATATACCATGCACGGAAAATTCGCCTGGGGGTCTTCCGGGACTGGCACCGCGCGGTCATTCGCCGGGCGGCTTATGGGGAGCGCACGGCGGCATTCCCCGTGTCTCTGCTCCAGGGGCGTGACGATGTGTTGATTCGCATGACGGAGATGGTTGCGCAATGAGTATGCTGATTCAAAACGGAACTGTTTTAACCAATTCCCGCCGAAGCCGGCTGGACGTCAGAATTGACGGCGGCATCATATCCGAGCTGGCCCCTTCCCTCCCGCCCAAGCGGGGGGAGACCGTCATAGATGCCGCGCAGCTGTATGTCGTGCCGGGATTTCTGGATATTCATACCCATGGTGGAGCCAATGTGGACGTGAATCACGCCTCAGAGGACGACTTGGAAAAAATCTCGATGTTCTTCGCGTCCCATGGCGTCGCCGGCTGGCAGTGCTCAATCTTGACAGATACCGAGGAGCAAACCCTGTGGTGCATTGAGCAGGTCAAAAAGTACGTAAATACCGGCCATCCGGGCGCCCGCCTGCTGGGTATCCATCTGGAAGGGCCCTTCCTCAGCCGGGACTACCGCGGCAGCATGCCGGAACATCTGCTGCGGACGGAGCTCGACGTGGAGCTGGTCCGCAGATACCAGGAAGCGGCGGGCGGCCTCATCCACTATATGACCGTCTCACCGGAAGTGGCGGGCACAACGGAAGCCGTGCCAAAAATCCGTGCCATGGGTATTCATCTGTCGATCGGGCACAGCGGAGCTGATTATGACACGTCGTGGAGCGCAATTCGGGCAGGTGTGGAGGCGGCGACGCACACCATGAACGCTATGCTGCTCCTGCATCAGCACAGGCCCGCCATCACAGGGGCCGTGCTGGAAAGCGACGTCTACTGCGAGGTCATCTGCGACGGCGTTCATCTGCACCCTGGAACCGTTCGTCTGATTCTGAAAACCAAAGGTCTTGACAAAGTCGTGGCAATTACCGACTCCATCATGGCGGCGGGACTCCCCGACGGCCAATACAAGCTGGGCGTCAACGACGTCACCGTCACCAATGGAGACGCCAAAATCACCGGCTCCGACATTCGGGCAGGGTCGACTCTGACCATGGACCGCGCGCTTCAAAACCTGGTGCGGTTTACCGGCCGGGAGCCGGAAACCGTGCTCCCTCTGCTGACGGAAAATCCCGCAAAGCTTTTGGGACTTGCGTCTCAGGGGAGCGTCGCGGTTGGGATGCGCGGGGATCTCGCCCTATTGACCCATGAACTCACCGTGGACCAGACGATTGTTTCGGGTCAATGCCAGTACTCCCGTTCCGCCTGGGCTTGAGCCTTCCTGCTCTGCGGGATGCGTTGCGTTCCAGAACACGTGAGATAATCATTGGAGGTATGAATAATGTTAAGCAGCTATGCTGAACAATATTTTGAGATTGTGCGCGGACAGCAGGAACGGCTTTTTAAGGAACAAGGCGATATGATCCACAAAATCGCCGTGGAAATCTGTGACGCCTTCCATGCCGGACACAACATATTTACCTTTGGGCCCGGTCATGCGGGGATGTTCGCCGAGGAGCTGTTCTATCGCGCGGGCGGGCTGGCGTTTACGAACCCGCTGTTTCATCCCGGGCTTCTGACAAGCGTCCGTCCGATCACAATGTCTTCCGACCTTGAGCTGGTACCCAAGTTTCCGGCCGTCTTTGTAGACGACAGCCCCATGAAAGAAGGGGATATCCTGCTTCTCCATTCGGTGGCCGGTTCGACCCCTATCGCGATTGAAACAGCTCTTCGCGCAAAGGAAAAGGGCGTAAAGGTGTTTGCCCTTATCTGCATGGACTATGCGACAAAGCTGAAGCCCGTCATTCCAGGCGAACCCATGCGGTATGATGCATGCGACGCCTATATTGACACCTGCGGCGTGTTTGGTGATGCGTGCGTCAAAATGAGCAGTGATGCGAGTGTTCCGGCCGTCGGTCCCACGTCCTCCATCCTGGCCGCAATGATCGGAAACCTTCTCACTGTTGAGGTGTGCAGCATTTTGCTCTCCGACAGCCAGGAACTCCCCGTATTCAAGAGCGGCCATGTAGACGGCGGCACCGAATACAATCTCAAGCTTCTGGAGAAATATAAAGATCACATTTTCTATATGTGAGAAATGGCCGGTTCTCTCCACAAGACCATGAAGCTGAGCCGGAAGCCCCAAAAAATTCGGCCCATTTCCATCTAAAGCACAATCTGAAGCGGCGCTGCTCCTCACCGGAACAGCGCCGCTTTCTGTATGCCCAAACCGCCGATACGGTAAGGAATCGTTTCAAATATCCGCTGCGCCTCCGACCTCACGCCCAGCCTATAGGTCCCGGAACTGGCTGGGCGCGATTCCATACTCCCGCTTGAAGGCCCGGAAAAAGGAGGAGTAGTCCGCAAAGCCCACCCGCTCGTTCACCTCGTTCAAGGGCACACCCTGGATGATCAGCGATTTGGCCGCGATGAGCCGCCGCTGGGTGACACAGCGGTAAAAGCTGACGCCCAGCTTCTGGCGGAAGGTCTGGCTGATCTTGCTCTCGCTGACCCAGAAATGCTTCGCGGTGTCCGCCAGCGTGATCTGCTCCCCCAAGCGGGCCTCGATGTAAGCAAATACCCGCTCCAGCAGCTCCGGCTTCTCCGCCTGAACCAAGGGCGCCCCCTCCTGCCCGGACAGAGCACGGGCCAGCAGCGTCAGCAATACCATGGTGTTTCCCGCCACGATAGCCTCCCACCCCGGACCACGGCGAAGGGCTTCCTCCACACCGGCGTGGATGCGCTCCCCCAGCGGCTCCCAGGGTGTGCCTGTGGTGCGGAGCAAAAAGGGCTGCTCCCAGTCGATGGCGGCGGGGAGCGGAAATGCCTGGGTCAGACGGGCCACAAATTCCCGGCTGATCCAGATCACGTCCCGGCGGCAGGGTTCCACAAGCTGATTGGCCAGCAGAGGTCGGTGATTGACGCCCGGCGGCGCAAACACCAGGTCCCCCCGCTGAAGCCGGTAGCGGTCAGGACCCAGCAGGTATTCAATGCCGCAGCTGTTGCGGCAGTACATCAGCTCATAAAAGCTGTGGCTGTGGAGGGGCACATGGCCGCCCTCTATGCTCTCGTGCCGGTAGGCGTCCACATAGCGGTGGGACATCTCCAGCTCCTGGTACATATCGCTCCAACTGAAACCTCGGCCCTCCAGCTCCCGGCGCAGACGTTCCCATTTTGGGGTTGGAGCGTCCTGGGCCATACTTGCCGAAAGACGGTTGAAGTCGTCTAATTTCATAAACGTATCCCTCCCCGGCCCCTTTCTTTTATCATAATTGTAGCACAGTTTACCGGATTTGCAATCCTCTTTGCCGAGATTGCAATTTCAATTGCGATTCAATTCTGTTATCCTGAACTTGTAAGGAAATCAGGCATTTTAGGGTTCGGGAATCTTTTACGAAAGGAAGTTGACCGATATGCCGTATCCACACCTGCTCTCCCCCATCCAAATCGGTAAAATCACCGTAAAAAACCGAGTATTTATGCCGCCGCTGTCCACCAACCTGGCGGACAAGGGCTATGTCACCGACGCGCTAGTTGCCCACTATGCCGCCCGGGCCAAGGGCGGCGTAGGGCTTATCGTCACCGAGGTGACCACGGTGGAGCCCACCTATATCTATCTCCCCGGCGATATGTCCATCTGCGACGACTCCTACATCCCCGGCTGGCGGAAGCTCACCGAAGCCGTCCACCAATATGGAGCAAAGATTCTGCCCCAGCTCTTCCACCCGGCCTATATGGCCTTCCCCATTCCCGGCACACCCCGGCTCATCGCACCCTCCAACGTGGGTCCCTACTACGCCAAGGAGGCCCCCAGAGCGGTCACAAAAGAGGAACTGCAAGTTATCATCCGCCAGTTCGGCGAGGCGGCCAGGCGGGTCCAGACCGCCGGAGGCGACGGCGTGGAGATCCACGCCGCCCACGCCCACGGCCTCCTGGGCGGCTTCCTGTCCCCGCTGTACAATAAGCGCACCGACGAATACGGCGGCGATCTCAACGGTCGCCTGCGCCTTACACTGGAGGTCATCGCAGAGGTGCGCCGCCGGTGTGGGGAGGACTTTATCATCGACGTGCGCCTGTCCGGCGACGAATACACCGACGGCGGGCAGAACCTGAACGACGCGGTCTATGTGGCCAAGCAGCTGGAAAAGGCCGGCGTGGACTTCCTCCACATCTCCGGCGGCACCACCGTCATGCGGGGCAGCTCCATCCCGGCGCCGGGCACCCCCATGGGTTCCCACGTCCGGCTGGCGGAGGAGATCAAAAAGCGGGTCTCCCTCCCCGTGGCCACCGTGGGGCGCATCACCGAGCCCTGGCTGGCGGAGGAGCTGATCGCCAACGGCAAGACGGACATCTGCATGATGGGCCGGGCCAACCTGTGCGACCCGGAGTTCGTCACCAAGGCCGCGGAGGGCCGGGAGGAGGACATCCGCCCCTGCATCGGCTGTCTGCGCTGCCTCAACGGCATCATGTTCGGCAAGCGGGTGTCCTGTACGGTGAATCCCTCCCTGGAACCGGACAATGAGGACACACTCACCCCGGCGGAGGTCAAAAAGAATGTTCTGGTCATCGGCGGCGGCCCCGCCGGGATGGAGGCCGCCTTTGTGGCGAAAAAACGGGGCCATCACGTGGTGCTGTGTGAAAAGGAGGAAGAACTGGGCGGACAGCTCCGCACCGCAGCGGTGCCCATTGCCAAGCAGGACTTGACAAAGGTAACCAAGTATATGGTCAGGAAGCTGGAGCAGGCCGGAGTGGAAATCCGCCTCAACTGCACGGTAACGGAGGAGCTTCTCCGGGGCGAGTTCACCGGTTACGAGGTCGTCGCCTGCGCTGGGGCGGCCCCCATCGTGCCCCAGACGTTCACCGGCTTCAAACAGTGGATGACGGCGGACGACGTGCTGGCGGGCCGGGCCTTCCCCGGGCGGAAGGTGGTGGTCCTGGGCGGCGGCGCGGTGGGCTGTGAGACGGCGGATTACCTGGCCCCGCTGGTCAACGACCTATTTCCCCGCAACCGGGAGATCACCGTGCTGGAGATGGCCCCCGGCGTGATGCTCACCGAGTCCGGCCCGGGCCGCAGTCTGCTGGTCCAGCGGATACAGAGAAAGGGCGTGGAGCTCATCTGCGGCGCGAAAGTGGAGCGAATAGACGAAAACGCCATCGTCTACACTAAGGACGGACGGGAGCACACCATTTCGGATGCAGATACCCTGGTGCTGGCGGTGGGCTACCGCAGCGACCCCGCCCTGGAGGAGCTGCTGAAAGCCTGCGGCATGACCTATCACATCATCGGCGACGCCCGGAAGCCGGGCAATTTGAAAGACGCCATCACCCAGGGCTATGAGACTGCCAAGGAGCTATAAAGTCCCACACGTTCAACATCAGAAAGGATTGAAATTCATGGGTAAAAACTCTCCTCTGCTCCAGCCGCTGAAGGTGGGCGGCCACACGTTGAAAAACCGCGTCATGTTCCCTCCCCTCACCACCGGATACGAGGAGCGGGACGGCTCCATCGGCCCCCGCAGCTTCCACTTTTATGAGCGGCTGGCCAAGGGCGGTGTGGGCTACATCGCCATCGGCGACGTGGCTCCGGTGAACACCGCCTCCCCCACCCCCAAACTGTGTGACAACAGCCAGATTCCCACCTTTCAGAAGCTGGCCGACGCGGTCCACGTCTATGGCTGCAAGCTGGCGCTGCAAATTTTCCACCCTGAATACGACGTCCCCGGCGTAGGAAAGATGATCGTTGGCTCCATGATGGCGGGCAAGGCCGCCCAGGCGGCAAAAGAGGCCGGGGACATGGAGACCTTTCAGGCCAAGATGGCGGAATCCGAAAAGCTGCGCGCCGAGGCTTACGCCAAGCTGCGCCACGATATGAAGAGCTTTGTGGATGAAGCTACGGTGGAGCAGCTCGACGGTATCAAGAAGGCCATGGCCGACTGCGCCCGCCGGGCGGCTCAGGCGGGCGTGGACGCAGTCGAAATCCATGGCGACCGGCTGGTGGGTTCCCTGTGCTCGGAGCTTATCAACCACCGGCAGGACCAGTACGGTGGGTCCTTTGAAAACCGGGCGCGCTACGCCCTGGAAGTAGTGGCGGCGCTCAGGGAAGCGGCCCCCGGCCTGATTTTGGAGTACAAGCTGCCCATCATCACCGTCAACCCGGACGGCTCCCTGCGGGGCAAGGGCGGGCTGATGCCCGAGGAGGCGAAAAAATTCGCCGTCCTGCTGGAGCGGGCGGGGGTGGATATGATCCAGGCCGCCCAGGCCAACCACACCGGCAACATGGGGGACACCATCCCGCCCATGGGCACGGTGCCCTACAACTGGACCCTGCCCGTCGCGGCGGAGATCAAGAAGCTGGTGTCCATCCCCGTGGCCACCGTGGGCCGGGTGGTCACGGCGGAGGCGGGCGAGGCGATTTTGAACGCTGGACAGGCGGACGTCATCGGTTACGGCCGTTCCCTGCTCACCGACCCGGACATCGCTTTGAAGGTTGAGCGGGACGAGCCCATCCGCACCTGCCTGAACTGCAACAAGGGCTGTGTGGATGCCATCCAGAATCGGAAATACATCTCCTGCGTCCTCAACGCAGAGAACGGCGACGAGTCCACCATCTTCATCCGTCCGGGCGGCGGAGAGAAAAAGGTCGTAGTTGTGGGCGCCGGCATCGCCGGGCTGGAAGCCGCCCGCGTGGCGGCGAAACGGGGCCATTCTGTGACCGTCTACGACACCGCCGATAAAATGGGCGGGCAAATTCTGCTGGCGGCGGCGCCCCCCAGGAAGTCCGAGATTCTGCGCTCGGTGGAGTATTACGAGAAAATCCTGCCCTCTCTGGGCGTAGAGATTAAGCTGGGTCAGACCTGCGGCGTGGATGAGATGAACGCCGCCGACGCCGTCATCGTGGCGGTGGGCGCCCATAACATCACCCTGCCCGTACCGGGCGCGGACGGAGGCAACGTGGTCTCCGCCTGGGACGTGCTGGCGGGAAAGGTCCGGGTATCCGGCAAGTGCGCCGTCATCGGCGGCGGATTGGTGGGAACCGAGACGGCGGAGTTCCTGCTGGAGCGGGGTTGTCAGGTGGCTGTCGTCGAAATGCTGGACAAGATCGCCGCCGGGGAATCCTCCACCATCCTGCCCATCATTATGAAGGACTTCGCCGACCATAACGTGGAACAGTTTGTTAAGACCCAGGTCACCGCCATTATCGCCGACGGCGTGGAGGCGGTGAACACTGAGACAAAAGAACCCGTTTCCATCCCCTGTAACTGGGTGGTCATGGCCGTGGGCTCCAAGAAGGTTCCCTTCTCCACGGAAGGCGTCACGGCGCCGGTGAAGTTTGTGGGCGACTGCTCCGGCGAGCGCACCGCCAGCATCGCCGAGGCCATCCGAAGCGGTTACAACGCCGCCAACGAGATTTAACGCGGCAACGGCACAAAAATCATGGAACACCCTCCGCCTCTGTCCGGCGGAGGGTGTTCCAAATTGGATGGGGTCCTCAGAAAAGGATTTGTCATTTCGCCAATTTTCTGGTAAAATGAGAGAAACCCGTGCAGAAGATGAAACCATTTTTCTGCACCCCCGCCGCCATCGCCCGGGGGATGACGGCTGTCAAATCCGGCTCGCCAGGCGCTGAGCGGTGAACGGGTACCCGGTCGTTTGAAGTAGATACCCTGTTTTGCAGCGATGACCGGCATCGGAATATTATCTCCAACGGGAGCATGGAATCATTTTCTAACCGCCTTGAGAAATGTATTCTCATACGGCAGAAAAAATCGTACACAGAGGAAGTGGCTGTATATGAACAGACTTTATCCAGTGATTTTTGGAGTACTGGTGTTGCCGGCACTCCTGTTAAGCGGCTGTACCAGCGACAGCTCAGGCAAGGCATCGGTAAGCAGCCCTGAACCGGAAACCGTCAGCGCGGCGCCCACTGAACCGCCTGCCGCGCAGGTCTCGTTTGAAGGAACGGACCTGGACGGAAACCCCGTTTCGTCTGCGGTATTCTCCCAATCAAAGCTCACAATGGTTAACGTGTGGGCCACCTATTGCAATCCCTGCCTGCGGGAGATGCCGGAGCTTGGTGAACTGGCGGCGGAGTACAACGCCGGAGAGTTCCAAATCATCGGCATCGTCAGCGACGTGATGGAGGGTGCGGATCAGTCACAGGTGGAGCATCTGGTCCAACAGACGGGCGCAAACTATCCCCACCTGCTTTTGAACCAGTCGATCTATGACGCGCTTCTGACCGATGTCTCCGGCGTACCGACCACCTTTTTCATTGATGAAACCGGAGTAGTTTTAGGCCGAGTGGTTGGGGCAAGGGAAAAATCCGTGTGGAAGGAGATCATCAATGAGCTTTTGGCAGCGGAATAAGCGCCGCGTTTGGATATTGGGTGTCTTGGCCGGAGCTCTCTTTCTAGCCGCCGGCGCTTTTCAAGGACAGTTTGCTGTGATCTGGAAGAAGGCTGTGATGATTTGCCTGGAATGCATCGGGATCGGGTGACGCCATGAAACGACTTCGACTGGCGGTGCAGCTGCTGTTCACCATCGTGACAAACGGATACATGTATGGCTTTCTGAACGGGAAAATCTATCGCGGCCGCTTGAAATACGCCTGTGTCCCGGGATTAAACTGCTACTCCTGTCCAGGGGCCGTTGCCGCGTGCCCGATCGGGGCGCTCCAGGCCCTGCTGAACCGGCAGGGTTTCCAGATCCCGTTCGCCGCGCTGGGCTTCTTCTTCCTGTTTGGGAGCCTGCTCGGACGGTTTATCTGCGGCTGGCTATGCCCTTTTGGACTGGTACAGGATCTTCTGCACAGAATTCCTGTCTTCCAAAAGAAAAAACGCCTGCCCCATCACCACATTCTGAAACATGGAAAATATGTCGTGCTGATTCTTTTGGTGTGTGTCGGCTCCATGTTTTTGTTTGGGGGATTTGCGAAAGTCCCGGCGTTCTGCAAATATCTGTGTCCATCCGGCACCCTATTCGGCGCGCTTCCCCTGCTCGGCGCAGATGAAGCTCTGCGAAGCCAAGCCGGCGGCCTATTTTTCTGGAAGCTGGGGATCTTGATCGGCATCGGGCTGCTCTCTGTGAAGGTTTTCCGGCCCTTCTGTCAATATCTGTGCCCGCTGGGGGCGATTTATGGCTGGTTCAATCGATTCAGCCTTGTGCAGATCCAATGGGATGAGGGGCAATGTGTCTCCTGCCACGCCTGCGAAAAGGCCTGCCCGGCGGCCCTCTCTCTCCGAGAAATCTCCCGCTCCCCGGAGTGCATCCGGTGTGGGAAATGTGTGGACGCCTGCCCACAAAAATGCCTGCATTTTTGCGGTAAGGGGTAAAAACCACAAGAAGTTAATCAAATTGACTTTCACGCCAAATGCCAGGTGGAACTCATCCGCCTGGTATTTTTTATTCTTATAAACATATTCATAAATTGAGGTGATGCAAATTGGAAAGCGCACAGCGAGAGCTGATGAGCGTCCTGCTGGATGCGGTCTACACCCGAGGTCTTTTGTCGAAAACCACCTATTTAAAAGCGGTCGATTTGGCACATTCCACGCTGGATATTCCCCCATTTTTCCAGTATCCCGTGTGCTGGACAGAGGAGGCGAAGCAATGTGAATATCCTTAAAATCCGCAATGAAATGCGGAATGGGAAAACCATTTTCGATCTCCCCCTGCGGGTAACCTTCTACGCACGGGTGTCCACCGATAAGGACGAGCAGCTCAACAGCCTGGAAAATCAAGTGCAGTATTACACCCAGTTCATCCAGGAAAAGCGAAACTGGACCTATATCTCAGGCTATGTGGACGAGGGCATCAGCGGGACAAGCACAAAAAGGCGGGATAGCTTCAATCGGATGATAGCGGATGCCAAAGCGGGGCGCTTTGACTTTATCGTCACGAAAGAGATATCCCGCTTTTCCCGTTCCACCCTGGACAGCATCAAATACACTCAGGAGCTTCTGGAACACGATGTGGGGGTGCTGTTTCAGAACGACAATATCAACACCCTGGACAGCGACAGTGAGTTCCGTTTGGTCGTCATGGCCGGAGTGGCTCAAGATGAGGTGCGCAAGCTGTCTGAGCGGCTGAAATTCGGCTTCCGGCAGGCTATCAAAAACGGCCATGTGCTGGGCAACGACAGGTTGTGGGGATATGACAAAAAGGATTGTGTGCTCACCATCAACGAGAACGAGGCTCAGGTGGTGCGGCGGATTTTCGACCTCTATGCCAACCAACAGATGGGCATCCGGCGTATCTCTCAAACCCTGTATGACGAAGGCTTCACCAGCCGTCAAGGCAACGCCTTTAACGTCCTGACCATCCGACACATTCTCTGCAATCCAAAATACAAAGGCTGGTACTGCGCCAACAAATCCCAGACGGTGGACTATCGAAGCAAACGGAAGGTATTCCTGGACGAAAGTGAATGGGTAATGTATCCCGACCCATCCGTTCCCGCCATCGTATCCGAGGAACTGTGGGATCGGGCCAACGCGCTCTACAAGCGCCGCAGTCAGCAGATGATGTCCCATCAAAGCGCCGCCGAGTTTCACAACCGCTATCCATACAGCGGAAAGATTATCTGTGAGGAGCATAGTGCCAGCTATCACCGGCAGGTAATCAAAAGCTCCAAAGATGAAACAGAAACCTGGCAATGTAGGGAGTATCGCAGCCGTGGGCGGGCCGGGTGTTCCGCCCCTCAACTGAGGACCACAGAGCTGGACCAGATCATGGCCAGTATATTCAACCAACTGGTTCAAGATAGACCAGCTATCATCGGCGCATTGGTGAAGGTGATCCAGTTGCTCCCGGACAAGCACGACTACGCCCAGGACGCCCAACATGTTCAGGAGGATATCGCCACCGTCCAGGCAAAAAAGGACCGCCTGCTGGAAATGAGCATCGAGGGCATCATCTCCATGGCAGAATTCAAGCAGCGCAACGACGGTTTTAATGATCAAGTCGAGGTTTTAGAAAACCGTTTGACGACACTCCAGGCAGAAGCGGAAAGGGGCCGGAAAACCACCGAACAGCTTGGTGAGATTAGAAGCGCCTTGGAGCAGGAACTCTCCTTCCAAAATGGCATTAATTCCGCCCTAATAACCACAATTTTAGACCATATCGTGGTCAAAAAGGGCAGTACAAAAGAGAGAATACACCTTGATATCCACCTAAAATTTGGCGACCCCTGCGGGGTCGTCTTTGACCGGCCAAGTTCTTCCTTCCGCTTCAACCATCCAAAAAGTACTACACCCCCAGCGGCGACCAGGATGACCTAATCTCCATTGGGACCATCGGATTGATTAAAGGGGTATCGACGTTCAAGCCGGATAAAAACGTCCGGCTCGCCACCTACGCAAGCCGGTGCATTGAAAATACTATTCACTCACAACGGCTCAAAAGGCTCTCAATTAGAGTCTCAGCGGCGCTTCATTTGAGCATAAGATATGCCCATCTTTCTGTGATAAAACTTTTTGATTAGCCACCACCCTTACACACATTAGCAAATCATCAATGTTCTTCGGTCTTGCGGAACACTTTTTTGCCAACTTTTTAGCAAGTTGACGTTTCACATCGTCTACACCTCTCGGCACCTCCTGCCGGCCTGAACTCACAATATAGGCATCCAAAATTTGAAGATTTTTCAATAGGAAAGAAACCTTTTCATTGTTATCGATATGCTTCAAAGTCTCCTCAATTTGTTCATAAGCCCTTTTTATTACAGTTCCTTACATGAATAATTTGTGCCCATCTATTTCAACTCCCTGTTCCTTTTTGGCGGTATATGCACCGCTCCTCAAGTGTACAGGAAGGTTGGATTGTTTGAAAAACCCCCGCGTCAGCGGGTTCGTTCAACGGCGATTATACCGAGAAAATATTATGCCATAAACTTTCTCCGCTTTGAACACCCGGCTGAAGTAGGCGGGGGACAAAAAGGCCCGCTGGGCCACCTCCTCCAGCACAATCTTTTCCTGGTAGTGGGTGTTCAGGTATCGAATGGTGCGGTAGATCACATTGGAGGGGCGCACACCGGTGAAGTCAAAAATGCTGTCCATCAGGGTGTTACACTCCCGGTCCAGTCAGCTGCGCACAGCATCGAAATCGCGGCTGCGCTCCAACTGCACCAGGTAGTGGTGGTTGGCCTGGAGGGTCTTACCCGGGTCCGTCCTCGCCTCGATGGCCGCCCGACCGATCGTGGACACGGTGAAGGCGCTGGAATACAACGGCGGCATTCCAAAGACACAGCTGGGCTCGGAGAATCTGGATGCGCTGGAGCGGGGGTGAGCCGACAGTCCAGATCCATATCCGCCAGGAAGCTGTCCGCATCCACCACCATCTTTTTGGCAGGCGCGATGATGATCTGCATGGCGTACCCCTCCTCCAGCGCTTCCCAAGGTCTCCCTCTGCCCAGCCGTCGCATCCCCCGGGGCGCGCCGGGTCCCTGGAGGACCGGCACAGGCCGCAGACGCCATGGGCGTCTGCGGCCTGTGTCGCGTGGGGAAAGGTTCAGCCGCGGAAGTTGGCCGGCTGTGTTTTCTTGATCTCCATGAACTCCCGGTAGAAGGGCATGAAAGTGTCTGCGTCGCGCACTACGCAGCCGGTGGGCTTATGGGCACGGATGAGGTCTCCGCACATACCGCAGGTCATGCACACCCGCTTGGGGTCAATCCGGCCGGATTTGACGATCTCGTTTGCAAAATCCGGATTAGCGAAAGCCATCCGCCCGAAGAGCATCCCGTCGCACAGTCCCTGCTCCACCGCGCCGGCGCTGTACAGGTCGGCGTACTGCCGCAGATAGGTGGGCGCGGAGGCGTAGATGGTCATCTCCGGCACGGCCCGTTTCACCGCGCCGATGCCCTGAATCATCCGGGCCAGCCCTGTGAATGGATGCTCGTCCGGCTGGTACTTGCCCTTGTCATAGGGGCGGGTGACGTGGGTGGTGGCATAGGGGTTTCCCATAGTCAGGTCCACCATGGTCAGCCCGTAGTCCTCCCGCAGCTCCCGCACCAGGCGGATGGGTTCACTCAGGTCGGGTTCCAGACCGCCGCCCTCGCGCACTCCGAAGCCCCAGGGATAGGGGTATCCATCATAGATCCCCAGGCGGCATGTGACCATGTAGTCCGGGCCCTCATGGACCCGGGCGGCCGCGATGCTGTTCTTCAGCAGCCGTGTGCGGCCCTCATAGCTGCCGCCGTAGGGTCCGGGCCGGGTGTAGGCGGAGGACAACTCGGCCAGCAGGTAGCCGTGGCAGCTCTTAATGTCCACGGCGTCGAACCCGGCCCGCTTGGCCAGCGCCGCCGCCTGGCCGAACTTCTCCTCCAGCCCCTTCAAGTAGTCGTCGGAGGCGATACAGGAGTCGTCCGCCGTGCGGTACTGCTCCAGCTCCGGGTGGCGGTAGGCGATGATGGGCGCGGGCCGGTTACCGGGGTTGGAGTAGCGCCCGCTGTGGTTGGCCTGGAAGATCAGGTAGGGCGCAAAACCGTTGGCCTCCAACCCGGCCTGTTTGACCGCTTCAGTGAGGCGCTGGTACTGGGGCAGGTTTTTTTCATCCAATAGCAGCTGGGTCTGGGAGGAGCGGCCCTCCTCCACGATGGAGATGGCCTCGAACCAGATCACCGCGCTGCCGCCCCTGGCCTCGTTTACGTAGCGGCGGGTGGTAAACTCCGATGGCGAACCGTCCGGCAGGGAGTCCGCCCCCTCCATGGGGGCCACCCCCAGGCGGTTGGGGAGCTGGCGCCCGCCCACCGTCAGCGGCTGGGCTAGGATGTCGGTTCGCTCGGCGAAGGGGAGTTCCAGTCCCAGCGCGGCGGCGGTCTTTTTGACCTCATCCAGCGTTTTGTAATGGAATCGTTCGTGCGGCATGGCAGATCCTCCTATTCGTTTCGTGTGCCGCCCGTCAGCCGAAGACACCGGCCAGCAGCGGCGTCAGCGGGAGCACCAGGGCCAGGGCGGGCAGCAGGTCGATCAGCGGATAGTCCCGGATTCCGGCCATCCGCATCCCTGCGGCGATGGTAAGCGCACCGCCACAGGCGATGAAATTGGCGGTCATGGGGGCATCCATGATGGGCATCAGCACCCGGGCCAGCAGGAAGACCAGGGTGAACGACCCCAACTGCGGGAGAGCGATGAGGCTGACTGAGGGCCCCAGGCTGCTGCCGAACACGATGGCGGAGAAGAAGTCCAGCATGGCCTTGGAGGATATCTGGGCCCGGTCCCCGCTGAAGCTCTCCACCATTACCGCGTACAGCCCGAATCCGCTGGCGCACAGCACCGCCGTCACCGTGACGTACTGCTCCATGTCGAACCCCTCCGGGCGGGGGATCCGCCGCAGCGCGGCGTCCAGCCCGCGGGCCGCACCCCGCTCCAGGTGCAGGGCATGGCCCAACCAGCCCCCCAGGATGACCGCCAGCGTCACGATAGGCATTTGGGCGGCCTTGCAGACGGAGAGCATCCCGTTGCAGATGGCGGTGAGTCCGAACAGCCGGGGAAGCAGCGCGCGCATGTCCTCACCGATCCACCGCCGCAGCAGACTGCCCAGCAGGCCGCCTGCGAACACCCCCGCACAGCAGGTGAGCATACCCACCGGCATCCCGATCCCCCCTCGTCCGTCAGTCTATGTTCCCGGTCTCCCGGTAAGAGCGCCAGATGTTCTCGAAGAAGTCGTCGTCCTCCGGAATCGGGCGCACGGGGCGCCAGGCGGCCGTGCATACGCCGTCCCTGTCGCAGGAAATCTCCTGGACCATGCCGCTGCGTCCCCCGTCGTCGAGGGCGAAGGTGAATGCGTCGGGCAGGCAGTCGTAGGGCTTGTGCCCCGCGGGGTCGGTGTAGAGCGCACTGCCTCGGCTCCTGCCGCCCTGGGCGATGTAGTCCAGCATGGCGCTCAGATAGGCCCGCTGGGCGATCAGCGTGTCCCGCAGGAGGAACAGCCGGAAGAGCTCCCCGGCGTTCCGGACGCCGGCCCGGGCCGGGAGCCCATGCAGCGTCTCCTGGACGGCCTCCAGGCCGTCGCGCAGGGCGCGCTCATTACGGATGGCCCCGCCGCACTTGCTCATGCGGCGACCCGCCTCCGCCCAGAGCTGGCGGACGCTGTCTCCGCCGCGCTCCAGCGCCGCCTGGGCCAGACCGCCCATCTCGCGCAGGGCGTCGGCGGCCAGCGCTGTGAAGGCGGCCTCGTCCTCCCCGTCCGGCAGGCCCGGGCGCCGGGCGGCGATATACTGGGCCGCGCGGGTGCTGCCCACCTGGCCCGCGTTGAGGGCGCTCCCTCCCGGGCGGTAGACGCCGTGGCTCCCGGCGGCCTCGCCTACCGCGAACAGGCCCTCCACGTCGGTGCGCCACCAGCAGTCCACTGCCAGCCCACCGTTGTTGTGCTGGGCGCACAGGGCGATCTCCAGCGGCTGGACCGCCAGATCGATCCCTCGGTCCCGATAAAACTCCACCGCCGGAGCGTTCATGTGCTGCAAGCGCTGGATAGGGGTGCCGAAGCAGGCCCCGGCGCGGCGCAGATAGGTCTGGGCCTCCGGCTCCAGCTCGTCGTAGGAGAAGGCCCCGCCCAGGGGGTTGGTGCGGTAATCCAGATACACCCGGCGGCCCTTCTGTGTCTCCAGATAGACCAAGATGTCGATGATGGAGCTGCCGTCCGCCACCTTGCGCACGTCGAAGGGCCACTGATAGCCCTTCAGGAACAGCTTGGAGAGCATCTGGGCGGGCCTGGAGAAGAGGTCCATCAGGAACTCCCGCTCGTCGCTGCCATCCGGCTGACAGGAGTACACCCGAGGCAGGACCTGCATGTAGGTGCCCGAGACGTTCCACCGCGGCCGGACCGAGGCCAGGCCGTACTGCCACTCGGTGAGGTTGCGGCCCTTGGCCCCCGCCTCCAGCGCCAGGCCGGTGGCTCCGTGGTGCCCGGCGGGGTAGACGCTGTCGGCGTACATCCCAGCGGGGCCGCCGGTGGCCCAGACCAAGTTCCTGCACCGTACGAGGAAAAACCGGGGTGCCGGGCCCCGGGCGGCCGTGTCCAGGCAGAGCAGGCCGTACACCTTCTCCCCGTCGCCCAAGATCTGGACCACCAGGGCGTGATCCAGCATGGGAACGCCCTGGTCCCGCACGGCAGCCTCCAGCCGCTCGGTCATCTGCCGGCTGGTGTAGGGCCCCACGCTGGTGGCGCGGCGGCGGGGGTCGTGATCCGTTTTATAGCCCACGAACTGGCCGTAGCGGTCCCGGGGGAAGGGCACGCCCAACTCCACCAGGCGCAGAAAGCCCTGGGCGGAGAGCGCGGCCTCGCACAGGGCGATGTCGCCGTCCACGCAGCCCCCCTCGAACAGAGTCCGGGCCATCTCGCCCACGCTGTCCGGCTCACCCCCCGAGAGGGTGAGCTTATAATAGGTCTGCTTGTCACTGCCCGTGTTGCGGCTGGTGCCGGCCAGGCGGTTCTCCGTCAGCAGCAGGACGTCCCGCTGCCCATACCGCCAGAGGCGGTCGGCAGCGCTGTAGCCCGCGGCGCCGCTGCCCACCACCGCCGTGCCGCATACGACCACGTCTGCGCACAGGTCTTCCGCCATGAAAACCCGCTGTGTCATGGCCATCCCCTCCCTCCTCACAGGCGCTGGATATGGAAGCCGCCGTCTACATCGATGTAGTTCCCGGTGGTATAGGAAAACTTGTCGCTGCACAGGGCACTGACCGCCCCGGCCACGTCCTCCGGCCGGCCCCAGCGGGCGATGGGGAAGGCGTTGGCTGCAATCAGCTTGTCGTACTTCTCTTTGACGGTGCTGGTCATGTCGGTGGCGATGACGCCGGGGCGCACCTCGTTGACCAGGATGCCCTCCCCCGCCAGCCGGTCTGCGAACAGGGCGGTGAGCATGGACACGCCCGCCTTGGACACGCAGTACTCCCCACGGCTGACGCTGGACACCACCGCGCTGCAGCTGGACACGTTGACGATGACGCCCTTGCGCCCATCCAGCGGCTCCTGGGCGATCATCTGCTTTGCCACCGCTTGGGTGAGGAACATGCAGCCCTTGGTGTTGATGCCCACCACCCGATCGAAGCTCTCCTCGGTCATCTCCAGCAGGTCCACCCGCTCCTTCGGGGCCACGCCTGCGTTGTTGACCAGCACGTCGATGCGTCCGAAGGCGCACACGGCCTCCGACACGATGCGCAGCCGGTCTGCCTGGACGCCCACGTCGGCCTGCACATAGGCGCAGGGAATGCCCAGGGCCGTCAAACTGTCCAGCGCGGCCTGGTTGCGCTCCTGTGGGCCGGTGGCAACCATGACGATCTGGAAGCCGTCCAGCCCCAGCTGCCTGGCGATGGCCAGGCCGATGCCTCGGCTGGAGCCGGTGACAATGGCAGTCTTTTTCATGGGAACTTCCTCCTCGATTACAAAGTCCATATGGCCCCCGGAACGCCCTATGGCCGGACGATTACTTTGATGCTCCCACTGACCGGGTCCAACGCGGTGTCCAGCGCCGTCTGGAGCTGGTCCAGCGGGAAGGTGTGGGTGATGAACTGCTCCATAGGCAGCTCCCGGGCGGCGGCGATCGCGATGGGGAAATCCCAGCAGTAGCCCTGCGCACCCTGAATGTGGATCTCGTGGGTGATCAGCCGCCCGGCGGGGAAGCTGACCATGGGCTGCTCATAGATGCCCACGGCGGTGCAGGTGCCGTTCTTCTTCAGCGCCATCACCGCCTGGTTGAAACAGATCTCCCGCCCCACGCACTCGAAGCTCTTGTCCACACCCTTCCCGCCGGTGAGCTGGGAGAGGTTCTGCTCCAGGTCCTGGCTTCCGCTGTTGACGGTATGGGTGGCGCCCAGGCGCAGGGCCGCCTCCAGGCGCCGGTCGGACAGGTCGGCGATGATGATCTGGGATGCACCGCAGCGGCGGCAGATGGCGGCCACCATCATGCCGATGGCCCCGGCGCCGACGATGAGCACAGTTTCGCCCAAGCCCACCTGGGCGCGGCGCACCGCATGGGTGGCCACGGAGAGCGGTTCGATGAGCGCGCCGGCCTCATAACTCAGCTCCTGGGGCAGCTCATAGACATAAGGGGCCTTGACCACCACGTAGTCCGCCATGGCCCCGTCGCCCAGGCGGTAGGTGAAGGAGATGTTCTCGCAGTAGGAATACTGTCCGTGGCGGCAGGCGTCGCACTGGCCGCAGGTGATGCAGGGCTCCACCGTCACCCGCATGCCCGGCCTCACGTTGGACACGCCGGCGCCTGCGGCGGCCACATCGCCGGAGAACTCGTGACCGATGGTGACGGGCAGGGGCGCAGAGGGGTGCAGTCCGCGGGCGATATGCAGGTCGCTGCCGCAGATGGCGCTGGCGCGCACCTTGACCAGCACCTCGTCCGGGGCCAGGCCCTGAATCGTGCGCTCCAGAAAACGGGTCTTGAAGGGCTCGTACACCTCGCCCACCCGGTTTAGCAACGGAAATTCGATCGTTGACATGGTCATGCTTCCTTTTCACATAGGTTTTGGATCGAGGTCATGAATCGCAGCGGCGCTTATGCCCCCGCGCCGGAGACCTGGCCGAAAAAGCCCTGCAGATAGCGCAGCCCCGCCAGGGCCAGCTCGTCCGGCCCCTCATGCACTTGGGTCCAGCTGCTGTCCAGCCCGCCCAGGGCGAAGGTCTCCATGGTGATATGGCCGGAGTAGCCGTAGCGGACCAGCAGACCCAGCACCTCCTCCCAGGGCACGATGCCCTGTCCGGGAGCGCCCCGGTTGTTGGCGCAGGCGTGAAAGTGGTCCACCCGGCCGCTCCGCAGGGCGGCCTCCAGCGCACCGCCGAGATCCTTCTCCTCCAGGCAGGCGTGGTAGGTGTCGAAGTGCAGGCCCACGTTGGGCGCGCCGATGTCGTCAATCAGGGCCAGCACCTGGGCCGAGGTGTTGCACACGCTGGTTCGGTAGCGGTTGAGGGGTTCCAATGAGAGGGTGACGCCGCAGTCCGCCGCCCGGCGGGAGAGTTCCCGCAGGCCGGTGACGGCCAGCTCCCACTCCCGCGCCCGCTCATCCGCGCCAAGCCAGTGGCGCTTGCCGCCCCCGGCGTAGAGGGGGCCGCACAGCACGCTGGCGCCCAGCGTCCGCCCGGTCTCCAGGCAGCCGGTCAAATAGTCCATGGTGGCGGCGCGCACCGACGGATCGAAGCTGGACAGATCCCGCCCCGGCCCCAGCGCGGCACACAGGGTGACGGGCAGCCCTGTCTCGGCCAGCTCCCGCCGGAGCGCGTCAGGGACCTCCGGCACGGTCATGGGCAGCTCAACGGCGGTAAAACCCATCCGGGCCGCACGGGTGGGCAGGCCCAGGCAGTCCGGCCCCAGGCCGGCGCACCAGTTCCAAAGGTTGATGCCAAGGGGGTTCATGGGAGGCCTCCTCCATATGCGGCACGCACGCCACCGCGGGGTGTGCGGTCAGTCCGTGGAGCCGCGGATAATCAGGTCCACGTCCAGCACCGTCTGCACGGGCGGCGGGAGCTGGCCGTTCTTGTCTTTATATTCGATCTGGCGGATCAGACTCTTGGCGGCGGCCACGCCGATCTCCCTCAGGGGCTGGGAGATGGTGGACAACGGGGGTTCCACCATGGAGGACAGCCCCACGTTGTCGAAGCCCATCACCGACACCTGCTCCGGGATGCGCACCCCCAGCTCGTGCAGGGCGTGGAGGATCACGAAGGCTTTGGGGTCGCTGGTGGCAAAGAAGGCGTCCGGCGGGTCAGGCAGGGCCATGGCGTCTCGGGTGAGCTGATAGAAGCTGTCCGGGCCGCTGTTGATCTCCCGCAGGACCAGCTGGTCGTCATAGGGCACGCCCGCGTCCTGCAAGGCCTGGCAATAGCCCCGATAGCGCTCACGGTAGAGGAACAGCTCCTCCCGCCCGTAGGCCAAGGCGATGCGCCGCCGCCCCGAACGCAGGAGATACCGCGTGGCGGTATAGGCAGCGCGGAAATTGTCCACGGCCACCGTGTCCACCACCCGAACGTCCTCCTCGGTGAAACGATTGGCGATCACCACGGGGAAGCCCTCCTCCCGCAGCCTGCGCCCGCTGCTGTTCTGGCCCGCGTTGCAGCACAGCAGGAAGCCGTCGATCCAGCGGGCCTTCATCTTCTCGATGTATGCGTTCTCCGCGTCGCTGTCCTCATCAGTGTTGCACAGCACCACCATGAAGCCGTATTTACGGGCCACGGCCTCCACGCCCCGGGTGATGGCGGGGAAGATCAGGTTGTCGATGCTGGGCAGCATCAGGCAGATGGTGTTGCTGCGGCGCAGCTTCAGGCTCTTGGCCAGTGCGTTGGACTGATAGCCGGTGCGGGCCAGCATCGCCTGCACCTTCTTCCGGGTGGCCTCGTTGACGCAGCTCTTGCCGTTGATGACGCGGGAGACCGTGCTGGGAGACACCCCCACTGCCTCCGCGATGTCCTTGATGCTTGCCATATGCCATACGCTCCTTTTCTGGATTGTGATCGGCCCCGCACGCCGCCGCGGCCCCATCAGGGCGCAACGCCGCGCGGGGAGGCCCCCGCCTTCCCGGTCTCTATCGAAAACGCCCGAAGGGCGGAGCACCTGTCTCGACCGCACCGGAGCGATGGCGGGTCAGTCCCGATCCCAGAACAGGGTGGCGCCCTGGTGGGCGCTGGTGCAGTGCTTGCGGTAGAGCTGGAGCCAGCCGGATGCGGGCTTGATCACCGGCTGCCACCCGGCCCTGCGGCGCTGGAGCTCCTCGTCGCTGACGTCCACGCGAAGGGTGCGCGCCTCAATGTCGATGTGGATGATGTCCCCATCCCGAATCAGGGCCAGGTTGCCGCCCTCGTAGGCCTCGGGGCTCACATGCCCGATGGCCAGCCCGCCGGTGGCCCCGCTGAACCGGCCGTCGGACACCAGTGCGATCTTCGTGCCCAGGCCCTTGCCCAGCACGGCGGCCATGAAGGTCTCCATATGGGGCATCCCGGGGCTGCCCTTGGGCCCCTCGTAGCGGATGATCACCACGTCGCCCGCTGCGATCTCGTCTTTGAGGATGGCGTGCCAGGCGTCGTCCTGACTCTCATACACCTTGGCGGGGCCGCTGAACTTCCAGGCGGCGGGGTCCACGGCGCTGAACTTGACGATGGCGCTGTCCGTGCCGATGTTGCCGTGGAGCACGGCCAGCCCGCCCTGGGGGTGGATCGGGTCGGCCACGGGATGGATCACGGCCTGGTCCACCGCATCCACGGTGGCAGCCTTCTCCCCAAGGGTGCCGAACAGGCCCTTCGTCTCCGGGTCCAGCACCCCCCCTGCGATGAGCTCCTTCACCACGCCGGGCAGGCCGCCCGCGGCCTCGAACTCCTCCATGGTATAGGTGGGGTGGTTGGGGTAGATAGCGCTGATGCAGGGCACCTCGCGGCTGATGCGGTCGAAGGTCTCAGGGCCGATGTCGCAGCCGATCTGCCGGGCGATGGCCGGGATGTGCAGCATGCTATTGGTGCTGCCGCCGGTGGCCATCATGTAGCGCACCACGTTCTCCAGGCTGCGCTGGTCGATGAAGCTGCTGGGGCGGATCTCCTCCCGCCAGGCGCGCATCACGCCCCGGGCGGCCTCGCGGGCCAGCTCATGCCACTTGGGGCTCTGGCTGCGGGTGCTGGCGTTGCCGTGGGGGGACAGGCCCAGGAGCTCGGCCATGGAGCTCATGGTGTTGGCGGTGCCCATGAAGGGGCAGGCGCCGGGGGTGGGGCAGGCGCAGCGCACCACGCCCTTGTAGTCCTCGCGGGACATGCTGCCCTCCACATAGGCGGCGTAGGCCTGCTTGGTGTGGGTAAGGGTCAGCATGCGGCCCTGATAATGGCCGGCGGCCATATAGCCGCCGGTGAACATGGCGGTGGGGATGTCGACGCGCAGGGCACCCATCACCATGCCGGGCACCACCTTGTCGCAGGTGGCCAGCATGATCATGCCCTCCAGGCCGTTGAGCTCGGCCACGGTCTCCACCTCGCTGGACACCAGGTCCCGGGTGGGCAGCGTATAGCGGTCGCCGGGGGTGTTGCTGCACATGCCGTCGCAGATGCCGGTGATGGGCAGCTCCAGGGCCAGGCCGCCCGCCGCGTAGACCTCCTCCTTGAGCTCCCGGACCAGCTCCTTGTCGAAGGGGAAATGGCCGGGGTTCATCTCATTCCAGGTGTTGATAATGCCTATAACGGGCCGCTCCGCGTCCTCCTCGCTGATGCCCATGGCATACAGCAGCGCGTTGCGGTGGTCCAGGGACTCCTCGTTCCAGGTGCGGATCTTTTCGTTGGTCATCGTACCGCCTCGTTTCATCAGTTTAACCGTTTTGCACAGTCATTGCAAGCAATTGAGTCACATTTTCACAGGATATGCTTCAATCCTCTGAAACACGTGCCATACACTCGGCCCCGGTGCGGGGCGTTTTCCCCCCGTCCGGTGCAGGATAGCTGTCGATCTCCCGCTGTTCGACCGGTTTTCGGTATGAAAATGCGGGATGCAAGCTTTCAGCCGCCCAGGTATGCTTTGCGCACATCGTCGGATTGCAGGAGCTCCTTCCCCGTGCCGGACAGGCTGATCTTGCCGTTCTCCAGCACGTAGGCGTGGTCGCATATGCCCAGCGCCTTCTTCGCGTTCTGCTCCACCAGGAGCACGGTGATGCCCCGCTCCCGGATCTGCCGGATCAGGTCGTATATCTGGTCCACGATGATGGGGGCCAGGCCCATGGAGGGCTCGTCCAGCAGCAGGATCTTGGGGCGGCTCATCAGGCCGCGGGCCACCGCCAGCATCTGCTGTTCGCCGCCTGAGAAGGTCCCGGCGAACTGGTCCTGCCGCTCCTTCAGCCGGGGGAAGAGCTTATACTGCTCCTCCAGATCCTTCTCCAGGTCCTTGCCCTTGAACAGGTAGCCGCCCACCAGCAGGTTGTCCCGCACGGTCAGGCCGGAGAAGCATTTCCGGCCCTCCGGTACCTGCACCACGCCCTTGGCCACGATCTTGTTGGGTTTCCTGGGCAGCTCCTCCCCCTGGAAGATGATGGAGCCGCTACGGGGGCGGACCAGCCCGGAGATGGTGCGCAGCAGGGTGGTCTTGCCCGCGCCGTTGGCGCCGATGATGGAGACGATCTGGCCCTCGTACACCTCCACGCTCACGCCGCGCAGCGCCTCGACATGGCCGTAGCTGACGGCGATGTCGCTCACTTTCAGCATCGGTCCCATGGTCAATCCTCCTTGCCGAGATAGGCTTCGATCACTTCGGGGTTATGCTGCACCTGCTCCGGCGTGCCCACCGCGATGGTCTTGCCGAAGTTCTGCACATGGATCAGGTCGGAGACGTTCATCACCAGCTCCAGGCGGTGCTCGATCAGCAGGATGCCGAAGCCGATCTCCTTGGAGATGCGCTGGATCAGCTCCATCAGCTCGGCCACCTCGGTGGGGTTGAGGCCGGCGGCGGGT
>CATLHC010000010.1 GCA_949948775.1 uncultured Oscillospiraceae bacterium
ACCACCCCGGCGGCGCTTTCGCGCAGCGATGGATATATATGCGGAAAATGTTGCATAAAAATGTATGTTTTCTGGCGCAATGTCCGTCAAAACGATGAAAACGGCGGCAAGTATGGGGTTTTGCAAAAATCCCCCTTGCATTTCTTCTGTATAACGTTTATAATCGGCTTCACACAAAGGGGTCCCCCTTTGCGCAACCGCAAACTTTTATGGAGATGAATGAAAATGAAAGCAATGAAGAAGTTTTCCGCCCTGCTGCTGGCGCTGACCATGGTGTTTGCTCTGGCCGCCTGCTCCAACCAGGGCAGTACCCCCACTCCCACCGCCGCCCCCTCTGCGGGCGCCGAGAGCACCGCCCCCTCCGCCGAACCCAGCGAGGAGGCCACCGAGTCCGCCCAGGGCGGCGCCGCCATCTCGGTGTACACCAACGCCTATTTCGCCCCCTTTGAGTACTACGACGGCACCGAGATCGTGGGCGTGGACGTGGACGTCATGAATAAGGTGGGCGAGAAGCTGAACCGTGAGGTCACCTACACCAACGTGGAGTTCGGCACCATCATCGACACCGTGTCCGCCGGCAAGCTGGCCGACGTGGGCGCGGCGGGCATCACCATCACCGAGAGCCGCCAGCAGCAGGTGGACTTCTCCGATCCCTACTTCACCTCCGTGCAGTATGTGATCTATCCCGCCGGGTCCATGACCCCCGACGGCACGGACGGCGATGTGAGCTACATCCTCTGGGACACCCTGGCCGGCAAGAAGATCGGCGTGCAGGCCGACACCACCGGCGACATCTATGTGGGTGGCGAGATCTCCGGCGAGGACTTTGACGGCGTGCTGAAGGACACCGGCGCGGAGGAGGTCCGCTACGACAGCGCCCAGCTGGCGGTGGACGCCGTGGGCGCGGGCCAGGTGGACGTGGTGGTCATCGACCAGCTGCCCGCCTCCTTCATCGTGGATAAGAACAGCGGCTATGAGTGCGCCGCGCTGTACTACGCCGGCGGCGAGGGCGAGGCGGCCTCCCCCACCGAGGAGCAGTACGCCATCTGCGTCACCAAGGGCCAGGACGAGCTGCTCGCGGCCATCAACGAGGTGCTGGCTGAGCTGGGCGAGGACGGCATCAACGACCTGGTGATGAAGCACATGGGCCTGGAGTAACAACAAGCTGTGGCGGGACAGCACCCATAGGCGCTGTCCCGCCGCGTCATATCGCAAAGGAGAGCCGGTGGAGCTATGAGCTTTTGGGAAAAATTCACGCTGATCTTCACAAACGCGAAATATCTGGACAGCATGCTGACGGGCCTGCGGATGACCCTCGTCATCTCCATAGGCGCGGCGGCGCTGGGCCTGGTGCTGGGGACCATTGTGGCGCTGGTGGGCATCGCTCAGTCGAAAAACCCGCTGCTTAAAATCCCCAAGTTCCTCTGCGCGGTGTATGTCACCGTGATCCGGGGCACCCCCATGGCGCTGCAGCTGTTCATCATGGCCTTTGTCGTATTCGCCATCCGGGGCTTCCCCATCGTGGTCACGGCCATCATCGCCTTCGGCATCAACTCGGGGGCCTATGTGTCCGAGAACATCCGCGGCGGCATCCTGTCCGTGGACATCGGGCAGACGGAGGCGGGGCGGTCCCTGGGCCTGTCCGCCGGCACCACCATGTGGTACATCGTCATCCCCCAGGCCATCAAAAACGTGATCCCCTCCATCGGCAACGAGCTGATCGCGCTTATCAAGGAGACCTCCATCGTCAGCATGGTGGGCATGTACGATCTGACCGCCGCAGCCAAAAACGTGGGCAGCGGGCAGAACCTGGCCAACTACATGGCCCCCATGACGGTGGCCGCCCTGTTTTACTTAGCCATCGTATATCTGCTCACCTTCATCATCAAGAAAATCGAGGGGAGGCTGCGTCAAAGTGATCGACGTTAAAAACCTGAGCAAATCCTTCGGGGATCACCTGGTGCTGGACAACATCTCCGAACACATCTCCCCGGGGGAGAAGGTGGTGGTCATCGGCCCCTCCGGCTCGGGCAAGTCCACCTTCCTGCGCTGCCTCAACCTGCTGGAGACCCCCACCTCCGGCTCCATCACCTTTCAGGGCCGGGAGATCACCGACCCCAAGGCGGACATCGACACCATCCGCCGCCAGATGGGCATGGTGTTCCAGCACTTCAACCTGTTTCCCCACATGACCATCCGGAAGAACATCACCATGGCCCCGGTGCGCACCAAGCTCATGACTCAGGCCGAGGCGGACGACACCGCCACCACCCTTTTGAAGCGGGTGGGGCTGGAGGAGAAGGCGGACGCCTATCCCGCCCAGCTGTCCGGCGGGCAGAAGCAGCGCATCGCCATCGTCCGGGCCCTGGCCATGAAGCCCAAGCTGATGCTCTTTGACGAGCCCACCTCCGCTTTGGACCCCGAGATGGTGGGGGAGGTGCTGGAGGTCATGAAGGAGCTGGCTGAGGAGGGCATGACCATGGTGGTAGTCACCCACGAGATGGGCTTTGCCCGCGAGGTGGGCACACGGGTCCTGTTCATGGACCAGGGGCACATTTTGGAGCAGGATGAGCCCCACGCCTTCTTCGCCCACCCCAAGCAGCCCCGCACCATTGATTTTTTGTCCAAGGTGCTATAAGCAGACAGAAACCGCCCGGATTCCCTGGGCGGTTTTGTGTGATTTTAGGACTTGCATTTCCTGTCAGCATCTGGTATGATGGACCGAACGCAAAAGGAGGGGACGATATGCGCAAGTCGGGATTTGTCCAGTACATCGGGCTTGGGGCGTATTATTTCCATTTCTCCTTGTAAGGCAATCGCCGTTTGGTGATTGCCTCTTTTTTTGCGCAAACCAATGAAAAGGGAGAGAGAGCTATGAACAATCAAGGACCGATCCGCGACGCCCGGACCCTGGGGGTGCCCAAAATGCTGATCCTGGGCCTCCAGCACATGTTCGCCATGTTCGGGGCCACCGTGCTGGTGCCCATTCTGGTCCAAGGCTACGGCCTGCCCCTGTCCATCCAGACCACCCTGTTCTTCGCCGGCATCGGCACCCTGTTCTTCCACGTGTGCACCAAGCTGAAGGTACCCGCCTTTCTGGGCTCCTCCTTCGCCTACCTGGGGGGCTTCTCCGCGGTGGCGGAGCTGGACTCCGGCATCTACGCCGGCATGACCGGGGAGGAAAAGCTGCCCTACGCCCTGGGGGGCATCGTGGTGGCCGGGCTGTTGTACCTGATCCTGGCCGGGCTCATCAAGCTGGTGGGCGTCCACAAGGTGATGCGCTTCCTGCCCCCGGTGGTCACCGGGCCCATCATCATTCTCATCGGCCTGTCCCTGGCCCCCAGCGCCATCAACAACGCCTCCACCAACTGGTGGCTGGCCATTTTGTCCATCGCGGTCATCGTGTGCGCCAACATCTGGGGCAAGGGCATGGTGAAGATCATCCCCATCCTGCTAGGGGTGCTCATCCCCTACGCCGTGGCCCTGGTGACCCGGCAGGTGGACTTCTCCGGGGTGGCCGACGCCGGGTTCGTGGGCCTCCAGCCCTTCGTGCTGGCCAAGTTTGACCTGACCTCCATCCTGGTGATGGCCCCCATCGCCATCGCCGCCATGATGGAGCACATCGGCGACATGTCCGCCATCTCCGCCACGGTGGAGGAGAACTTCATCGAGGACCCGGGCCTCCACCGCACCCTCATCGGGGACGGCATCGCCACCTCCCTGGCGGGCATGTTCGGCGGCCCCGCCAACACCACCTACGGCGAGAACACCGGCGTGCTGGAGCTGTCCCAGGTCTTTGACCCCAAGGTGGTCCGGCTGGCCGCCGTCTACGCGGTGGTGCTGTCCTTCTCCCCCAAGTTCGCCGCCGTCATCAACTCCATCCCCACCGCCATCATCGGCGGGGTGTCCTTCATTCTCTACGGCATGATCTCCGCCATCGGCGTGCGCAACGTGGTGGAGAACCGGGTGGACTTCACCAACTCCCGCAACCTCATCATCGCCGCCGTCATCATGGTGTGCGGCCTGGGCTTCAAGATCTGGGGCTTCAACAACGAGTTCTCCGGCCTCACCTTCCACGTGGGGAGCACAGACATCACCCTCACCTCCCTGGCCATCGCCGCCATCGCGGGCATCGCCCTCAACGCCATCCTGCCCGGCAAGGACTACGAGTTCGGCTCCGACGTGACCAAGGGCCGCTCCGGCGATTTTGGACGGTATTGACCTACTTTTTCTTTGAAAAGAAAAAGTAGGCAAAAAGAAACTTTTAGCCCGTTACCTCCCACGCAATCGCATTCAGTTTCCACTCGACAACCTGACAAAAGCAAAATAAGAGCCGCCCCGTAGCCACGAGGCGGCTTCATTTTATGATTCACTTTTCGGCGGGGGATTCACGACGAGCGCCCCGAGCCAGACGGTCCACCCCTGAGGCGCAGTCCGATAAACCCCCAAACGCCCCAATGACCAGACACCGGCGGCAGCACAAATAGAAGCATCTGCGTCGAAAGCCCCACGCGCCGGAAAGCGTCCACCACCGCACCGTATAGGGCTCCCTCGTAAACAGGGGGTTCTTAGGGGGAAGCCCGCCTGAGGACACGGCTTAGCGCAGCAAGTGGTACCGGGACCAGCGGGCGGGGTCCTCCGGATCCTCCGTCCTTTAGGCCCGCCTGATCGGCGCGCTGGGCGGGACTAGGACCCTCAGCTCCCCGCCCGCTGGTCCCGGACCGCACCGTTCAGGCCGTGTCCGTCCGGCGGGGTGCCCCCTAAGCGCGCTCTTTGGTTACTTTCTCTCGCGAGAGAGAAAGTAACGCCCTACTCACACAAATCAATGATGATGTGGGCAAACAGCTTGGCGGACAGCATCAAATCGCTGACTCGCGCCCGCTCATCCGCGCCGTGGAGGTGGCTGTCGAACCCCGGCAGAGAACACCCAAAGGCCACACCGCCGGGGATGTCATGGACATAAGTCCCACCGCCGGTGGACAAGCACTCACCCTTCAGCCCAGTGTACTCCTCATAGCGCTTTAGCAGGGTCTTGATAAACGCGCTGTCGCCGGGAACATGATGAGGCGCGCCCTGAACACCCTCAAAGGTGAAGCCCCGGCCCTCAAAGGCGGCCTTCGCCACGTTCAGGCAGTTCTCCTCCGTGGCGCACAGGGGGGCGCGGCTGTCGAAATACCCCTTCAGCCCCGTCTCGGTGATCTCCAGCAGGGAGAACGCCACCGTCAGCGGCCCGGCGATGGGCTCCTCCTGGGCAATGCCCAGCGCCCGGCCCTTGCAGTCCCCATGGGGGATGAGGGCGTTCAGGTCGTTCAGCGCCTGCTTGCACGCGCCCTCCGCCAGCGGCAGGGCGCACAGCAGAGCGATCAGCCCCGTGATGGCATTGTTGCCGTCCTCCGGCATGGCGGCGTGGGAGTTCTCCCCCTTCGCCTTCACCACGGTGATGCCGTTCTCATGAGCAAAGGTGAACTTGATGCCGGTGCGGGAGGTGATGTTCCGGGCCACGGGCTGGATGTCGTACATAGTCAGCCCTTCCACACCCGCGGACGCCTCGCCGGGCAGGATGTTTCCCCGGATTCCGCCGTGGAGCCACTTCACCCGGGGCAGCTCTGTTTGCTCGGGCCAGCTCTTGGTAAAGGTGGGCCGAAAGCCGCCCTTTTCCGTATTGATGACCGGGAAGCCCGAGTCGGGGGAGAAGGTGGCGGGGGCGTAGGGATGCCGTGCAAAATACCATGCGATGTCCCCGGAGCCGCTCTCCTCGTTGGTGCCCATGATGACCTTGCAGTTTTTCCTCAGCGGCACCCCCAGGTCCTTCACCGCCTTCATGGCCAGCAGGGAGGCCACCACAGGCCCCTTGTCATCGTCGGTGCCCCGGCCGTAGAGCAGGCCGTCCACCAGCTTGGGCGCATAGGGCTGGGTCACGGTCCAGCCCTCGCCGGGGGCCACCACGTCCAGGTGGCCCAGGATGTGCAAAGCGTCCTCGCCGTCGTTCAGGTCAGCGGTGCCCACGTAGCCCTCGTGATTTTCCGCCGTCAGGCCCCACTCCTCGGCGATGGCCAGCGCCTCCTTCAAGGCGGCGGCGGGGCCGGGACCGAAGGGCGCACCGGGGGCGGGCTCACCCTCTACACTGTCGATGGCCACCAGGCGGCTCACCGCCTCCACCAGCAGCTTTTCTTTATCTGCAAAATAGGCTTCGATTTGTTCTCTCATCATATGTAACCTCCTTGTCGCAAGGTCCGCTCAATTCCCACGCGCTCCCTTGCCCTCGTCTCCTCGCAAAACCTGAAAGGCGGCCTTGTGGAGACCCCTCGGCGGCTCACCGCCAGTTTGACATCTGTCTCATTCTACCTCTTTTCCCTGTCAATTACAAGGGAAAAACGCCGGTTATTCCGGCTGATCCTCTCCCACTTCCTCCAAGTACTTATAGATGGTATACCGAGACACTCCCAGCCGCCCCGCCACATAGGGCACCGACTTGCGGTAGGAAAAGGCGCTGCGCTCCCGCAGCAGAGCCACCACCTTCAGCCGGTCCGCTTTGGTCATAGCCTCCAGCGGCTTGCCCAGCTCGGCTACGCACTGGTCAAATAGGTCCTCCAGCTGCCGGGAATCCCCCGGCTGCCACAGCGCGGAGCGCAGGTCGGACTGGGCGCTCATCAGGTCCTCCAGAATGCGGTTGGCGAACACCAGGGAGGTGTAGTCGAAATTGATACCCAGCGCCAGGTTATAGTCCTCCCCGATCATATGAAAGGTGGAGGATTTGGTCTGCCGCCCGTCGGGGGTGGTGGCCGCCAGATTCACCTGATCGGTGGTGGCGGCCTGCTCGTCCAGCTCCAGGCCGATGCCCATGATGTCCATGGTAGAACCCACCTCCCGGCCGGACACGTGGCCGTTGTAGATGGACAAAATGGGGTGGGTGGGCACGCCCATGTCGTGGACCAGGGTCTCGCAGGTAGAGCCGAACATCTGGGCAATTCCCCGGGCGGTGCGGTCTAAGAACTCAAAGGCTTCGTCTCTTGTCAATTCGGGCACTCCTTCCGAAAAAGCTGTCACAGTTATCAAATTATAGCTCATTTCCCTGGAAAAGACAAGTCCGGGCCCCGCGGAAAATGGGTGTTTACTTTATCTCTTTTATCTGCTAAAATGGAGAAAATCGCTGTGGAGCGGAGGAATGACGCTTATGCCGAAAACAACCAACAAAGCGCGGAGCATGGCGCTCTATGAAAGCATTTTGGAGCTGAAGAACATCGAGGAATGCATCGCCTTTTTTGACGATCTGTGCACCGTGGGCGAGCTGCGGGCCATGGAGCAGCGCTATGACGTGGCCCTGCTGCTGGACGACGGACTGGTTTACACGGAGATTTTGGAAAAGACCGGGGCCAGTTCGGCCACCATCAGCCGGGTAAACCGAATTTTCTCCTTCGGCGCGGGGGGGTTCCGGGAGATGATCCAGCGCCGAAAGCACAAGGGATCGGAATGACCGCGCGCCCGCCGTCCGGCGGGCGCGTTTTTTCTCTACGCAGCGTAGGTGGACGATTTGCCCGCCCTATGGTATGGTAGGGGAGAAAGGAGGGAAACCATCATGGACAACTATGTCACCGGCGGCACCATCCGGCGTCTTCGGGAGGCACGGCACATGACCCAGGTCCAGCTGGCTCAGCGCCTGGGTGTCAGCGACAAGGCGGTTTCCAAATGGGAAACCGCCAGGGGACTTCCCGACATCTCCCTGCTGGAGCCGCTTGCCGGGGCGCTGGGCATTTCCGTGCCCGAGCTTTTGAGCGGGGAGCTGGTCATCAACGCCAACCGATCCGCGAATATTCTTCGTTCATCGCTGTACGTATGCCCGGTGTGCGGGAATATCATCCACGCTTCCGGGGCGGCGGTGGCGTCCTGCTGCGGCGTCGCCCTGCCGCCCCTGGAGGCGGAGGAGCCGGATGAGGCGCACAAGCTGGTGCGGGAGAACTTCGACGGGGAGTATTTTTTCTCCATCCCCCACGAGATGCGCAAGGACCACTATATTTCCTTCATGGCCTATGTGACCACCGGGCGGTTCGATCTGGTAAAGCTCTACCCGGAGGGATGCCCCGAGGCCCGGTTCTACCCCTGGGGCGGCGGGTATCTCTACTGGTATTGCAACCGCCACGGGCTGTTTCGGGAAAAGCTGTAAACGTGAAAACTCCCCGCCTCCGGCGGGGAGTTTTGTTATACTCAACGAAAATATAACGCACCGGAGTCAAAGATAGGCTGGAGCTTGTCGCCGGGGATGTTTTTGGCCACGAACTCGCCCCGCCGCTCGGAGTGGCCCATCTTGCCGAACACCCGGCCGTCGGGGGAGAACACCCCCTCGATGGCCAGCATGGAGCCATTGGGGTTCACCGCGATGTCCATGGAGGGCGCACCCTGGGCGTCCACGTACTGGGTGGCGATCTGACCGTTGGCGATGAGCTGGTCCAGCACCGGCTGGGGGGCCACGAACCGGCCCTCGCCGTGGGAGACAGGGATGGTGTGGAGGTCGCCCACGTGGCTGAGCAGCATCCAGGGGGACTTCACCGAGGCCACCCGGGTGGTGACGTACCGGCTCTGATGCCGCCCGATGAGGTTGTAGGTCAGGGTGGGGCTGTCCTCGTCCACCGGGGCGATCTCGCCGCGGGGCAGCAGCCCCAGCTTCAACAACGCCTGGAAGCCGTTGCAGATGCCCAGCATCAGCCCGTCCCGGTGCTTTAAGAGGTCGTGGACCGCGTCGGTGAGGCGCGGGTTGCGGAAGAAGGACACGATGAGCTTGGCGCTGCCCTCCGGCTCGTCGCCGCCGGAGAAACCGCCGGGGAGGAACACGATCTGGGCGTGCTTGATGGCGTGCTCCAGCTCCAGGGCTGACTGGGCCAGGGAATCGGGGGTGAGGTTGCGGATCACCACCGTCTCCGCGTCCATCCCGGCCCGCAGGCAGGCCCGCACGCTGTCGTACTCGCAGTTGGTGCCGGGGAACACGGGGATGACCACCCTGGGGCGGGCGATCTCGCCGTCGAACACCGCGGGGGAGCGGCGGTCCCAGGTGATGGGTTCCACCGTCTCGGAGGTCCCGGCCCGGGTGGGGTAGACCTCCTCCAGCGTCTTCTCATTGAGGGCCAGCAGCTCGTCGATGGGGGCCGAATCCTCGCCCTTGGGGCAGTTGGGCCAGTCCCCGCTGTGGTACAGCTTGATGACCGGCTCGGCAGTGGTCGTTCCGATGCGGATAACCTGATCCCGCCCCGCCTTTATGTCCACATCCTCGGTCAGCTCGGCGATGATGTCGCCCTGGGCGGGGGCGTACCAGCCCAAAGGTACATCCGGGTCGGCGGCAAAGCCGATCCGGTTGCCGAAGGACATGTTCATCAGCCCCTCGGCCACGCTGTGCTCCACCGCCCAGGCGGCCTTCACCTTGCCCTCCTGGGCCAAGGCGTGGAAAGCGTCCCACGCGGTCTGATCCTTCGGGCCGCCCGCGAACACATACACCGGGTGGCCCGCCTCCTTGAACTCGGGGGAGAGCACGTCCCCGGCTTTCACGGGGGCGACGGCGAAGGAGATGAGGGTGGGCGGTACATCCAAGTCCAGGAAGGAGCCGGACATGGAATCCTTGCCGCCGATGGCGGCGCAGCCGTACTTGAGCTGGGCGTCCAGCGCCCCCAGCAGGGCGGCAAAGGGCTTGCCCCAGCGCTCGGGGTCGTCCCGCAGCTTCTCAAAGAACTCCTGCATGGTGAGGTAGGCGTCGTGGTAGTCCGCCCCCGCCGCCACGATCTTGGCCAGGGAAACGGTGACGCTGGCCCGGGCCCCCGAGAAGGGGTCTGCGGACAGCCACTCCGGGTTGCAGCCCCAGGCCATGACGCTGGCCTGGTCGGTCTCCTCGCCGGGCATGGTGGGCAGCAGGGCCGCCATGGCCTGGGCGGGGGTGGTCTGAGTTTTGCCGCCGAAGGGCATGAGCACCGAACCCGCGCCGATGGAGCCGTCGAACCGCTCCACCAGTCCCCGGCGGGAGGCGCACTTCAAGCTGGCCGCCATCTCCCGCAGGTTGGAAAAATCGTGCCCGACCAGGTCGTAATTCCGCTCCGGCACGGACACACGGGCGTGCTTCACCGCGCCGTTGGTGTTCAAAAATTCACGGGACAGGTCGGCGATGGTCTGGCCCTTCCAGGTCATGACCATGCGGGCGGCCTCGGTGACCACCGCCACCCGGTAGGCCTCCAGGTTTTCCGCCTCCGCCATGGCGATGAACTGCTCCTCGTCCTCGGCGGCCACCACCACGGCCATGCGCTCCTGGCTCTCCGAGATGGCCAGCTCCGTGCCGTCCAGGCCGTCGTACTTCTTGCGCACCGCGTCCAGGTCGATTTGCAGGCCATCGGCCAGCTCGCCGATGGCCACCGACACGCCCCCCGCGCCGAAGTCGTTGCACCGCTTGATCATCCGGGTGACGTTCTCATCCCGAAACAGCCGCTGGAGCTTGCGCTCCTCGGGGGCGTTGCCCTTCTGCACCTCGCTGGCCATGGTGGCCAGGGATTTCTTGTTGTGGCTTTTGGAGGACCCGGTGGCCCCGCCGATGCCGTCCCGGCCGGTGCGCCCGCCTAAGAGGATGATAACGTCCCCGGGGGCGGGGCGCTCCCGGCGGACATGGCCGGCGGGGGCGGCGGCCACCACCGCGCCGCACTCCAGCCGCTTGGCGATGTAGCCGGGGTGGTACAGCTCGGCCACGTGGCCGGTGGCCAGGCCGATCTGGTTGCCGTAGGAGGAATAGCCCGCCGCGGCGGTCTGGGCGATCTTCCGCTGGGGCAGCTTGCCCTCCAGCGTCTCGCCCAGGGGCACGGTGGGGTCGCCGCCGCCGGTGACCCGCATGGCCTGGTGGACGTAGGCCCGCCCGGACAGGGGGTCCCGGATGCACCCGCCGATGCAGGTGGCCGCACCGCCAAAGGGCTCGATCTCGGTGGGGTGGTTGTGGGTCTCGTTTTTGAACATGAGCAGCCAGTCCTGCTCCTCGCCGTCCACCACGGCGGGGACATGGATGGAGCAGGCGTTGATCTCCTCGCTCTCGTCCAGCTCGGGCAGCTCACCGCGCTTTTTGAGGACTTTCGTGCCAATGGTGGCAATGTCCATCAGGGTCTGGGGGCGCTTCTTGGCCTTCTCCGGACCGTATACCTCCTCCCGGGCGGCCAGATACCGCTCATAGGCGGCCTTGACCCGGGAATCGTCGATCTGAATGCCCTTCAAATGGGTGGAGAAGGTGGTGTGGCGGCAGTGATCGGACCAGTAGGTGTCCACCACCCGCACCTCGGTGATGGTGGGGTCCCGGCGCTCCCAATCCCGGAAGTAGTTTTGCAGGAATTTCAAATCGTCCAGGTCCATGGCCAACCCCAGCCGGTCCAGCTCCGCCTGTAAACCCGCCTCGTCCAGATCGGTGAAGCCGTCCAGCGTCTCCACATGGTCAGGGATGTCGTAGCTGCGCTCCAGGGTGTCCGGCTTGTCCATGGACGCCTCCCGGCACTCCACCGGGTTGATGAGATAGCCCTTGATCTGCTCCAGCTCCGCCTGGGACAGCGCCCCCTCCAGCACGTACACCTTGGCGTAGGCGATGAGGGGGCGTCCCTCCCCGGTCATGAGCTGGACGCACTGGGCGGCGGAGTCCGAGCGCTGGTCGAACTGCCCCGGCAGGGCCTCCACCGCCAGCAGGGTGTGGGGGGCGGCGGGGCGGGGAAAGTCCTCGTCGTATACCGCGTCCACCTGGGGTTCGGAGAACACCGTCCCCTTGGCCTGCTCATAGACCGGGGCGCCGATCCCCTCCACGTCGTAGCGGTTGAGGATGGTCACCGCGCCCAGGCTTCGGATTCCAAGCTGCTCCCGCAGGTCCCGGCACAGGGCCGAGGCTTCCACGTCAAAGCCGGGGCGCTTGCGGACAAAGCAGCGAAACACTTGGCTTTTGCTCTGGTTCATGGTTTATTTCTCCTTCTCTTTCGGCGGACTTGATCTGTCAATTGGGGAAAATCAGCGGCTCGCGGCGGTGGTCCACTCCTCCATCCGGTAGAAGGGATTGGCCCGAGTGGGCTGGAGGCCGGACACCATACCCCACCGCACCAGCAGCGACCCCCGTTTGAAGCACAGCGGGGCGATGGGTACGTCCTGGGCAAACTGCGCCCACAGCGCCTGGGCGGCCTGGGTGCGCTCCTCTCCCCGCGCGGCCCTCCACGTCCCCAGGGCCTGGGTCAGCGCCCAATTCTCGTATCCTCCGTAATTCAGCGCCCCGGTCAGCAGGGGCGCTGGGTCAAAGTCCCCGGTCAAGCACACCTCACCGATGTAAAGGTCGAACCGCCCCGCAGTCAGCGCGGCGATATATTCGTTCCAGGGCAGGGTGCTCAGCGTCACGCTCACCCCCAGCCCCTGAAGGGCCTGCGCCAAAGCTTCGGCCACGGCCTGCCGGGACTCGTTGTCGCTGTTCACCAGCAGAGTGACGGCCAGGGCCTCGTTCCGGCGGTACAGGAGCTGATCCTCCTCGCCGCGCTCATACCCGGCCTGGGCCAAAAGTGCGGCGGCCCCCTCCAAATCACGGCCCAGCAGGGCGGCGGACTGCTCGTCATAATCCTTGCACACGGAGGGCATGGGCAGGCAGGCCGGGTCCGCGTGGCCGGAGAGCTGTACCTGCGCCAACGTCTTCCGGTCAAACGCCTTGGCGAACGCCTGGCGCACCGCGGCGGTCTGACAGGCCCCGCCCGTGGTCTTGAACCCCACATACAGCAGGGAGGTGGTGGGGTAGTCGCAGGTCTCATAGCTGCTGGAGTATCCCAGGGCATAGGCGGCGGAAAATTCGGTGGTGACGGCGGTAACGTCCCCGCTATCGAAGGCGGCGATGCGCTCGTTGGCGCCGGACACCGCCGCCAAAGGAATGACGGCGTAGGGCAGGGCCGCCGCCGCGCTGTGGTTGGGGTTGGCCTGGAGGTACAGCCGCTCCCCGGCCAGCTCGTACTGGTAATAGCCCGTGCCCAGGGGGGCGGGGGCGTCCGCCCGCTCCAGCACGATGGGCACGTCCAGCAGGGCGGGCAGATTCCCGTTGGGGGCGGAGAGGTAGACCGTCAGCGTGACGTCGTCCGCCGCCGCCACGCCGGTGACGGCCGACAGCCGGGCGGCGTACAGCGCCGAGGTCCGGGCCAAGTCCAGCGACTGCGCCGCGTGCTGGGCGGTCAGGGGCGTGCCGTCCGAGAAGACCACTCCGGACTTGACCGAGATTGTCCAGCTGTACCCGTCCTCGGCGGGGGCGGCGGACTCCGCCAGCACCGGCTGGGGGACAAACTGGTTGTCCAGCTCGTACAGTCCCTGGTACACCAGCCCCGTCAGGTCCTGATTCACCTGGCTCTCCCCGGTGATGGGGTGGAGGGCGGCGGCCGGCTCATAGGCCAGGCTGAACTGCACCGCCTCCGGGGCGCGGCTGGGCACGGGGGACGCCGTCTCGGAGGGGGAGGGCGCAGGGTCCTCCTGACCGCACCCCAAGAGGGTCAGCCCCAGACACACCGCCAGCAAAAGGGACAGCCGGCGCCTCATATCAGCTGGATGGCGGCGGCCATGGAGCCCCGGTTGGTACCCAGCTTCCGGTGGCTCCAGAACATCTCGGGGTGGCAGGAAGTGCATAGGGTGCTGACCGCGATATGGTCCGGGTCCAGGCCTGCCTGCTCCAGACGCATGGCGTTGATGGCCTTCAGGTCCACGGCAAATTTGCCGTTCTCCTTGATCCTGATGTGGCGCAGCACGGCGGTGGACAAAGCGGCGGTCATGGCGTTGGGCACGTCCTCATGGGTCTCGAAGCAGTCGGGGCCGATGCCGGGACCCACGGCGGCCAGGATGTCCTCCGGACGGCAGCCGTACACGTCCCGCATCCGCTCCACAGCGGCGGCGGCGATGCCCGCGGCGGTGCCCCGCCAGCCCGCGTGGACGGCGGCGACACAGCGGCGCGCCGGGTCATAAAACAGAATGGGAATGCAGTCGGCGGAATAGATCACCAGCGCCACCCCCGGCAGATCGGTCATCAGGCCGTCCGCCTCATAGCCCACCTTGTCATAGGGGTCGGTGTGCAGGTCGGCGGTGGTGACGCAGCGCACCACGCCGCCGTGGACCTGGTTGGTCATAGCCATCCGCCCCCCTCCCGCGCCGATGGCTTTGAGAAAGCGGCGGTAGTTCTCCCGGACATGGTCGGGATCGTCCCCCCGGCTGGGGCCCAGGTTGAGGGACTCCCACATCCCCTCCGACACGCCGCCCTTACGGGTGGAAAAGCCATGGGCCGCCCCCCCGGCGGCGGTAATGCCGTCGGCGGAGAAGAAGGTCACGCCGTTTTGGGTCTGCTCAACGATATTCATAGGCACTCCTTATCCCAAATGGTGTGTCGTAGGGCGCGACGGTCTCGCCTTCGGCTCGGTCGGCGATGAACGTGTGCCACCGGCACACATCGCCCCGGCGCGCCGCCGTTCTTGGTTTCCCGCCCTGCGATGGAAGGCGGGCCGAGTCGTCCCGCCGGCATCAAACGTCCTTGTGATACTCCGGGCAGGTACACTTCTTCCATTTCAATCCACTTCCGCAGGGACAGGGGTCGTTGCGGCCGATTTTGACCGTCTTTTTCACCGGCTGCTTTTTCACGGTGCCGTCCGTGCCGGCGGACTGGCCGGTGATCTTGGCCACCCGCTCCCGGCGGATCTCCTCGTTGGTCTTGATGCGCACCGTGAACAGGCGGCGCACCGTCTCCTCCTGGATGGCGTTGATCATCTGCTCGAACATGTCGAAGCCTTCCCGCTTGTACTCCACCACCGGGTCGGACTGGCCGTAGGCCCGCAGGCCGATGCCCTGGCGCAGCTCGGTCATGGCGTCGATGTGGTCCATCCAGTACTCGTCCACCACCCGCAGCAGGATCACCCGCTCCAGCTCCCGCATGGCGGATTTGCCCGGCTCCATCCGGCCCGCCATGGCCTGGTCGATCATCTGCTCCCGCTTGGCGTAGTTGTCCTGGGCGGTGGCCAGCATCTCGTCGGACAGCTTGTCGGGGGCGGTATTGCCCGCCTCATCCTGGAACTTGGCCAGCTGGCCGGGGGTGAATACCGACCCGGACAGGTGGGCGGTGGCGGCCTTGAAGTCCTCGCCGCTGATGTGGGACTGCTCCCCGGCGTGGCCTGCAATGCCCGTCACGGTAGCGGCCAGCATGTTCTCAATGGCGGCGTGGATGTCCTCTCCGTCCAGCACCTGGCGGCGCTGCTTGTAGATGACCTCCCGCTGGGTGTTCATCACGTCGTCGTACTCCAGCACGTTTTTCCGGGTCTGGAAGTTCCGGGACTCCACCTGCTTCTGGGCGTTCTCGATGGCGCCGGACAGCATCTTCTGATCCAGGGGGGTGTCCTCGTCCACGCCCAGCTTCTCCATCATGTTCTGGATGCGCTCGGAGCCGAACAGGCGCAGGATGTCGTCCTCCAGGGACAGGAAGAAGCGGCTCTCGCCGGGATCGCCCTGACGACCGGCACGGCCCCGCAGCTGGTTGTCGATGCGCCGGGACTCGTGGCGCTCGGTGCCCAGGATGTAGAGGCCCCCGGCCTCCCGGACCTGGTCCGCCTCCGCCTGAATCTCTGCTTTGAACTTGGCCTCCGCCTCGGTGAAGGACCTCCGGGCGTCCAGGATCTCCTGGTTGTCCGTCTCGGCGTGGCCGTCGCACTCGGCCAGCAGCTCGTCGCTCATGCCCTGCTTGCGCAGCTCCGCCTTGGCCATATACTCGGCGTTGCCGCCCAGCACGATATCCGTGCCGCGTCCGGCCATGTTGGTGGCCACGGTGACCGCCCCCAGCTTGCCCGCCTGGGCCACGATCTCCGCTTCCTTCTCGTGGTTCTTGGCGTTGAGCACGTTGTGCTTGATGCCCGCCCGGGTGAGCATTTTGCTGACCAGCTCGGAGATCTCGATGGACACGGTGCCCACCAGCACGGGCTGTCCCTTCTCGTGGCAGGCTTTGATCTGCTCCACCACGGCGCGGTACTTGCCGTCCTTGGTCTTGTACACCACGTCGGACTGGTCCACGCGGGCCAGGGGACGGTTGGTGGGAATCTCGACAATATCCAGGTTATAGATGGTGCCGAATTCCTCCTCCTCGGTCATGGCGGTGCCGGTCATGCCGGACAGCTTGTCGTAGAGGCGGAAGTAGTTCTGGAAGGTGATGGTGGCCAGCGTCTTGGACTCCCGGGCCACGGTGACGTGCTCCTTGGCCTCGATGGCCTGGTGCAGACCCTCGTTATAGCGGCGGCCGTACATCAAACGCCCGGTGAACTCGTCCACGATGATGACCTCGCCGTCCTTCACCACGTAGTCGATGTCCCGCTTCATGACGCCCCGAGCCTTGATGGCCTGGTTAATGTGGTGGGACAGGGTGGTGTTCTCCGGGTCGGACAGGTTTTCCACGTTGAAGGCCTGCTCCGCCTTGGCGATGCCCTGGGCGGTGAGGGTGGCGGTGCGGGCCTTCTCGTCCACAATATAGTCCGCGTCGTCGGTGGTGTCCTCCTCCTCCTTGGCGTCCACGGCCTTGACCCGCTTGCACTTCAAGCGCGCCACAAAGTTGTCCGCCAGCTGATAGAGCTGGGTGGACTTCTCGCCCTGGCCGGAGATGATGAGCGGGGTGCGGGCCTCGTCGATGAGGATGGAGTCCACCTCGTCCACGATGGCGAACACGTGCCCCCGCTGGACCAGCTCGGAGGCGTAGATGGCCATGTTGTCCCGGAGGTAGTCGAAGCCGAACTCGTTGTTGGTGCCGTAGGTGATGTCGGCGGCGTAGGCCCTTTGTTTGTCGGCCTTCTCCACCCCGTGGATGACCAGGCCCACGGTGAGGCCCAGGTACTTGTACACCTTGCCCATCCACTCCGAGTCACGCTTGGCCAGGTAGTCGTTGACGGTGATGATGTGCACGCCCTGGCCGGTCAGGCCGTTGAGGTAAGCGGGAAGGGTGGCGACAAGGGTTTTGCCTTCACCGGTTTTCATCTCGGCGATGCGGCCCTGGTGGAGGATGATGCCGCCGATCAGCTGCACCCGGTAGGGGCGCATGCCCAGCACCCGGTCCGCGGCCTCCCGGCACGTCGCGAACGCCTCGGGCAAAATGTCGTCCAGCGTCTCGCCGGCGGCCAGCCGGGATTTGAACTCGTCGGTCTTGGCGCGCAGGTCGCGGTCGCTGAGGGCGCGGTACTCGTCCTCCAGCGCCTCAATCTTGTCCACCGTAGCGGTGAGCGCCTTGACCTCCCGCTGGGAGCGGGTGCCGAACACTTTTGAAAACAGACCCATAGCGTTGTGTCCTTTCTATCAATATCATACGTAACGTACACAAAACCCATTTTAACTCGAAACAGTATATCACAACCCCCAGGCAGAAAAAAGAGGAAATTGTAAATAATATGCGGGCTGGAAAAGCGGCTTTTGTTGTGGTAGAATGTTAGAAAACCTGCTTTGTGAGGTGATCCCCCCATGCCCCGTGCCTTTGCGCCCCTCCGCCCCCCGGGCTCTCAGCGCGCCCGGGTCGTCCGCCCCGAAATCCAGCCGGGGCGCCGCGTCGTCGCCGTCAGCGATATCCACGGCAACCTGCCCTTCCTCCAGGGCGTGCTGGAGGCCGTCCGTTTCACCCCAAACGACGTGCTGGTCATTGTGGGCGACCTGCTGGAAAAAGGGAAGGAAAGCCTCACCACCCTGCGCTATGTGATGCAGCTGAAAAGGACCCACACCGTTTACCTCTTGTGCGGCAACTGCGACTACATCGACCAGTGCTTTCTCTCCGGCCCCGGCCTGGATGAAAAGCTGTGGCCCGTCCTGCACGAGTTCTGGCAGGAGCGCTCCGTGCTGATCCAGATGGGCACGGAGATCGGCGTGGTTCCCCGGACTCTTGAGGAGCTGCCCGCCCTGCGCGCCGCGCTGCTGGAACGCTTTCCGGAGGAGACCGGCTTCCTGCTGTCCCTGCCCACCATCCTGGAGGCGGGAAACTTCATTTTTGTCCACGGCGGCGTGCCCCGGGAGGACCGCCTGGAGGAACTGGACGCTTACGACTGCATGAAAAACGACAACTTCCGGGGCCAGGGGCACAGCTTCCGCAAGTGGGTGGTGGTGGGCCACTGGCCGGTGACCCTGTACGACTCCCACATCCAGCGCTCCGCGCCCCTCATCGACTACGACCGGCACATCGTCTCCATCGACGGAGGCTGTGTGCTAAAGGTGGACGGCCAGCTCAACGCCCTCATCATCCCGGACATCAACGGGGACAAATTGGACTACACCTGGTACGATGGACTTCCCACCGCCACCGCCCTGGACCCCCAGGAGCCGTCGGCCGACCCGCTGAACATCCGCTGGTCGGACAGCGTGGTGGAGCCTTTGGAAGAAGAGGGGGATCGTATCCGGGTCCGCCACCCCTCCACGGGCCGGACCCTGTGGCTCCCCCGGGATTTCGTCAGCGTCTGGCGGGACGGGGAAACCCACACCGAGGACGCCACCGATTACGCCCTACCCGTGGAGCCCGGCGACCGGCTGGCCCTGGTGCGGCAGACCCGCCGGGGCTTCCTGGTGAAGAAAAATGGGATTACAGGCTGGTATTACGGGCGGATCAAATACGATAAGCAATAGAATTTCCCTGCGGCGTGCCGGAAAATCCCACCCGGCACGCCGCTTTTCCCCCTTTTCCCCGTTGGATTACAAAAAAGAAACGGATTGGTTTCACTGGTTACAGTTGGTTTACAATGTAGTACTCTCCATTGACTTTCGACAAAATTCGACCTATACTGGAATTCACTTGAAAGAAGATCAGGAGACGATTTCACATGGACCACGCCCAAGAGCGCAGCGCACGGGATCAACCGGACGCAACGGCCCTCATTCAGCTGGAAATGCCTGAATCCGCCCATCTGCGGACCGCGTTTAAGCCTTTATTCTTTATTGTCCTGGCGCTGGCCGCCGCCCTGGCCACCGCCTGCGGCATGCTGTTTCTCCAGCGCCAGGCCGCCGCCGGCCGTATCAGAGACCTGGAGCAGCGGGCCGCCCAGCTGTCCCAGGAGGCCGCGGACCTTCGGGGTCTGGCCGAACAGCGCCAGGCGGAGCTGGCCCGGCGGGAGCGGGAGCTGGCCCAGGCCCAGGACACCATTGGTCTGCTAAAGGAATATTCCGTGGCCGCCCCCGACGGCACCGTGCCCGAGTACACCCGGCTCTACCCGGATTTCTACGCCCCGGCCTGGGAGGGGGAGGCGGTTGCCGGCGGAAAGGTGTGCTGCCTCACCTTTGACGACGGGCCCTCGGCCAACACCGACCGGGTGCTGGAGATTTTGGACCGCTATGGGGTCAAGGGCACCTTTTTCGTGGTGGGGAACAGCGCGTCCACCGCCGCCGGACAGGAGCGGATGCGCCAAATCGTGGCGGCGGGCCATACCATCGCCATGCACAGCTGGTCCCACGACTACAAAAAGCTATACGCCTCGGTGGACTCCTTCCTGGAGGAGTTCAACAGCCTGTACCAGTGGATTCATGAGGTTACCGGGGTGTATCCCTCGGTGTACCGCTTCCCCGGGGGCAGCATCAACGGCTATGACCGGGGAGTGTACCAGGAGATCATCGCGGAGATGGCCCGCCGGGGCTTTGTCTATTACGACTGGAACGCCTCCGCCCAGGACGCCACCGTCCATCCCCGCCCCAGCGCAGACATCGCCGCCGACTGTCTGCGGGGCGTCGGGCGGGAGCTGGTGGTGGTGCTGTGCCACGACAGCGGGGCCCGGGGCACCACCGTGGACGCCCTGCCCGCCGTCATCCAGGGCTACCAGAACGCGGGCTACACCTTTTCCCCCCTCCACCCTGGGGTGGAGCAAGTCACCTTCGGTTACCCAAAGCCTCAGTGACAAAACGCCGCCTGGAACTGTCCGGGCGGCGTTTTTATTGTCTTTCTATATTAGGGTAGGCCAAAAATCGGCCTTGACTGTTGTACATCCTAATGGAAAACCGCAAAAACAGGAAATTTTCCTTTACAAAATGGCTAAACTATGATATGCTTTGGCAGAACGTCCGGAAGGGCGCCGCCCGCCTGCTTAGTTTTGGGACAAAGCCCGCTCCACGCGGGGCTTCACCCGCCCAGCACTCAGCGGCAGGGCAATATTTTGGAAAGGTGGAATTTCCCATGATCCGTAAGGACCAAAAGACGGCCGTCATCGAGGCCAACCGCACCCACGAGACCGACACCGGCTCCCCCGAGGTGCAGATCGCCATTCTCACCGCCCGCATCCAGGAGCTCACCGAGCACCTGCGGGTGCACATCCACGACAACCACAGCCGCCGCGGCCTGTACAAGATGATCGGTAAGCGCCGCAAGCTGCTGGACTATCTGGCGAAGAAGGACATTGAGCGCTACCGCGCCATCATCGCCAAGCTGGGCATCCGTAAGTAAGGTTTCAGCAGGGGCGGCGCGGTGAACCGCGCCGCCCTATTCGTTTACAAGCTTCGTAAAATCCTGCGCACCTTTTCCAAGAGGTAACCTCATCCACCTATGGAGCTGCCTTTTTAGCAGTTGAACATGGGTCCTGGCAACAGTCGGGGCTTATGTTCAAGTGCTAAAGGGTAACAGCTCCAAAACCATATTTACAAATTGAAAGGAGCACACCCAATGTCAACTGTCATCACCCACAAGCAGTTCCCCAACGAAAAAACTTGGTCCATGGACCTGTGCGGCCGCCCACTGAAGATCCAGATGGGCAAGGTGGCCGAGCTGGCCACCGCCTCCGCCATGGTCAGCTACGGCGAGACCACCGTCCTGGTGGCCGTCACCGTGGCCCCCCGTCCCCGGGACGGCGTGGACTTCTTCCCCCTGTCTGTGGACTTCGAGGAGAAGCTGTACGCCGTGGGCCGCATCCCCGGCTCCTTCATGCGCCGCGAGGGCCAGCCCTCCCTGCCCGCCGTGCTGGCCAGCCGGGTCATTGACCGCTCCATCCGCCCCCTGTTCCCCTACGATTTCCGCAACGACGTCGTCTGCACTGCCACGGTCATGAGCGTGGACCGGGACTGCTCCCCCGAGGTCACCGCCATGATCGGCGTGTCCGCCTGCCTGGCCGTGTCCTGCATCCCCTGGGCGGGTCCCATCGGCTGCCTGGAGATGGGCTATGTGGACGGCCAGCTGGTCTATAACCCCACCACCGAGCAGAAGCACAGCTCCCAGCTGGACCTGACCGTGGCCGCCACCGCCCAGAAGGTCATCATGATCGAGGCGGGGGCCAAGGAGCTGCCCGACCCCATCATGTACGACGCCATCGTCAAGGCCCACGAGGAGATCCAGAAGCAGGTGGCCCTCATCAACCAGATGGTCGGCGAGATCGGCAAGGAGAAAATGACCTACGAGCACGCCGCCTTCGACCAGGAGCTGTTCGACAAAATCACCGCCGATTTCATGGACGAGGCCAAGGCCGCCATGGACACCGACGACAAGAACATCCGCGAGGACCGCTGGAACGCTATGATCGAGAAGTGGCACGAGAAATATCTGGACGACCACCCCGACATGGACCAGTTCCTGGAGGAGATCACCTACAAGTTCCAGAAGAAGATCGTCAAGGCCTGGCTGCTGGAGGGCCACCGGGTGGACGGCCGCGCCAAGAACGAGATCCGCCCCCTGGCCGCCGAGGTGGGCGTACTGCCCCGGGTCCACGGCTCGGGCCTGTTCACCCGCGGCCAGACCCAGGTGCTGTCCATCTGCACCCTGAACACCCTCTCCGCCGCCCAGAAGCTGGACACCATCTGGGAGGAGGAGGAGAAGCGGTATATGCATCACTACAACTTCCCCGCCTACTCCACCGGCGAGGCCCGGGCCGCCCGGTCCACCAACCGCCGGGAGAAGGGCCACGGCGCTTTGGCCGAGCGCGCCCTGGAGCCCGTCATCCCCTCCGTGGAGGACTTCCCCTACGCCATCCGGGTGGTGTCCGAGGTGCTCAGCTCCAACGGTTCCACCTCTCAGGGCTCCATCTGCGGCTCCACTCTGGCCCTGATGGACGCCGGCGTGCCCATCTCCGCCCCCGTGGCGGGCATCTCCTGCGGTCTCATCCAGGACGACGACGGCGGGTTCACCACCTTCATCGACATCCAGGGCGTGGAGGACTTCCACGGCGAGATGGACTTCAAAGTTGCGGGCACTAAGAAGGGCATCACCGCCATCCAGATGGACATCAAGAACGACGGCCTCAGCCACGCCATCATCAAGGAGGCGCTGGAAATCACCAAGGATGCCCGGTTCGCCATCCTGGACGAAATTATGCTGCCTTGCATCTCCGCCCCCCGGCCCGAGGTAAGCAAGCACGCACCCAAGATGATCACCCTGAAGATCGATCCCGACAAGATTCGGGAGGTCATCGGCAAGGGCGGCTCCGTGATTCAGAAGATCACCGCCGAGTCCGGCGCTCAGATCGATATCGAGGAGGACGGCACCATCCACATCGCCTCCCCCAACGCCGAGTCCTGCAACATCGCCAAGAAGATGATCGACACCATCGTGTTTGTCCCCGAGGTGGGCGCGCTGTACTACGGCAAGGTGGTGCGCATCCTTCAGTTCGGCGCGTTTGTGGAGCTGGCCCCCGGTAAGGACGGCATGGTCCACATCTCCAAGCTGGCCAACCACCGGGTGGCCAAGGTGGAGGACGTCATCAACATCGGCGACATGATCTGGGTCAAGGTCACCGACATCGACGAGAAGGGCCGGGTCAACCTGTCCTACAAGGACGCCCTCCGGGAGATTGAGGAGAAGAAGGCTCGCGGCGAGATCGTAAAATAAAAGAGACAGGGGGCGGCGGGAGCCGTCCCCTATCTTTTTATTTCGGGAGCAGGCCCCCCGACCCCCTTGGCAGGGACGCCCCTGCCAACCAGAAAGCCTGTTTTCAAAAAACTTTGAAAACAGACTTGACTTCATGTGACTATTGTAGTAGTATACCCTTAGGGTTTACTATTGCAATAGTCATTTCGCGTCCCCCGCGGCGCGAGAGGAGGTCACATCCATGGAAAAACTGTATGACTCTGAGCTGAAGGTGATGGAGCCGCTGTGGGAGGACGGCCCCCAGACGGCGGGGGCGCTGGCCAAAAAGCTGGCGGACTCCTGCGGCTGGAACCGAAACACCACCTACACCGTCATCAAAAAGCTCATCGACAAAGAGGCTGTGGCCCGGTCCGATCCGGGCTTCCTGTGCACACCGCTGGTCACCCGCGAGGCGGTCCAGCGGCTGGAGACAGACAGCCTCATCACCCGGCTGTTCGGCGGCTCCAAGACCCAATTTCTCTCCGCCTTCCTCAGCGAAAAAGACCTGACCCCGGCGGAGGCCGCCCAGCTCCGGGAATTGATCGAGAATCTGGAAACGAGGTGAGCGCCATGACCCAGTTGCTGCAAAACGCCGCCTACGGCACGGCGCTGATCCTGGCGGTTGCCCTCCTGCGCCGTGCGCTCAAGGACCGGCTCATCCCCGAGGCCCGGCTGGGCCTGTGGGCGGTGTGCCTGTTCCGCCTGCTCACCCCCGCCGCCCCGGCCAGCGCCCTGTCCCTGTGGGGCCTGCTGTCCAAGCCCACTCCCGCCCCCACCCCCGTTCAGGCGCCGCAATTATACATCTCCTCGCCCTCTCTCAACACCCCCACGCCTCAGCCGTCCGCCCCGGAATTTCCCTGGGAAATGGCTTTGGGCCTGGTCTGGCTGGCGGTGGGGCTGACGCTGGCGGTCCGGTACGCGCTGAGCTGGCGGCAGACCCGCCGGGCGGTGGCGGCCGCCATCCCCTTGGCGCGGGACGACCCCCGGTATCTCCCCCTGCCCCGCTGCGCCCGTCTGCGGGAGGGCCCCATGGAGGGCGCGCCCCTGACCTTCGGGGCGGTGCGGCCCACGGTGGTGCTGTCCCCCGGTCTCAGCGGGGAGGAGCTGATCTGCGTCCTGGCCCACGAGGGGGTCCACGCCGCCCGGCGGGATAACCTGTGGCACTACGCCATGGCGCTGGCCCTGGCGGTCCACTGGTGGAACCCGGCGGTGTGGCTCATGAGCCGCCTGCTGCGGCGGGACATTGAGCTGGCCTGCGACCGGGCCGCGCTGAAAAAGCTGGGCGCGGACCGGCGGGGGGACTACGCCCGGGCGCTGGTATCCCTGGCCACCCAGGACAGCGGCCCCGCCTTCTGCCAGACGTTCGGCCGGAAAGCGGCCGAGGAAAGGATACGATCTATCATGAAATTCAAAAAAACCTCTATTGTCGGGGCGATCTTCTCCCTGGCGCTGGTGCTGGCCGTCACCGCGGCCTTCGCCAGCGAGCCAAAGGAACCTCAGCCCGAGTACGACAGCGTAAAGACTGGGCCGGTGGGCCAAAGGGACTACGTTGTCGCCATCCCTGATCTTGACGCCACCAAGGAACTCCAGTCCGACTACCCCGAGGTGGACCCGGACGACGTGGACCTGTCCATGATGAAGGAGATGCTGGACAAAAAGGTGGCCGACGGCGAGATCACCCAGGAGGTGGCCGACCAGAGGCTGGCCGACACCGAGGACCTGCTGGAGCAGGCCCGCCGGGGTGAAGTAAAGCTGTTTATGACGGATGACGGCTGTTTCTACGGCTCGGGCGTCAGCCGGATGTACTACCGGGACGAGAACGGAGACCTGATCCCCATGGACCCGTCCAGGACTTCCAGCACCTATGTGCTGGACGGCTATGTTGTGGAAACCCCCATTTTTGAGATGGACGGCAGCTCGGTGTCGGCGGACGGCGGCATCATTGGTAAAAAGTTCTACGAGTACGATATGGTGATAGACGATTCCCACGTGTCCGGCGGCATCATCGGCCAAATGTTTGGCGACTACGATATGGTGGTGGACGGCTCCCACGTGTCCGGCAGTCTCATCTTGACCCCCAACGGCACCTATGAGCTCTGCAAGGACAAGGACTGCGACGTGTCCTACGACCACTGCCATATCGGCGGCAAGGTGGTCCGGGTGTACCAAGAGAACCCCGGCCTGCTGTGCGCCCACCCGGACTGTGACAACGACAGGCCCCACCAGCACGACGGCGTGCAGTACGCGGGCAAGGCCCCCGAGGCCTATGTAATTCTCGACCCGGAGATGGACCCCCGCTTCCTTAACGACGACGGCAGCCCCATCGTTACTGTCGAGGACGACGGTCCCTGTGAACCCGCCGTCCCCATGACCCTGGAGCAGTACAAGGCCCTGCTGGACGGCCTGGTGTCCAAAGGGCAGATGAGCCGGAAGGACGCCGATGAAATGCTGGACTGGGCCAAGGAGGACATGGAAGGGCAGGAATGCCCCTACCTCTGGGCCATGGAGAGCAGCGGCAGCTATATGGTAACGGGGCGGCCCAAGCTCTGCACCCAGACCGGCTGTCATAACAACGGCGTCCACGCCCACGACGGGGTCTACTATACGGGCTGCGCCAACCAGGATCTCGCCGCGACCCCCGTGCCCTCCGCCGTACCTGTGTCCAGCGGCCAGCACCATCAAAACCGCTATGGGAACGGCCATCATTAAACAGACCCGGCCCCCGGCATATGCCGGGGGCCCTTTCTAGTCCCGTTGCGGGCCGGCGGCGCCGCAGGTTCTGCCACAGACTGTCAGCGGTCTAAAAGTTTCTTTTTCGCTTCCTTTTTCTTTTCCAAAGAAAAAGGAAGGCCCTTGACCGTCACGGCAGGTCCAGCTCCCCGATGACTTCTCGCAGCTGGGCAGCGGAGGCGTTCAGTGCCTCCCGTTCGCTGTCCGCCAGGGGAATCTCCAGGATCTGCTCCACACCCCGCCGCCCCACGATGGAAGGGATGGACAGGGCCAGGTCCCGCAATCCGTACTGGCCCCCCAGCACCACCGACACGGGCAGAATAGCCCGCTCGTCCTTCATGACGCACTCCGCGATCCGGGCCACCGCCATGGCGATGCCGTAGTAGGTCGCGCCCTTGCGCCTGATGATCTCATAGGCGCTGTCCCGCACATCCTCATAGATGCGCTGCTCCGCCTCCCGGTGGTTGGTGTGGCCCCGCATCGTGCAGAAATCGTTCAGCGGCACCCCGGACACATTGGCCCCGCTCCACACCGCCAGCTCACTGTCGCCGTGCTCCCCCACGATAACCGCGTGGATGGACCGGCTGTCCACGTCCAGGTGCTCTCCCAGCAGGTAGCGCAGCCGGGCGGAATCCAACACCGTGCCCGAGCCCATCACCCGGTGGGCGGGGTAGCCGGAGATGCGGAACGCGGCGTAGGTGAGCACATCCACCGGGTTGGAGACGATGAGCAGGATGCCCTCAAAGGGCCGGGCGGTGATTTGCGGGATGATGGCGTTGAGAATATTCACGTTCTGGCCGATGAGCTCCAAACGGGTCTGACCCGGCTTCTGGTTGGCCCCGGCGGTGACCACGATGAGGGCGCAGTCGGATAAATCGTCGTAGCCCCCGGCGTGCACGTCCATGGCGGCGATATAGGGCAGGCCGTGGCTCAGGTCCATGGCCTCGCCCACGGCCTTGTCCTGGTTTGCATCGATGAGCACCAGCTCGCTGAACAGCCCCCGCTGGATGAGGCTGAAGGCGATGGAGGAGCCGACGAAGCCGCAGCCGATGACGGCGGCCTTGCGATGGTTGAGCATAAGAAAAACCCCTTCCGTTTTTGGAGCTAGTTTGCCCAAAAGCGGAAGGGCGATACTTTTTCTTTGAAAAGAAAAAGTATCCAAAAAGAAACTTTTGGACTGTGCTTCTACACTAAATCATCCAACTTTTTCCCGCAATGGGTGCAGTATTGGGACACGTCCCGGCCCAGATGCCCGCCGCAGTGGGGACAGCGCCACAGGGCCAGATTTACGGCAATGCCCGCCACAACAAAAGCCAGCGCCAGCCAGAGAAACACCATGGATTCTGTGACGCCAAGCAGAATTATCATCAGCATGCAGGCGGCCCCCAGGGCATAGATCAGATACTTTACCTTTTTGAGATTCACTTGTCTCTCCCCTTCTCTATTGCGCCTATTATCTCCCGTGTGTATAATAAATTTGTACATTCCAGAATTGTGAACATAGCAGTCTTTTACAACACGATTGGAGGTTGACATGAACAAAAAACTGAAGATAGGCATTGGGATCGGCGTTGCCGCTGTGGTCGTCATCGTAGCCGCCGCTGCATTTTTGCGCCACAGGCCCATGATTGACCCCGCAGATCATCCCCGCGCCGTGTCCATCGGCGTCACCGTCGGACAGGACGGAGAAACCTATGACTACGATATCCCCGAAAGCGGGATATCCGATGAGCTGAATGATGCTCTGATCTCCTTATTCCTCAACACAGAAATGCGCAACAGACTTTTGCCCCGTCCGCAGTCTTATAACATCGCAAATGGTTCTGTATTTATCACGGTCAAAGTGTCGCTGGAGCATTCGTCCATGCGCGTGAATCTCAGCAATGACCCCGATTACAGTTCCGCCCAGTTTGGTGACACCCACTACCACATTGTCGATCATCAAAAATTGTATCAGGATGTTTACGGCCTGCTGTCCGGCGTAATGACCGATTACGCCGTGAAGAGATGACGAGCAGTTTTTCCGCTATTGCAGCTCGTATCGCTTCAAAACCGCCCGGAACCAATCGGGCAGGGGGGCCTCCACCGTCAGGCGCTCCCCGGTGGATGGGTGGGTAAACGTGAGCCGGGCGGCGTGGAGGCACTGTCCCGCCAGACCGGGCACCGGCTTTTTCACCCCATACACCACATCTCCCAGCAGGGGGTGGCCCAGGTAGGCCATGTGAACCCGAATCTGGTGCGTCCGCCCTGTTTCCAGGCGGCAGACAATGTGTGAATACCTATTCTGAGCGTCCACCACCTGCCAGTGGGTGACGGCCTCCCGCCCGTCGGGGCGCACCGCCATCCGCTTGCGGTCGGTCTGGTGCCGCCCGATGGGGGCACTGACGGTGCCGGAGTCCTCCTTGAAGGCGCCCACCGCCACGCCGTGGTACAGCCGGAACAGTGAGTGGTCCTGGAGCTGCTCCGCCAGGGCCAGATGGGCGCGGTCATTTTTTGCCGCAATGATGAGGCCCGAGGTGTCCCGGTCAATGCGATGGACGATGCCGGGGCGCAGCTCCCCGTTGATTCCGGACAGTGAATTTCCGCAGTGATATAACAATGCGTTGACCAGCGTGCCGTCCGGATGCCCCGGCGCGGGGTGGACCACCATGCCCACCGGCTTGTTCACCACGATGACGTCGCCGTCTTCATATACCACGTCCAGGGGGATGTCCTGGGGGACCAGGTCCACAGGCTGGGGTTGGGGAGGGGAGAGGACCACCACGTCCCCCGCCTGAAGCTTTTCACTTTTTTTCACCGGCCGACCGTTCAGGGTCACCCGTCCTTCTTCCAGCCAGCGCCCCGCGGCGGATCGGGTCAGGCCGTCCAGGGCCGCGGCCAGCACCGCGTCCGCCCGGCCCGGCTCAGTTACCGTCAGGGGGAAGCTGGGGGGATTCATCCGTCTCGTCCTCCTTTTTCTCATCCTTGCCCACATAAAACCATACATACAAAAACAGCAGGGGCACGCCGATGGTGATGCAACAGTCGGCCACATTGAATACGGCGAACTCCATGAAGATGGTCTGGAACATGTCGGTGACGAAGCCGAAAATCACCCGGTCGATGAGGTTGCCCATGCCCCCGGCCAGCACCAGGGCGGCGGAGAACAGCCCCAGCCGGTTCTTGAAGAAGCCCTTCACGATCAGGACGCACATGCCCAGCACCACGATGGTGGAGGTGAGGGTGAGCACCCAGGTGTGCTCCCGCAGCATGGAGAAGGCCGCGCCGGTGTTCTGGACATAGGTCAAGTCCAACAGGTACGGGATAAAGGGCACACTGCCCCCCAGGGGGATGTTGGCGCGAACCAGGTATTTCACAATTTGGTCAAGGACCACCAGGGCGGCGGCCAGGATGGCGTAAAGCATGGGATCAGCCTTTCTTTGAAACGGTTTTTACAGCCACTGGATAAATGCTGTCTTATCGGTACAGTTGTATCCGGCGTGGGTATAGAAATCCAGCGTCTTCTGCTCTTTTGAGCCGGTTAAGAGCATTATTTTGTAGCAATTCTTTTTCTCCGCCACAGCTTTCGCGTAATCCAGGCACTGCGCGGCATAGCCCTTCCCTCTGTGTTCCAAATGGGTGACCACATTCTCCACAAGGGCGTATGGCCGCACCCCCTGGGTCAAATTGGGGATAATGACGCAGACACAGGAGGAGACAATTTTCTCATCTATGTAGTTGACAATCAAATGATGGTTTTCGTCCGACAAGATTTGGTCCCACACTGCCGCCAGATGCTCCGTGAATTCGGGTACCGATGTCTCGTGCAGGCACAGATATAGCTTCAAAATCGCGTCTAGATCTTCACGCCTTGCCTCACGCACCATAATAACCACCTCACAAAAATAACTGCCGGGGACCGAACCCCGGCAGTTATTATATCACAGCTTTTACTTCTTGGAAAGAGTTTCGTCGATGGCCTTGGCGGCGGTCTTGCCCGCGCCCATGGCCAGGATGACGGTGGCCGCGCCGGTCACCGCGTCGCCACCGGCGTACACGTTCTCCCGGCTGGTGAGGCCGTTCTCGTCGGCGATGATGCCGCCCCACTTCTCCGTCTCAAGCCCCTGGGTGGTGGACTTGATCAGCGGGTTGGGGCTGGTGCCCAGGGCCATGATGACGCAGTCCAGGTCGATGTCAAACTCGCTGCCCTCCTTGACGATGGGGCGGCGGCGTCCGGAGGCGTCCGGCTCGCCCAGCTCCATCTCCACGCAGCGGATGCCGGACACGGAGCCGTTCCGGGGGTCCCTGGGGTCGTCCGGGTTGTGGTAGCCCAAAATTTCTGTCGGGTTGGTGAGGGTCTTGAAGATGATCCCCTCCTCCTTGGCGTGCTCCACCTCCTCGGCACGGGCGGGCAGCTCGGCCTCGGAGCGGCGGTAGACGATGTACACCTCGGCCCCCAGGCGCTTGGCACAGCGGGCCGCGTCCATGGCCACGTTGCCGCCGCCCACCACGGCGACCTTCGTGCTGTGCTGGATGGGGGTGTCCGCCCCGTCCTTGTACGCCTTCATCAGATTGATGCGGGTGAGGAACTCATTGGCGGAGTACACGCCCTTCAAATTCTCACCGGGGATGTTCATAAACTTGGGCAGGCCCGCGCCGGAGCCGATGAACACCGCCTCAAAGCCGAAGTCCTCCTTCAGCTCGTCGATGGTAATGGCCCGGCCAATGACCATGTTGGTCTCCACCTTGACGCCCAGCTCCTTGAGGGTGTCCACTTCCTTCTGCACGATGGACTTGGGCAGACGGAACTCGGGGATGCCGTACACCAGCACGCCGCCCGCCAGGTGGAGGGCCTCGAACACGGTGACCTCATAGCCCTTCTTGGCCAGGTCGCCCGCGCAGGTCAGGCCCGCCGGGCCGGAGCCGATGACGGCCACCTTGTGCCCGTTGGGGGCGGGCTTCTGGGGCTTCTCGGTGGCGTTGGCGTTGTGCCAGTCGGCCACGAAGCGCTCCAAACGGCCGATGCCCACGGGCTCGGCCTTGATACCGCGAACACACTTGGCCTCACACTGGCTCTCCTGGGGGCACACCCGACCGCACACCGCGGGCAGGGCGGAGTCCTTGGAGATGATCTGATAGGCGGCCTCAAAGTCGCCCTCGGCCACCTTTGCGATGAACTCGGGGATGTTGATCTGCACGGGGCACCCGGACACGCAGGGGCGGTGCTTGCAGTTCAGGCACCGCTGGGCCTCGTCGATAGCCTGTTCCTTGGTGTAGCCCAGGGCCACCTCATTGAAGTTGCACGCCCGGACCTGGGGGTCCTGGTGGGGCATGGGGTTTTTATCCGGTCTCATGTTGGCCATCTTACTTTACCTCCTGCTTGAACAGGTTGCACGCCTCTTCATAGGCGTGGCGCTCGAAATCCTTGTACATGGCGCCCCGGGCCATGGCCTCGTCGAAGTCCACCTTGTGGCCGTCGAACTCCGGGCCGTCCACGCAGGCGAACTTGGTCTCGCCGCCCACGGACAGGCGGCAGCCGCCGCACATCCCGGTGCCGTCGATCATGATGGGGTTCATGGACACCACGGTGGGGATGTCGTACTGTTTCGTCAGCTCGCACACGAACTTCATCATAATCACCGGGCCGATGGTGATAACGCGGTCGTACTTGGCCCCGCCCTCGATCTGCTCTTTGAGCAGGTCGGTGACCAGCGCCTTCTTGCCGTAGGACCCGTCGTCGGTGCCGATGATCAGGTTAGTGGAGGCGGCCTTGAACTCGTCCTCCAAGATCACCAGGTCCTTGCTGCGGAAGCCCACGATCAGGTCCACGTGGCAGCCCACGTCGTGGAGCTTCTTGGCCACCGGGTAGGCGATGGCGGTTCCCACGCCGCCGCCCACCACGGCGACGCGCTTGAGCCCCTCGGTCTCGGTGGCCCGGCCCAGGGGGCCCACGAAGTCCTGGAGGGATTCCCCCTCCTCCTTGTGGTTGAGCTTCTCGGTGGTGGCCCCCACCACCTGGTAGATGATGGTGACGGTACCGCGCTCCCGGTCGAAGTCGGCAATGGTCAGGGGGATGCGCTCCCCCTCCTCGTCCACCCGGAGGATGATGAACTGGCCGGGCTCCGCCTTGCGGGCCACGGCGGGGGCCTCGATCTCCATCAGGGACACGGTGGGATTGAGCACCCGTTTTTTCACGATCCGATACATAGCTTCTCCTCTTTCCTATGGTTTCGGGCAATACCAATTTAACGGCCCGGCCTCCCGGCCCGGACAATCGTTAAGATTATAACACACTGTTCCCTTTCCGTCAATTTGATTCCGCTGGAAATTATCCCGCAGATTGCCCAAATCGCAAAAAAAGAGGGCCGATCCACCGGTCCTCTTTCTCAAAACTGGCTCAAAACGCCACCACCCACAGGATGACGGCCAGGGCCGCCGCAGCCACGCTCACCGTAGCCGTCAGCTCGGCCAGAAACGCCGCCCGGCGGCTCTTCCGGGGCCGGGGCGCGGGGATGTACAGCTCAGGCTCCGCCCCCTCCTCGTACTCCTCGCCGCTCCAGCCGGACTCGTCCTCTTCCTCCTCGGGCATCACCAGGTTGGCCGCCCGCCACGCAGTCAGATCGATGACGTTGTCCCCGCCCAGGATGCGGGCCTTCCGCTCGGGCTCCCGAATCAGCACGGCCTGGCGGGCCGCCCCGGCGCCGTCAAAGCCAGAGGCCATCGCGCTCTCGTTCCAGGTGGTAAAGGTATAGTGGGCTGTTTTCATGGCTCAAAGCCTCCTCATTTTGAGATGGTTTTACCTTACCATCTCAAGGGTCCCATAAACCGGGATATTTTTAGCGCTATCCAGCGACGTAATTCGCCGCTTTGTTCTATTTTTCCTTATAATAATATATTCGTTCGACTTTGTCAAGTGCCTATCAGAAATTTGTTCGGTTTTGGAACAAAGTTTCACCCCCGGCCTAAGCCGGGGGTGAATTCACACCGTCTTGATCTCAGGGCAGGTAGTTCCTGGGGTTGACGCTGGTGCCGTTGATGCGCACCTCAAAGTGGCAGTGGGGTCCGCTGGCGTTGCCGGTCATGCCCGCCCGGGCGATGACCTGACCCTGGTACACCTTGTCGCCCACGCTCACCAACAGGGAGGAGTTGTGGGCATAGTAGGTGACATAGCCATTATCGTGGCGGATGGCCACCAGGTTGCCGTAGCTGCCGTTCCAGCCCGCCTTGATGACGGTGCCGCCGTCGGCGGCCTTGATGGCGGTGCCGGTGCGGCAGGCGATGTCCAGGCCCAGGTGGAAATCGTAGCGCCCCCACAGGTTGCGCCCGCCGAAGTTGGAGGTGATGGTGCCCCGCACCGGCCAGATGAAGTAGCCGTTGGAGGCCGTGACGGGCCGCGGGGTAGTGCCGGTGTAGGCGTAGGTGGTGGTGGGCTCCACCAGCGTCTCACTGGAGAGGATCTCCCGGTCCACCTCCACGCCGTTTACATAGGTGACCTTGGCGTTGACTCGGGCCAGGCCGTCCTCGCCCTGCTCTTTCACTTTGGTGTCGCCCACATACAGGTCGGCGGTCTCGATATACTCCACCGGGCTGGCGATCGCTTCCTCATAGGTCTCGTCGGTGATGTTCTGCACGGACAGGAAGGGCACCGCCTCCTGGATGATCAGCTCCTGGTCCACCCAGATCTTATCCACGATCACGTCCGGGTTGAGGACGGACAGCTCATAGGGCATCATGTCCAGGGAATAGGCGATGGCGTTGAAGGTGTCGCCCTTCTTCACCAAATAGGTGGACTGCTCCACCCGCATTTGGCTCAGGGTCTCGCGGATGGACTCCAGATCAAACCGGGTATTGGAGGGCAGCTCCACCGGGCGGATCTCCACATCCTCCACAAAGTCATAGCTGATGGTGTCCTCGGTCAAGTAGGGCCGGGCGGCCTCATCCAGCAGGTTTTTGAGCTCCTGCTCGCTGGCGGCGCAGCCCAGCTCCGTGCCGTCCACCCGTAGGCTGTAGGCCTGGACCAAGGCGCCCACGTCCTCAAACAGCGCCTCCTCCACCACGGCGGCGTCGCTGAGTTCGTCGGGGGTGACAAACACCGGCGTGACGGAGATCTTCCCGGCGTCGTAGTTGTAGCTCTCTCCCAGGATATCGGAGGCCCGGGATTCCACGCTGCTGACGATGGCGTCCCGCTCCTCCAGGCTGGACACCACGCCCAGCTCCTGGCCGTTCAGGTTCAGCGCGTAGGCCCGGGTGTAAGTGCCGTTGAAGGCGACGATTCCCACGAACACCGCCGCCAGAGTCACGTACAGCAGCGGGGAAACGGGGTGTCGCTGCACCACCGACCGGACCTTGGCAAACGCGCCGCTCACCCTGCTCCAGCCGTCGGCGGTAAAGTCACAGATGCGTTCCCAGCTCTCGCCGCCGACGGCCCCGATGGCCTTCGCGGCGCGGGCGGCCCTGTCCTTCACCGGCTCCTCCTTCACCCGCTTGCCCACGCTCTTGGCCCCGTTCAGCGCGGCATGGGCTTTCTCCTTCCAAGCTGCGGCGCTGTGCTTTTCCCTTTTGATCTGCGCGGCCCGCTCCTTCGCGGCCTCTCGCTCCGCCCGCTTCTCGGCGGCTTCGGTCTCCTCAATATATTCTCTCCAGGAGCGCGGCTTTTCCACGCTCCCGCTCTCCTTGGCGCCGTCCCGGCCGGTCACCCCGGTCTGCGGCTCAAGCTTCCGCGTGTTCTTATGGTCGTTCTCGCTCTGCTTCACGAAATGTCCCTCCTGTTGGCCTTGCTCTTCGTGCAGACATGATTGTAACAAAAAATTCGAAAAGAGTTACAAAATAGTTACAAGCATATGGTACACCATTTTGTCCCACTCGTCAACCCCCGAATTTCTCCAGCCGGTCCCATATTCCGGCCCCGGACCGGCATATCTTGTTGTCCTTTGGCGTTATTTTAGGAACGGCGGCACATTTTGTTGGGGCTCTGGCAGAACCTCCAAAAATCGCCCGGTTTTTTCGTCTTTTTGCCCACCCCCTTGACAGCGCCGCCCGGTTGGAATACAATTTTCCTGGACCTGCCGTCCCTGTTTATTTCTGCCGCCCGGCGGGGGCCGGGCGGCGCTTTCACCGGCTATTTCGCCTTTGGCGCCGCCGGCGTCTGTAAACTTTGCAAAGGGGGCCTTTTTCGTGGGCAAATTCGACGGCGTGCTTTTCTTCGCGGATTACGACGATACCTTATATAATAGTCAGCGCGCCGTCTCCCCGGAGAACCGGGCGGCCATCCGCTATTTCATTGACAACGGCGGATATTTCTCCATCGCCACCGGCCGGGCCCACCGGACCTTTACGCCCCAAATCGAAAAGGAACAGCTTGTCCTCAACGCCCCCGTGGTGCTGTCCAACGGCGCCGCCATCTACGACTACGCCGGGGACCGCTACCTGCTGGACTCCTGCCTGGACCGTGCGGCGCCCCAGTGGCTGGCCCAGCTGTGCGATTGGTTCCCCGCCCTGGGGTTTGAGGCGTACCACGGCGAGGACATATACGTCCACAATCCCAACCGAATCACCCGGGAGCATCTGGCCAAGGTGGGCGGAACCCAGATCCTGTGCCCCATTTTAGAGATGCCCACCCCCTGGAGCAAGGTTATTTTACAGCAGGACCAGCTTTATTTAGAGGAAGTGCAGGCCCGCTTTCTGGAGAGCTGGGGAGATCGGTGCGAGGCCATTTTCTCCAACCGCTATCTGCTGGAGGTCACAGCCAAGGGCTGCAACAAGGGCGCCATGGTGGAAAAGGTGGCCCAGCTGCTCTACATTGACCGCAAACATCTCTACTGCATGGGTGACAACCAGAACGACATCCCCATGCTGGCGCTGAGCGCCATCCCCTTCGCCCCGGCCAACTGCTCCCAGCCGGTGCGGGATTGGGGCGCCCGCGTTCTGGGGCACTGCGACGAGCACGCCGTGGCCCAGGCCATTGAAATTCTAGACTCTATTTATTAGGAGCGATCGGTATGCACATCACCAAGCGCGTCATTTTGCCGGCTCTGTCCCTGGCGCTGGCTCTAGGACTGGCCGCCTGCGGCCCCTCCGGGCCTGAGATGCCCATGGAGGCCGCCGTGGACGGCCACGCCATCACCTTGGGCCGGACCACCATGGAGGACCTGGTTTCCTGGGGTTACGAGGTAAACTCCGCCGGCCGGCAGGACGTGGCCTACGAAGACGACAAATACATCTACTTCCAATACAGTCTCAGCAAGGGCGCGGGCAACCAGTTCTGGGTGTCGGTGTACACCCCCTACTACGGCGGCACCAACATCAATCAGGAGGCCCAGGAGGCCGCTGAATCGGGCATTGTCTATTCCATCGTTTTGTGCAAGTCGTCCACGGAGAAGATTTCCGCCGTCTACAACGGCAAGGACATCAAGGATATGACCTTTGACGACGCCAAGGCGTGGGGAGCCTTGGCGCAGGCGGACGCCTCCCGGGTCACCTGGGCCCTGACCGCCGCCCAGGGCACCCTACGCTTCGAGGCGGAGAATACCTCCTCACAGGACCTGTATTCTCTCCAAGTAAGTATGGGCAAGCGTGTTTTTGAGAAAATGCAGGAGGAATAAAACGGCGCCCCGGCTCAGCCGGGGCGCTTTTCTCATGTTTTCTCCAAAAAGCAGGACGCCGCCATGTCCGCGGGCTGATAAAGGACCTCCCTCTCCGCCGTGCAGGGAGGGAGGCTCTCTACTTGCCTTCCAGAAAATAGGATGCCTCCATGTCCGCGGTGGCCAGCGCAAAGGCCAGGGGGTACTGCATCAGCGCTTGGCCCACCATCCGGCTGTCCTCCGTGCCGGAAAAGCCCATGTGCCAGCGGATGGCCATGGCCTCCTCCCGGGTAAGGCGCATAAAGCCGGAGATGATATAAACCGACTTCTCCCCGTGGCCGTAGGGCAGTTTATCTTCGTAGAAAAAGGTGGGAACCTTTTCCCATTTGCCGGTGGCGTCGTCCTTCACATTGCGGGTGCCCGCCCGGTAGCAGCCGATCTTGCACAGGTCGTGGAGCAGGGCGGCGATGGCCGCCGACTCCATGGGGTAGTCCAGGCCGTAGACCTCCTTCACCCGGTCCCGGGCCAGATAGGACTCCAAACAGCGGAACACGTTGACGCTGTGGTCGCACAGTCCCCCGGCATAGGAGCCGTGATAGCGGGCGGAGGCGGGAGCGGTAAAAAAGTCGCTCTTGTTCTCCAGGTAGTCCAGCAGCTCGGCGCTCCCCTCCCGGTGGATGTGCTCGGTGTAAATCTCGATAAATTCCTCTTTGCCCGGCATGATGTGTCCTCCTCATGTCCCCGCCGCCCGGCGGGGATCTGATTTTCCCATCATACCAAAACAGAGGTCTTTTGCAAAGGGGCTTTGCGAGGCCCGCCGGGGCCTCCGGCGGGGTACTTTCTCTCATGTGAGAGAAAGTACCCAAAGAGAACACTTAAGGGGGAAAATCCGGCTCGACTTCGAGCGCCAAGGGCGCGCTCTCGCTCGCAGGATTTTCCCCCTTAAGAATCCCCAATACGGGGACGCCCTATACGGCAGGTTTTGACAGCTTTCCGGCGCGTGAGGCTTTCGACTTAGGTGCTCCTATTTGTGCTGCCGCCGGTATGCAGTCATTGGAGCCATCGCGGCCTATCGTTCGGCGCCTGAGGGGCGCACCGCTCGGCGCGGGGTGAACGCAGCTTCATTTGACCTTTATATACGTCGCGTTGCCGATGCGCAGGGTATCCCCCTTCACCTCGTACCGGATGCCCCAGGACGTCTCCCCGCCGTCGTTCAGGGTCAGGGTGTCGTCGCTGGCGTAGTAGTGAAGCTCCAGGTCCCTTCCGCTTACGGTGGCCACGGCCCTCTCCGCGCCGTCAAACTCCCACCGCTCCGCGCCGTCGAAGGGGGGCGCCCCGTCCACCGCCCCCGCGATCCCCGAGTCCATGCTTCCGTCCCCCTGCCAGACGCCCGCCACCTTGGACTCATGGCTGCCGCAGGCGCACAGCGCCAGCAGGAGCAGCAGGCAGGCCGCCATCTTCCCATATCGTTTCACTTTGTGCTCCTCCCACCGGCCCCCTCGGTCTCCAGCCGCTCCAGCACCGCCAGCGTGCTGGACGCCGTGTCCTGCACCCGGATGTCGATGTTGAGATAGGCGTCGACATCAGAGTACTCGCTGGGATAGGCGATGGAGAAGCTCAGGTTGTTCCGATCCCACCGGTCCTTGTCATAGTCCTCCACCCGGCGCACACCGATGCGGCCCGCCCGGAAGTCCTCCTTCACCGCCTCGTACAGCGCCATGGCGTCCGCCCCGCCGTAGTACAGCGTCGGGTCCACACCCTCAGCACGGCCGTCGTTCTCATACATGACCTCCTGGAGACGGCCGCCCTCCTCGTTGAGCATCCGCTCGGCCCACTCGAAGCCGTAGCCCTTCCAGTACAGCTCCCGGTCGTCGTACACCTGCTGGATGGCCCAGGCCGGAGTGCCCTCCTGGTCCGCCTCGCCGGGGACCACCCGCAGGTCGTCGTACCACCGGGACAGCTCCCCGCCGTTTTTCAAATGGTAGGTCACCCGCAGAGTGGTGCCCGGCGCGGTCCCCACGGGCCGCCCGTTCCGCATCTGGTCCACCGCCGCCTGGTGGAGCAGGATGGCGTAGTCCACCAGCTCCGGGCTGCTGGCCCCGGTGGTGACGTGGTCCCCGCTGTCGTACAGGTAGCACAGCCGGAACCCGTCCAGCTCCACCGACTCCACCTGGTCTGCGGTGGGCACCCGGGTCTCAAACCCGGTGAGGTCGAAGCCCACCACCAGGAACAGCAGCACAAACACCCCGGCGGAGATGGCCGCCTCCCTCCAGTGGGAGAACACCCGGAAGGATTTCTCCAGCAGCATCCGGGCCACGAAGCAGCCGATGACGGCCCACACCAGGATGGAGATCATGAGGGTAGGCTCCTCCCCGCCCAAAAAGGCGGTGGTGAGCATGCCCAGGGCCAGCCCGGCGCAGAAGGCCACGCCGTACTGGAACACCGGGCGCATACATTTCACGGACACCACGTCCCCGGCGCTCTCCAGCCGCCGGACGCGGTAGAGGAGGAAGGAGCACACCGCCAGCACTACCGCCGCCACGGCGTACACCGCCACATTCTCCAGGCCGAACATCTGATAGCCGTCCTCCGTCGTCCAGAAATACACGGACGAGCTGCACCCCAGCCTGACGACGGGGGTGAGCCACCCCACCATATTGCCCATGATAGACCCAAAGCCGGTGAAGCCGTAGTAAAACTGCCGGAACACCGCTTCCACCAGGAAGTACACCCCGTAGGCCAGCACGTTGAAGATGCCGTAGAAGGCGGGCAGGGCCAGGATGTGCCCGGTGAACATGCCGCAGAACACCGCCATGGAGTAGAAGAATAGGCACTCCCCGCAGGTAACCGCCAGCCAGAACCCCAGCCCCGGCAGGAACACCGCCCCGCCGATGGCCTCGATGAGCAGGGTCAGCAGGAAGATCACCACGTTGGGAACCATCAAAAAGGCCAGCCCCGCCAGGTAGTGGGTGATAAACAGCCCCTCCCGCCGGATGGGCAGGGAGCCGAAGAAGTTGGCCGAGCGGGGGTTATACAGGTGGCTGCACACCGCCATGGCGCACAGCGCTCCGAAGAACACCGCCAGCACCAGGGACAGCGAGACCGCGTCCGGCACGTCCTGGGCGAAGTTCTGCATATAGCCGTTGGGATAGCGGGTCCCCCGGTTCTGGGCGTCCAATTGGAGCATCATCAGCCCCTGGAGGGGCAGCACCACCAGCCAGATGACGGAGTAAGCTCCCCACACGGGCCAGTAGCGCAAAACTGTTTTCTTGAAAACCGTGCCGTTAAAGAACGATGTCCCGGACCGCATAGTCCTCACCTCCCATTTCATAGATAAAGATCTCCTCCAGCGTCAGGGGCAGGGCCTCCATAAACAGCGGGGAGAAGGGTTTAAATTGAGCCTCCACCTCTTCCGCGCTCCCCCGGACGATGTAGGTGTACACCCGGCCCACATGGTCGGTGTGCACCACCTGGATCCCGGCGGGCAGCTCTGGGGGCGTCTCGGTTTGGAACGCGATCTGGAGCTTCACCGTGCCCCCCTGGAGGTCGGACAGGGAGCGCTCCAGGGCCACCTTGCCGTGGCTTAAGAGGCCCACGTGGTCACACACGTCCTCCAGCTCCCGTAAATTGTGGGAGGACACCAGCACCGTGGTCCCCCGCTCGGCCACGTCCCCCATGAGCAGGGACCACACCTGGCGGCGCATCACTGGGTCCAGGCCGTCCACCGGCTCGTCCAGCAGCAGGTAGTCCGGCTTGCAGCTCAGCGCCAGCCAGAAGGCGGACTGTTTCTGCATTCCTTTGGAAAGGCGGCGGATGGGCCGCTTCTCGTCCACGGCTGGAAAGGCCTCCTTCAGCTTGGCGTAGCGGTCCATGTCGAAGGAGGGGTAGAGTCCCCGGTAAAACTTCATCATGTCCCGGGTGGAGGCGGAGGTGAAGTAGTACAGCTCGTCGGGTATGCCCGCCATGCGCTTTTTCACCGCCGGATTCTCATAGATGGGTGCGCCCTCCAATAGAATCTCCCCGGAGTCCTGGCGGTAGGCCCCCGTCAAATGGCGCAGGATGGTGGACTTGCCCGCCCCGTTGGGCCCCACCAGCCCGTAGATGGCCCCCTTGGGCACCGTCATGGTCAGATCGTCCAGGGCGTGAAAGCCGTCGAAGCTCTTGACCACGTTTTTCACTTCAATCATTGTGTCTCCTCCTTCCAGGCCGCGCAGCGCCGGCCAATCTCGGCCGGCGTCATCCCCAAGTACACCAGCTCCTGGACGATGGCGTCCAGCTTTTCGAGCAGCTCCTCCCGGCGCTTGTCGGTGACATCCTGGGGCAGCGCGGCAAAGCTCCCCTTCCCCGGCACCGAGTAGGCGTAGCCCTCCTGCTCCAGCGACTCGTAGGCCCGCTGGATGGTGTTGGGGTTGATGGCCAACTGGCCGGCCATGGCTCGGACGGAGGGCAGCTTATCTCCCGGCGGGATGGCCCCCGTGATGATGAGACGGCGCAGGCCGTCCCGGACCTGTTCGTAGATGGGGCGGCTGTCCCGGTAATTCAGGCTGAGCATGGCCCCGCCTCCTTTCCGAAATTGTATCAATTGTACTGTATGTCTTAGTACAGTTATGATAGCACAGTCCCTCCGCCCTGTCAAGCCGGAGCACCCCCAAATTTTGCAGATAAAAATTTGAAAAAGGGTGCTGACAACCGGCCTAATTCCTGCTATAATGTGGCTGTACAGCCTTACAACCGGGCTAAATGTGTCAAAAAAAACCAAATTCGACTCATTTCATCCATTTGATTTAGAAAGGGGTCTTTTCCTATGTCCAACCACGATTTGAACGCCGCCGCCTTTTTGGAGTGCGTAGGCGCCCTGCTGGACACCAGCGAGGTCAGCTCCATGAAGCGGTGGCGTCACCACTTCTCCATCACCTGCTACCAGCACTCCCTGTTCGTGTCCTACATGGCCTTCCGGCTGGCCCGCAGGCTCGGCTGGGACTACCGGGCCGCCGCCCGGGCGGGGCTGCTCCACGACCTGTACCTCTACGACCCCGCCGACGGCTCCGCCCACCCCGGCAACCAGTGCCTGGACCACCCGGAGTTCGCCCTGCGCAACGCCGCCGCCCTGTGCCCCGACCTGAGTGAGAAAGAAAAAAACGCCATCGTCTCCCACATGTTCCCTCTGGCCGTCCACCTGCCCCGGTGCCGGGAGGCCCTGGTGGTCAATATGGCGGACAAAATCTGCGCCACCCTGGAGGTGGTTCACCTGTATCAGACCCGGCGGGTGCAGCGCTGGCTGCCCTCCACCGCCGCTTAAAGCAATTTACGATCCTCTCGACATTTTCACCGCTTTTTCCTCTTTCGTCCCCCTGCCTTTCGTCAAAATAATACAATTTTTCGGAAGTTTGAAAAATCCCTTCAAAAACCCCTGATTTCTGGTATAATGTTTCTGCGACAATCCGCTTCTCGCCGTGCGCTGGAAGTTGAAATATGGGTGGAAGTGAATATTACGTTATTTTAAGAGAGGAAGATGGGAAGCATGATCTCACACGGTAAGGATTTGAAGATCTTTTCCGGCAGTTCCAGCAAGGCTCTGGCCCGCGACATCTGCAAGGAATTGAGCATCCCCCTGGGAGACGCCGAGACCGGCGCGTTTTCCGACGGTGAAAATTTCGTGTCCATTTACGAGACCGTGCGCGGCTCCGACGTGTTCGTGATTCAATCTACCTGCTCCCCGGTGAACGACAACCTGATGGAGCTGCTTATCATGATCGACGCGCTGCGGCGGGCCTCCGCCGGGCGCATCACCGCCGTAATCCCCTACTTCGGCTATGCCCGGCAGGACCGCAAGACCAAGCCCCGCGATCCTATTTCCGCCAAGCTGGTGGCCAACCTGATCACCAGGGCGGGCGCCGACCGGGTGCTGACTATGGATCTCCACGCCAACCAGATCCAGGGCTTTTTTGACATTCCGGTGGACAACCTGCTGGGTTCCCCCGTGTTTGTGGAGCACTTTTTCCGCCGCTTCGCCCCCGTCCACAACGATACCATGATCGTCTCCCCCGATGTGGGCAGCGTGGCCCGGGCCCGGGCCTTTGCCCAAAAGCTGGATATGCCCATGGCCATCGTGGATAAGCGCCGGCAGAAGGCCAACTCCTCCGAGGTCATGAACATCATCGGCGACGTCACCGGCAAGAACGTCATTTTGTTGGACGACATGGTGGACACCGGCGGGTCCCTGTGCCACGCCGCCAAAGCGCTGGTGGAGATCGGCCACGCCAAGTCCGTCACCGCCTGCGCCAGCCACGGCGTGCTCTCCGGTCCCGCTATCCAGCGCATCAACGAGTCTGTGCTGGATGAGGTGGTGTTCCTGGACACCATCCAGCCCCGGGACAATATCGCGGAGATCTGCCCGAAGATCAAGTACTTGTCCGTCGCCCACCTGTTTGCCGACGCCATTGAGCGCATCTATGAGGAGCGCTCGGTGTCCAAACTGTGGCAGTGAGGGCGGCTGTACCCCGCAAATTCTTAATGATAGAGAAAAACTCCGCTCCGGGGCAAAGCTCCGGGGCGGTTGTTCCCTTTGGGGGAGGTGTCGACGTGTTTTTTCAAAAAAAGGCGCCGGTGGCCTGGCTGATCGTGGGCCTGGGCAACCCGGGCGATCAGTATGAGGGCACCCGCCATAACGTGGGCTTTATGGTGGCGGACGAGCTGGGCGAACGGGGGCGCTTCCCCATCCAGCGGCTAAAATACCACGCGCTGACCAACACCGCCGTCATCGGCGGCCAGGGCGCGCTGGTGATGAAACCCGCCACCTACATGAATCTGTCCGGCGAGGCGGTGGGGGAGGCGGCGCGGTTTTATAAGCTGGCGCCGGACCATGTGCTGGTCATCTCCGACGATGTGGACCTGCCTTTGGGCCGGCTGCGCATCCGCACAGGCGGCTCCGCCGGGGGGCACAACGGGCTGAAGAGCATCATTCAGCATCTGGGCTCCGACCAGTTTCCCCGGCTCAAGGTGGGGGTAGGAGGAAAGCCCCACCCGGACTACGACATGGCCGACTGGGTGTTGAGCAAATTCCAGGGCGAGGACAAAAAGCGGATGGACGAGGCGGTTCGACAGGCGGCCGACGCGGTGGAATGCTTTTTGAAGGATGGGCCGCAAAAGGCCATGAACCGGTATAATTGACCCGCGGTCCCGTCTCGCCCACTCTTCTTTTCTAATTTTTCAAACTTGAGGTCGATCCATGAAACTGCTGCTGAACATTTTAAATGAGGTGCCGGAATTTCTCCGCCTGACGGCCGACCTGGAGGCGGGCCGCTCTCCGGTGGAGGTGGCGGGGCTGTCCCCGGTCCACCGGGCCCACTTCGCGGCTGGGCTGCGGTCGCGGCTGGGTGTTCCGGTGGTGCTGGTGTGCGCCGACGAGGGGGAATGCGCCCGGCTGGCGGCGGACGTGACCGCCCTGACGGGAGAGCCCGTCATTATGATCGGCGCCCGCGAATACCTATTCCATGACGGCGCGGTGGCCTCCCGCCAGTGGGAGCACCAGCGCCTGGCCGCCTTCTACGCCATGGCCCAGGGCAAAGCCAAGCTCATCGCCGCCACGGTGGAGGGTCTTTTGCAGCGCACCCTGCCGCCGGAGGAGCTGGCCGCCCACGTGGTGGAGGTGGAGGCCAAGGGCAGCTACGACCTGGACGAGCTGGCCGACCGGCTGGCGGCTCTGGGCTACACCCGCTGCCAGCAGGTGGAGGGGGTTGGCCAGTTCGCCCTGCGGGGGGGTATCCTGGACGTGTTCTCCCCCGGCATGGACGACCCCGTCCGGGTGGAGTTCTGGGACCGGGACGTGGACTCCATGGGGCTGTTCGACGTGGCATCCCAGCGCCGGGTGGGGCGGCTGGACAAGGCGGTGTTCCTGCCGGTGAGCGAGCTGCTCCCCGTCAAGGACGAGCGCGGGAACTGGGAACGCCTTGGCGACCGCCGGCTCCCCGCCCGGTACAAGACCCTGGCCACCGCCGCCCACCACCTGCCCCCGGACGCCGTGGTTTGCCTGTCCGAGTCCAGCCGGGTGGCGGAGCGGGGTAAAAACTGGCTGTGGCAGCTCAGCGAGGATATTAAAACTCTGATTGAAAACGGGGCTATTGAGGGAAGAAAGGCGGTGTTTTCCGCCACTATGGACGAGCTGATGGCCGTCCTGTCGGACCACGCCCTGTGCTTTCTGGATTCCTTCACCACCTCTGCCGCTCCCTTGCCGCCAAAGGATATCCTGACCGCCCAGGGCCGCCAGCTGTCCTCCTTCGGGGCCAGTTTGGATACGGCGGCGGCGGATTTGACCCAGCTGCAAAGCGCCAACACCGCCGCCGTGGTGCTGGTGGGCAGCGAGCAGCGGGCCTTAAATCTCCAGTCCCTGCTGCGGGAGCGGAAGATCCGCTCGGCGGTAGACTTCCAGCTCCACGAGCTGCCCCAACCGGGGGGCATCACCATCGCGGTGGGGGGGCTGTCGGCTGGGTTTGACTACCTGGGCTGTCCCTACGCGGTGCTCACCGAGGGAGGGAACGAACCCCGGCGGAAGGGCAAGCGGCTCAAGCACGCCGCGGACCGCCGCAAGGTGGACTCCTTTACAGATCTATCCCCCGGAGATCTGATCGTCCACGAGCACCACGGCATCGGCCGCTTCGTGGGCATGGTGAAGATGACGGTGGACGGGGTGGACAAGGACTACGTCAAGCTGGCCTACGCCGGGGCGGACGTGCTCTACCTCCCCGCCACCCAGCTGGACGCCATCGCCAAGTACATCGGGAGCGGCGACGACCCGGAGACCAAAAAGCTGTCCAAGCTGGGGGGCACGGACTGGGAGAAGGCCAAGACCCGCACCCGCAAAGCGGTGAAGGATTTGGCAAAGGGCCTCATCCAGCTCTACGCCCAGCGCCAGCGCCAACCGGGCTACGCCTTCGCCCCCGACTCCCCCTGGCAAAAGGAGTTTGAGGAGGACTTCCCCTACGACGAGACGGAGGACCAGCTGCGCTCCATCCGGGAGATCAAGAGGGATATGGAGACCCCCCGCCCCATGGACCGGCTGCTGTGCGGCGACGTGGGCTACGGTAAGACCGAGGTGGCCCTGCGGGCCGTGATGAAGTGCGTGCTGGACGGCAAGCAGGCGGCCATCCTGGTGCCCACCACTGTGCTGGCCCGCCAGCACTACCTGACGGCCCGCTCCCGCTTCGCCAAATATCCGGTGGAGATCGAGGTGGTCAGCCGCTTCCGCACCCCCGCCCAGATGAAAAAGGCCCTGGCCGGGGTGGAGAACGGCTCGGTGGACCTGCTCATCGGCACCCACCGGCTGCTGCAAAAGGACGTGCATTTTAAAGACCTGGGCCTGCTGGTGGTGGACGAGGAACAGCGCTTCGGCGTCACCCACAAGGAGCGCTTAAAAGAGATGTCCAGGCAGGTGGATGTCCTCACCCTCTCCGCCACCCCCATCCCCCGGACGCTGAACATGGCGCTCTCCGGCATCCGGGACATGTCCGCCATTGAGGAGCCCCCCTCCAACCGCCAGCCGGTGCAGACCTATGTGCTGGAGCACGACTGGTCGGTGCTGGCCGACGCCATGCGCCGGGAGCTGGAGCGGGGGGGCCAGGTGTACTACCTCCACAACCGGGTGGACACCATTGAGCGCACCGCCGCCCGCATCAAGGAGATGCTGGGGGAGGACGCGGTGGTGGCGGTGGGCCACGGCAAAATGAGCCAGGAGGAGCTTTCCGACGTGATGACCCGGGTGTCCGACGGGGAGGTGGACGTGCTGGTGTGCACCACCATCATCGAGACGGGCATCGACATCGCCAACGTGAACACCCTCATCATCGAGGACGCGGACAAGATGGGCCTTAGCCAGCTCCACCAGATCCGGGGCCGGGTGGGGCGCTCCCCCCGGCGGGCCTACGCCTACATGACCTATCGCCAGGGCAAGGTGCTGACGGAGATCGCCGCCAAGCGCCTCAGTGCCATCCGGGAGTACGCCGAGTTCGGGTCCGGGTTCAAAATCGCCATGCGGGATCTGGAGATCCGGGGGGCGGGCAACCTGCTGGGGCCGGAGCAGTCCGGCTTCCTGATGAGCGTGGGCTATGACCTGTATCTCAAGCTGCTGGAGGAGGCGGTGCTGGAGGAGAAGGGAGAGAAGCCCGTCCGCCTGCCCGAGTGCACGGTGGATCTGACGGTGTCCGCCTCCATCCCGGACAAATACGTGCCCGACGCGGGCCAGCGGATGGATTTGTACCGGCGCATCGCCCGGGTGCGCACCCAGGAGGACGCCGACGATGTCACCGACGAGCTCATTGACCGTTTCGGCGACCCGCCCCGGCAGGTGAACAACCTGCTCTCGGTGGCCCTGCTCCGGGGGCAGGGGTCGGCCTGCCACATCAAGGACATCTCCCAGAAGGGCGCGTCCCTGGTCTTCACCCTGGAGCAGTTCGATTTGGAGTCCATTGCCGCCCTGGCGGGGCAGTACCCCGGCCGGATGCTGTTCTCCCCCGGCGACACCCCCTCCTTTACTTTAAAACTGCGTAAAACGGATGATCCTCTGCGCTCGGCCGCCCAAGCGGTGGAGCACTACGGGGCGCTTTTGCTCCCTTCCCCGGAGACTTGATTTGCATTTCCCCCTGTCTTGATGTATAATACCTCCCAGCGATCTTTTGGCCCGCGAAAAATCTGCCTCATGATTGGAGAATCTGATGAAAAATTGGAAACGACTGCTGGCCCTGGTCCTGTCTGGGGCTATGGCCCTGTCCCTTTTCGCCTGCAACACTACCGCCAAACCCACGGCTGGCGACCCCTCTGCCGCCCCCTCTGCCGCCGTCTCCGGCGATCCGGCGGCCAGCGCCTCCCCGGAGATCGTGGCCGATCTGACCAAGCCCCCCCTGGAGTTCGCGGCGGGGCTGTCCGCCGACGACGTGCTGCTCACCGTCAACGGCGAGGAAATCTCCGCCGACCTGATGCTCTACTGGCTGAACTACAACTGCTATGTGTTCATGTATCAATACGGCCTGTACGGCCTGACGCTCTCCGACTATGGCGACGCAATGCTGGATCAGGCGGTCTCTCTGTGCGTCAGCGAGGTGCTGCTGCGGCAGAAGGCCGCGGAGCTGGGCTGCCTGCCCACCGACGCTCAGGTCCAGGAGGCGCGGGACCAGGCCGCCGCCAGCCCGGACACCATCGAGCTGTTCAAATCCGGCTATGGACTCACCGACAGCTCCATCGAGTACCTGTTCCTGGCCGACGCCTATTATAACAACATGCTGGCCGCCGTCACCCACGAGCCGACCGACCAGGAGCTGGCAAAATATCTGGACGACAACAAGATATACCGGGTGAAGCATATCCTGCTCAAGACGGTGGACGATAACCGCCAGCCCCTGCCCGACGACCAGATCGCCGCGAAGCGGTCCAAGGCGGAGGATCTGCTCTCCCAGCTTCAGGGGGTGGCCGCAGATGGCCTGGAGGCCAAATTCGACGAGCTGATGATGGCCAACAGCGAGGACAACCCCCAGAACAATCCGGACGGCTACATCGCCGGCCCCGACCTTACCATGGTGGAGCCCTTTGAGGCCGCTTCCCTGGCCCTGAAAGACGGCGAGATGTCCGGCATCGTGGAGACGGAATTCGGCTATCACATCATCCTGCGGCTCCCCTTCTCGGAGGAGACCCTTACCGGGTACAGGAATGATTTCCGCGCCTCCGCCCTGAACGATCAGGCCGCGCAATGGCGGGAGGAGGCGGAAATCGTTCGCTCCGACGCGCTGACCGGCCTGGACGTGGCCGACTTCTACGCCCGGATGAACGCCTATCAGCAGGCCCTGGAGGAGAAGGACGCCCCGGCGGAGAGTGAAGCCGTGGGGTAAGCCCTGGTCTTTGACAGCGGCGAAAAATCGTCCAAGCCACCCCCTTGACAAATGTTTTCTGTTCTGATATCATCTCCCTCAAGCGATAGGGGAGTAATCGGCGGGCTTGTCCCGTTACGAGCGCCAACAGCAAGGTGATTCCCACCTGGTCTCGTATGAAACGATAAGACCTATCCGCAGTCTCAGGCTGCGGATAGGTCTTTTTTATTTCCTGCTTGTCCCCTTCCCTAACATTCGACGCGAAAAAACGCTATAGTTAGAATGTACAGAAAAGGAGTGTTGAACCATGAGCCAATGGTACGCCAAGACCGACCACCAGACGCTCAGCGAGCTGGGTTCCAGCCGCTCCGGCCTCTCCCCCAGGCAGGCCCAGGAACGGCTGGAGCAGTACGGCCCCAACAAACTGGCCGGCGCCCCAAAAAAGCCCCTCTGGGTCCGGTTCCTGGACCAGATGCGGGACCCCATGATTCTGGTCCTCCTGGCCGCGGCGGCGCTATCCCTGCTGTCGTCGGGGGGCGAGGACTGGGTGGAGGCGGTCATCATCCTGGTCATTGTGGTGGTGAACGCCTGCATCTCCATCTCCCAGGAGGACAGCGCGGAAAAGGCTCTGGAGGCCCTGCAAAAAATGTCCGCGCCGCTGGCTAAGGTGGTCCGGGGTGGGGAGCAGATCCGGCTGGAGACCGACCAGCTGGTGCCCGGCGACATCATCGTGCTGGAGGCGGGGGACCTGGTGCCCGCCGACGCCCGCATCCTGGAGTGCGCCAACCTGAAGGCGGACGAGTCCGCCATGACGGGCGAGTCCGTGCCGGTGAACAAGCAGGCGGACGAGGTCTTGCCCGTCGAGACCGTGCTGGGGGACCGGAGCAATATGGTGATTTCGTCCACCGTCATCACCAATGGCCGGGCCGTCTGCGTGGTCACCGACACCGGCATGAACACCGAGGTGGGCCGCATCGCCGGGATGCTCATGGGGGAGGAGGATACCTCCACCCCCCTCCAGCGCAAGCTGGCGGAGATCTCCAAGACCCTGTCCTTTGTGTGCCTGGCGGTGTGCGCGGTGATGTTCGGGGTGGGCCTTCTGTACCACCGGCCCCTTCTGGAGATGCTCATGGCCGCCGTCTCCCTGGCGGTGGCCGCCATCCCGGAGGGCCTGCCCGCCATCGTCACCATTGTGCTGGCCCTGGGAGTCCAGCGTATGGTGAAGCACAACGCCATCGTGAAAAAGCTCCCGGCGGTGGAGACTCTGGGCTGCGCCGGGGTGATCTGCTCGGACAAGACGGGCACCCTCACCATGAACAAAATGACGGTGAAGCAGGTGTGGACCCCCGGCGACCGCCACCGCAAAGAGGCGCTGACCATCGGGACGCTGTGCAACGACACCGTGCTGCACCCCGACGGAAAGACCACCGGCGACCCCACCGAAACCGCCTTTGTGGACGCCGCCCTGCTGGACGGCCTGGACAAGAATGCCCTGGAGCGGGAGATGCCCCGGGTGGCCGAGCTGCCCTTCGACTCCGACCGGAAGCTGATGAGCACCGTCCACCCCCTGCCCGACCACCCGGGCAAATACCGGGTGATGGTGAAGGGCGCTCCGGATGTGCTCCTCTCCCGGTGCACCCACATCCTGGCGGGGGGCGTCACCCCCCTCACCGCCTCCCTGGCCCGGGACGCGGAGGCCGCCAACGCCTCTATGGCGGACCAGGCCCTGCGGGTCCTTGCCTGCGGGTATAAGGACATCGAAAAATTACCCTCTGGAGAGCCCACCAGCGGGGAATTGGAGCAAAACCTCACCTTTGTGGGCCTGGTGGGCATGATCGACCCGCCCCGGCTGGAGGTCAAGGACGCGGTGGCCCAGTGCTACGCCGCCGGCATCCGCCCTGTCATGATCACCGGCGACCACAAGCTCACCGCCGTGGCCATCGCCAAGGAGCTGGACATCTTCCGGCCCGGCGACCTGGCCATCACCGGCGAGGATCTGGACTTCATGCCCCAGGAGCTGCTGGAGCAGGACGTGGACAAATTCGCCGTCTACGCCCGGGTGTCCCCGGAGCACAAAATGCGCATCGTCAAGGCCTGGCAGAAAAAGGGCATGGTGGTGGCCATGACCGGGGATGGGGTCAACGACGCCCCCGCTCTAAAGGTGGCGGATATCGGCTGCGCCATGGGCATCACCGGCACCGACGTGGCCAAGGGCGCGGCGGACATGATCCTCACCGATGACAACTTCGCCACCATCGTCAAGGCGGTGGAGCAGGGCCGGGGCATCTACTCCAATATCAAGAAGGCCATCCACTACCTGCTGTCCTGCAACATCGGCGAGATCGTCACCCTCTTCCTGGCGACTCTCTTCAACTTCCACCAGCCCCCCCTGGTGGCGGTGCAGCTGCTATGGCTGAATCTGGTGACAGACTCCCTCCCCGCCCTGGCCCTGGGCATGGAGCCGGTGGAGCCCTCCGTCATGGAGGAGAAGCCCCGCTCCGCCTCGGAGCCCCTGTTCACCAGGCAGTTTT